>DATCIQ010000491.1:0-2485 GCA_036507635.1 Gammaproteobacteria bacterium
CCGTCCGGGCAGCTGGCAAGTGACGCTGCGCGCACGCTCGCCGGCGCCCGTTGCGATGCTCGCACGCGCCGCAGTGGTGGATCCCTGGCCCGCCGATGAAATTTGGAGCTTTGCGGCGGAGCCGCGCTTCCGCGTGGCCGCACTCGAAGGCGCGGAGCCCGTCGATGCCGAGCGCAGCGGCGTGCCGTTCGAGTGGCAGGAACTGCCGAGCTACCGCGTCGCGGCGGAGCAAGCCCTCACAATCGTCGAGCGCAGCCGCAACGATGCCGCGCAGGCGAACCGGCTCTCGTTGCGGCGCGATCTTTGGCTCGATTTCGACGGCGGCGGCTTCACGGCGCGGGATGTCGTGACGGGCCGTATGTCGAGCGGGTGGCGGCTCGACATGGCGGCGCCGTACACAATGACGATGGCCGCGATCGGCGACGAGAATCTGCTCGTGACGCAGGGTGTCGAGCCGGGTTTGCAGGGCATCGAGCTGCGTGCCCAGGATGTCCGCCTCACGGACACGTCGAGGGTCGCGCGTACGGCGAGCCTGCCGGTCACGGGTTATCGCGCAATCTTCGATGGCGCGACGACGACGCTGCACGTGCCGCCGGGGTTTAGGCTCGTTGCGGCGCCGGGCGCTGATCAAGCACGCGGCGCGTGGCTCGAGCGTTGGAGCTTGCTCGACATTTTTCTCGTGCTCATCATCACGGCCGCCACGTGGCGGCTGTTCGGCCCCCGCGCGGGTATCGTCGCGCTCGTCACGCTCGTGATCGCGTTCCACGAGCCGGGCGCGCCGCGTTGGGCGTGGCTCAATCTGCTCGTCGCGATTGCGCTCTTGAGGGTCGCGCCCGAAGGACGCTTGCGAGCTTTCTGCCGGCGCTATCAATGGGTCAGCCTCGCAGCGCTCGTGCTGTTGCTGATTCCGTTCACCGTGGCACAGCTTAGGACGGCTATCTATCCGCAGCTCGAGCTCGCTGCGCTCGGCCGCGGCATCGCATCGTCGCCGGCACGCGATCTGTTCGCCACGCAGCCGGCTGCCGCAGTTGCGGGAGCCTTCGAAGAGCGCGTGCGCGAGGCCGTGGTCGACGAGATCAGGGTGACAGGCGGCCGCATCGGCGGCTTGCTGTCGCGCTATCAACCGGGCGCGCTCGTGCAGACGGGACCCGGGCTACCCGATTGGATCTGGACGCAGTACTCGCTGGCTTTCAGCGGTCCCGTCGAAGCCGGGCAAACGATGCGCCTCGTCATGTTGGCTCCGTGGCTCGTCGGCGCCTGGCGGATTGCGAGCGTCGCGCTTGCGCTTGGGTTGCTGTGGGTGCTCGCAGGGCGACCGACGCGGCTGCCAGCGAAGCTCGTGCGCGGCCGCGCGGCGGCATCCGCGCTCGTGCTCGCCGCGCTCGCCGTGCTCGGGCTTGCCACGCCGCAGCCGAGCCATGCGCAAGCCGCCACCGAGTTTCCGTCGCCGGCGCTGCTCGAAGAGCTCAGGAGTAGACTTACGAGCGCCGCGCCTTGTCATCCCGCGTGCGCGGAGCTCAGTGCCGCGGAGGTCGAGGTCGCGGGCGACGATCTCACCATCGAGCTCGAGCTGGCCGTGCAGGCGCCGGTGGCGGTGCCCGTGCCGAGCGTGCCGCGCGGATGGCGCCCCACGTCGATCACGGTCGACGGCGCGGGCGCGGGATTCTTGTTTCGCGACGCGGCGCGCACCGCGTGGCTGTCGCTTGCGGCGGGCGTGCATCGCGTCGTGCTGCGCGGGCCCCTGCCGGCCGGGGACAGCGTGAGCTTGCCGTTTCCGCTGCCGCCGCGGCGTATCGCGGTGACGGCGTCCGGTTGGGACGTCACGGGGTTGAGCGGTGGCCGCTTGCCGTCGGGGACGCTCGAGCTCACGCGCGAGCGAAGCGAGGCCGGCGACGACACGGAGATCGGCGGCACGGTGTTTCCGCCCTTTGTGACTGTCGTCCGCCGCATCGAGTTCGATATCGATTGGCAAGTCACGACCTCGATCACGCGCGTCGCGCCCGAGACGGGCGCGTTCACGCTGCCTATCGATCTCTTGCCGAACGAAGCCGTGTTGACGCCGGGCATCGAGGTCGCCGCGGGCCGGGCCACGGTCGCGTTCGCGGCCGGCGAACAAAGCATCGCATGGGAATCGCGGTTGCCGACGGCCGAGACGCTGACTCTCACGGCGTCCGCGAACGCGCCGTGGTCGGAGAGCTGGCAATTCGCCGTCGGCCACATCTGGCACGCGGACTACGGCGGTATCCCTGCGACGGCGCCCGAATTTCCCGACCCGTCGTTCTACGTGCCCGAGTATTACCCGCGGCCCGGCGAGACGTTGACAGTCGCTCTGCGCAGGCCCGATCCCGCGAGCGGCGATACGATCGCGATCGATACCGTCGATTATTTTCGCGATGTCGGCGCGCGCGCTTCGGAATCGACGCTCGGGCTCACGTACCGCAGCACGCGCGGCACGGAGCACGTCATCACGTTGCCCGAAGGAAGC
>DATCIQ010000492.1:0-3246 GCA_036507635.1 Gammaproteobacteria bacterium
AACTTCGAAACAAATAGCTCCCGCACGCGGCGCGAGGAGACTTCGACGCCGGCCGCATCAGCCTGCTCCTGCACCACTTGGCTCACCGCGGGATGCATCCAGGTCGGCAGCGTGATGCCGTGATCGCGCTCGAGCACGAGGGCGACACCGCCCTTCCCCGATTGGCTGTTGATGCGCACGACCTCTTCGTACCGCCGGCCAAGATCGCGCGGATCGATGGGCAGATACGCAACCTGCCAGTGCGGCAGCGAATGCTCGCGGTGATAGGCCATGGATTTCCGGATCGCGTCCTGGTGGCTTCCCGAGAACGCCGCATAGACGAGATCGCCGGCCCACGGATGCCGCGGATGGACGGGCATGTCCGTACAGCGCTTGTATACCTCGATGATGCGCGCGATGTCGCTGAGATCGAGCTTCGGATCGATGCCCTGCGAATAGAGGTTCATGGCCATCGTGATGATGTCCATGTTGCCGGTGCGCTCGCCGTTGCCGAACAACGTTCCCTCGACACGATCGGCACCGGCCATGAGACCGAGCTCCCCGGCCGCGACCGCGCAACCGCGATCGTTATGCGTGTGCAAGCTGATTCTCACGTGCTCGCGCTGATCGACATTGCGGCAGAAATACTCGACTTGGTCAGCAAACACGTTCGGCGTCGTCATTTCGACCGTGGCGGGCAGATTGATGACGACAGGCCGCCCTTTGGCCGGCTGCCAGACGTCGATGACAGCGTTACAGACTTGAACGGCGAACTCGGGCTCTGTGCTCGAGAAGCTCTCGGGCGAATACTCGAAGCTCCATTCCGTGTTTGGATGACGCGCGGCGCCTTCCTCGAGCATGCGTGCGCCGTTGAGGGCGATTTGGACGATCTCGGCGTCGCTCGCGCGAAACACCTGCTGCCTTTGCACGGGCGAGGTCGAGTTGTAGACGTGCACGATCGCGCGCTTGACGCCGACGAGCGAGGCGAAGGTTTTCTCGACGAGCTCGCGGCGAGCCTGCGTCAACACCTGCACCGTAACCGAGTCCGGAATCCGCCCCCCATCGATCAAAGCTCGCGTGAAAGCGAGCTCGGTGTCCGACGCCGACGGAAAACCGATCTCGATCTCCGTAAACCCGATCGCGACGAGCAAGTCGAATAGCTCGAGCTTTTTTTCGACCGACATCGGGTGCACGAGCGCCTGGTTGCCGTCGCGCAAGTCCACGCTGCACCAATCAGGCGCCTTCGAAAGCACCTGGTCGGGCCAGCGGCGCACTAGGTCGGGACGCGGCCGGTAAGGCTGATACTTACGATGGTCGAACGAAGTCATGACGCTCCTGCTCGGTAACCGAATTTTCATGGCAGTCTATGCTAAGAATTGGAGAATTGTCGACCTATTTGTGCTATTTTCCTGCCCGCCATCGCAATACTCTGCCAGCAGGCAAGGCGTTCTTGGTGATTTGTGCCAGACTCGACCCACAAGCTCGATACCTACGACCTCAAGATTCTCTCCGAGCTCCAGGCCGACGGGAGCTTGAGCAATCAGGACATCGCCGAGCGCGTAGGTCTATCCGCGTCGCCATGCTCGCGGCGGATTCGGCAACTCGAGCTCGACGGCATCATCGGCGAGCGCACCGCGCGCCTCTCGCAGGCCAAGCTCGGTCTCGAGCTCACAGTGCTCATTCATATTCGCATGGACCGGCACACGCCGGAGCGATTCGCGAACTTCGAATCGATCGTCGCGGGCTTCCCCGAAGTCCAGGAGTGCTATCTCATCACGGGTCAGGAAGCCGACTATCAACTCAAGGTCGTCGTGCCCGGCATGGACGACTACCAGCGCTTTCTGCTCGAGAAAATCACGCGGATCGAGGGCGTCATCGGCGTGCATTCCTCGTTTGTGCTGCGCAAACCCGTCGACACGACGCGCCTGCCCTTGAACTATCTCGCCAAAGGCGTGCGCCGCCGCGGCGAGGGCCGGTATAGTTGACGAAAAATGCGGGGGCCGTTCATGACGTCACGTTACACCGTAGTTCGCGCGCGCCGGGAGCTGCTCAAGCTCGTGGCTCAGAGTCCGCTCGCTTACGCGCTCAGCTCGATGGCGCCGCTCGCGCGCGCGTTCGCCCAGGAGGAGCTTCCGATCGAGACGCTCGACCAAGTCCTCAACGTCTTCGACATGCACACGGTCGCCCGCACCCGCATGTTGCCGGGTCACTACGCCTACATGGCTCAGGCGGCCGATGATCAGGCCATGCTCACCGTGAATCGCGAGGGTTTCGCCAAGATCAAGCTGAAGCCCCGCCGTCTCGTCGACACAACGAACGTCGACTTGAGCGTCGAGCTCTTCGGCCAGCGCTTCGATACCCCGGTCTTTTGCGCGCCGTGCGGCGCACAGGGCGCATTTCATCCCGAGGGAGAAGTCGCCGTCGCGCGCGCAGCGAGGACCAAGAACACGTTGCAAATTCTGTCGACCGTCGCGAACTTCTCGGTCGAAGACGTCGTCGCTGCTCGCGGCGCGCCGATCTGGTTTCAGCTCTATCCGACATCGGATTGGGAGCTCACGCGCGGCATGATCAAGCGCGCGGAGAATGCCGGCTGCGCGGCGCTCGCGCTGACGGTCGACATCCCGGCCCGGAATCTCGAGCCGATCGCGCGCTTTCGCCGCGATAACAACGAGATCTGCCAAGCCTGTCACGAGCCGGGCCTCGCGGCCGCTTATCGGGCGATGCCGATGTTCGACGGCGCGAATCTCACCGGCATGCGCTTAGGGATAGCCGGCTTCACGTGGGATTACATCGATCAGCTCAAGGAGACGACGTCGATGCAGGTGCTCGTCAAAGGCATCGTCACGGGCGAGGATGCGGCGCTTTGCCTCGATCACGGCGCCGACGGCATCATCGTGTCGAATCACGGCGGCCGCGCCGACGACACGGGCCGCTCGAGCATCGAGTGCCTGCCCGAGGTGCTCGCGGCCGTGCGCGGCCGCGTTCCCGTCGTCGTCGATAGCGGCTTTCGGCGCGGCACCGATGTGTTCAAGGCCTTGGCGCTCGGGGCCGCGGGCATCTGCATCGGGCGGCCGTATCTTTGGGGCTTGGGCGCGTTCGGGCAGCCCGGCGTGGAACGCGTGCTCGACATTTTGACGCGCGAGCTCCGCATCGTCATGCAACAAATGGGCACAGTGAGCGTGCGCGAGATCACGCGCGATTCGCTGGAATTCTCTTTGTAGGAGCGAGCTTCGCTCGCGAATATAAGAATCGCGAGCGAAGCTCGCT
>DATCIQ010000493.1:0-2623 GCA_036507635.1 Gammaproteobacteria bacterium
CGCGACCTGAAGCTCCAAGCGCTTGAGCTCGCGGACGACGGCATTCTTCTGCAGCTCGAGCCAGAACCAGACTTTGACGAGCGCGAGGCCGAGAAACGCGAGCCCCGCGCTGCCGGCCCAGAGCAGCATGTGCCGAATCTCTTCGGCGTACGCGAATCGCCACCAGAAGTAACAGCCGGCCGCAAATAACGCGAACCCCGCGATCCAGCCGAGAGCAGTGATCCACCAAAGCTTGCCGTGGAACATCTCGAGCACTTGGCGGTGCAGAGCCTGATCGGCTCCGTAGCGCTCGAGGAGCTCGGCGTCCTCGGTGGAAAGTGTCTTGCGAATGGCGTCATCGATGTCGGTCATGTCGTGTCCTCCCAATTTGGGTCACGGTCGAAAGGGGTTGCATGTATCGCTTGAGCGCATTGCGCGCATGGTGTAAGCGCGATTTGACGGTGCCGGCGGGAATATCGAGCGTGGCGGCGATTTCCTCGATGCCGAGATCCTCGCCGTAGAACAGGTACACGACGGCGCGCTGGTCTTGGGGCAATCCGGCGATGCCGGAAGCGAGGTCGAGCTCCGCCGCGGTATCGGTGTCGCTCCCGCGGGCCTTGGTGGCGGCTTCCGCCTGCAAGCTCGCGTTGAGTCGCCGGGCGCGCACGGCCTTGCGGATCGCGTCCGCGCATTTGCGGGTCGTGATCGCATAGATCCAGGCCGGAAACTGCACTGGATCCGCAAGACGATGGAGGCCGCGGATCGCGCCGAGCCACGTCTCCTGTACGACGTCGCGCACGGTTTCTGCGGAATCGCGGCCCGGCCCGAGCGTCCGCGCCGCATAACGCAACAGACGCGGCGTCCAGCGGCGCGCGAGCGCGTCGAATGCCGCGCGCGAGCCTGCCTGGCTTGCCGCCACGAGATACTCGTCGAAAACGCGCTCCGGTCCGCGCTGCATAACGGCCGATCCTTGAACATTTCGAGCTAATAGTCGCTCGAGACCGGGATGCGGTTCTATCATTCCACAACCATGGGCTGGCTCGAGAACCTGCAATCCGGAGGCGTGCTCGTCATCGACGGCGGGACAGGCAGCGAGCTGCGCCGTCGCGGCGCGCCTTGGGGCGACGCGACATGGAGCGGTCTCGCGGGCGCCGCGCGCCACGATTTGCTCGTGAATATACACATGGACTACATCGCGGCCGGGGCGGAAGTCATCATCGCGAACACATTCGGCACGGCACGCTTCGTGCTCGAATCGGTCGGTTTCGGCGAGCATTTCAAGATGATCAATCGCGACGCGCTCGCGGCCGCTTTCGAGGCGCGCGAACGGAGCGGCATGGACATCGCGGTCGCGGGCTCGATCTCCTGCCTGCCACCGGGCTTCGATCACGAGGCTTACCCCGACCCCGAGCGGGAAAGGGCCGACTATCAAGAGCTCGCCGATCTCTTCGACGCGGAGGGCGTCGATCTCATCGCGCTCGAGATGCTGCAGGACGACCGTCACGCGGCTATGGCCTGTGACGCGGTGCGCGCATCGGGGCTGCCCTTTTGGATTGGAGTGAGTTGTCGCTTGAGCGCCGACGGGCAATCGTTGGTCGGGTTCGATTACCCCGGCATGCCTCTGGCGGGAATTCTCGATGCGTTGCTCTCGTACGAGCCTGCCGTCGTGAACGTCATGCACTCGCCCGTGAATGCCGTTGCGCGCGCGTTGACCGAAGTCCGCAGCCGGTGGCACGGATTCGTCGGCGCGTATCCGGAGATCGACGAGCAGGCGCCCGCCGTGTCGCCGAACGCGCTGGCGACGCTCGGCGCGGGCTGGGTCGAGCAAGGCGCGCGCGTCATCGGCGGCTGCTGCGGCACGGGACCGGAGTACATTCGCGCGCTCAAGGTGCTTTGCGCCGTATGATAATCCCTCTCATCAGAACTAGAAGGAGACTCCCATGACGCTGCGAGTCTTGGCCGTCACGGCCGTATTCGCCGTTCTCGTTGCAGCGGCACCCGCCCGCGCACAACACGAAGAGCATGCCGCCGCCCAGTCAACGGAGAAACTCGGAAGCGTGAGCTTCGCGAATAGCTGCGCACCGGCCGCGAGCGCAGATTTCAACCGGGCCGTGGCGCTGCTCCATTCTTTCGAGTTCCGCACCGCGATCGAAGGCTTCGAGGACGTGCTTTCGCGGGACGATACGTGCGCGATTGCGCACTGGGGCATTGCGCTTGCGTATTGGGGCAATCCGTTCGGCGGTGTCAGATCGACGACCGCGTTGCAAGAGGGCTCGGCTGCCGTCGAGAGAGCGCGTGCGACGGGCACGCCGACGCCGCGTGAGCGCGCGTATATCGATGCCGTCGCCGCACTCTTCGAGAACTATCAGACCGTGTCGCAGCGCGATCGCATCCTCGCGTATGAGCAAGGCATGGCCGACCTCGTGCGCGGCAACCCCGAGGACATCGAGGCGATGATCTTTCACGCGTTGGCCGTGAATCAGACGGCATTGCCGACCGACAAGACCTACGCTGCGCAGCTCGAAGCAGCGGGGATTCTCGAGCCGTTGTTCGAGCGATACCCGGAGCACCCGGGGCTTGCGCATTACATCATTCACGCGTACGACCATCCGCCGCTCGCATCCCGGGCTCTCGGCGCCGCACG
>DATCIQ010000494.1:0-2189 GCA_036507635.1 Gammaproteobacteria bacterium
CGTGGGCCGTGCGTTGACTTTACGTTTCGACAACGGTCCCGTCGTCGATTACACGTTCGACGAGATCGACAACCTGCGCTGGCGCCGCAAAGGTGAGCGCGCGTGGCGCGAGGAACGCTACGAAGCCTGGGAGTCGACGCCAGGCGTCATCATGTTCGCGCATCTCTTGAGCGGCGCGCCGGAGCACGATAGTTTCACGATCGTCGCCGACTTCGAGCACGGTTTGGCGACCTGCTTGCACGGCACGATGGGCACGCCCTACATGGCCAACGAAGCCGCGGCCAAGACTTGGTTCGGCGTCGTCGAGACGGAAGGCATAACGGCGCCCAAGTACCGCCGTCACCATTACACGGATGAGCTCGTCGGCCGCGCGATTGCCTGGAACTACTCGCCGGGGCTCACTTCGATGCACCTCTACTCGACGCCCCATTCTTTGTCGTGGATCATCTTCGGCGAAAGCGGCGCGGGCGGCATGGAATGGAGCGGCCCGGCGTCGTACGTGAAGATACGCGACGACTTGTACCTCGCCTACTGGCTTGAAGAGGCCTGCAACGGCACGCTCGGCATGATTCTCATCAACATGCGGACGATGCACGACTGCGGCGTCGGCTATCACTGCGGCACGGACGGTTTGAGACTGAGCGCCATGGGCGCGCACGCGCGTCATGCGGGCCGCTTCGATGTCGCAAGGTTCTATACTCTGAAGGCCTGAGGTGCGCAGCATGAAAACGAAAACCGTTTCCACGCGTCGCCGGTTCTTCTTGCACGCGGGCGCGGCGTTGTCCGCGCCGCTCGCTGTTTCGAGCGCACATGCCCTGAAGACGGATGACGAAGATCACGAGGCCCTGAAGGCGCGCCTCGCGGAGCTCGAGGACGTGAACGCGATTCGCGAGCTGCACCGGTCCTATGCGAGGCTTATCAATGCGGGTGCGCGCGAGCAAGCCGCCGCCCTATTTGCGAATCCTCGCGAGGCGCAGCTCGACGAGAGCATCCGCCGCCTGTCCGCGGACCGCTTCGTGGAGCAGGACATCATCGAAATCGCCGCGGATCGCGAGACCGCGACTGCCCGCATTCATTGCACCGTCGAAATCGCGACCGCCATCGGGCCGAGCTGCACGCTCGTCGAGATGGCGCGCGAGCAGGGGGAAGGTTTCCTCAAGCGGTCGGAGCGGCACGTGCTCGAGAACTCTTATGTGAAGCAAGGCGGAGTCTGGAAGATCGCGCGCTCGGTGTACCGTTAGTCACTGCTCATCGTCGGAGCCGCTGCCCGTCGCGGAGCCGTGCTTGGGCCGGCGGACGGCTCTCAACTTGCCGCTCCTTCCGCCTCCGCAGAAGAACTGATCGCCGCCATCGGACTCGAGCCCCGAAACGCCCACTCCGGGCGGCATGTCGAGCCTTTCCAGGACCTCTCCCGTTCGAGGATCGACGCGCCTCAGCTCGCTCTCGTCACCTTCGGAGGTGCCGTGCCAGAGCTCGCCGTCGACCCAGGTGACCCCGGTGACGAAGCGGTTGGACTCGATGGTGCGAAGAATCGCTCCTGTCTCCGGATCGACTTGATGGATCTTCCGGTCCCGATACTGCCCCACCCAGAGCGTCCCTTCGGCCCACGCGAGCCCCGAGTCACCGCCGCCCGGCGCCGGGATCGTGGCGAGCACACGGCCGGTTTTCGGATCGATCTTCTGGATGAGATCCTCGGCGATCTGAAACAGGTGCCGGCCGTCGAAGGCCGTGCCTGCATGCGCGGCGACATCGATCGAGCGCAGCGTCTTCCCGCTCGCAGGATCGAAGGCGTTCAACTTGTCTCCGGACGCAAACCAGACTTGCTGACCGTCATGCGTGACGCCATGCACGCCGTCGACGCCCGGAAAGGGTCCATATTCACGAATGATTTCGGCCGCTGATCGTTTCATGCCTTCCATCCTAGTCGATCGGCAGAGGAGCGGGGAGTAACAAGGTCGTCGTGAATCCCGGCACGGGCGGAGTCATCCAGCGACGAGCTCGGCCGCGGCCGAACGACTGCACCTTGCCTGCTGCCGCAAGCGAGTCGAGCGCCCGCTGCACGGTGCGCTGGCTCGAGCTAAGCGCAAGCGCCAAGGCCGAGCTCGACCACGACTCACCGTCGGCGAGGAAGGCGAGCACCGCCGCATGCTTCTCTTCGACGGGCCGCGCGAGCACGACGACCTCGTGCG
>DATCIQ010000495.1:0-5207 GCA_036507635.1 Gammaproteobacteria bacterium
GATGACTTTGATGACGTTCCAGCCGGCGCCCTGATAGGCGGCCTCGAGCTCCTGGATGATCTTGCCGTTGCCGCGCACGGGACCGTCGAGACGCTGCAGGTTGCAGTTGATCACGAAAATGAGGTTGTCGAGCTTCTCGCGAACGGGCATCGTGATGGCGCCCATTGCTTCGGGCTCGTCGGTCTCGCCGTCGCCCAAGAAACACCAGATCTTGCGGTCTTGCGCCGGAAGAATGTCGCGATCCTCGAGATAGCGCATGAACCGCGCTTGATAAATCGCCATCATCGGCCCCAAGCCCATCGATACGGTGGGGAATTGCCAGAAGTCCGGCATCAACCACGGATGTGGATAGGACGACAGGCCGCCCGGACCGACGACTTCCTGCCGAAAATGTTCGAGGTTCTCCTCGGTCAGACGACCCTCGAGAAATGCGCGCGCGTAAATGCCCGGTGACGAGTGGCCTTGGAAGAACACGAGGTCACCGCCGTGCTTCTCCGTCGGCGCGCGCCAGAAATGATTGAAGCCGACCTCATACAGCGTCGCCGATGACGCGTAGCTCGCAATGTGACCGCCGTACTCGGAGCTCTTGCGGTTTGCGTGCACCACCATGGCCATCGCATTCCAACGAATATAAGCCTCGATGCGCCGCTCGATCGCGCGGTCGCCGGGATAGTCGGGCTCGAGCTCGACGGGAATCGTATTCAAGTACGCCGTATTGGGGCTGTAAGGCAGGTAAGCGCCCGATCGCCGCGCGTGATCGATCATGCATTCGAGGAGATAGTGAGCACGCTCCGTTCCGTGGACCCGGAGCACCGAATCGATCGACTCGAGCCACTCGTGCGTCTCCTCGGGATCGGCGTCGTCGGTTGCGATTCGAAACAGGGGTAAGGGTCGTGCGCTTGCCATGTGGTTCCTTAGCTGCGGTGCTCCTGCTAGGATGCGGCCACGCAAGCCCCGTGCCGGCTCCCGCGCCAAAGCAGCATTATGATCGGGGTATGCCCAAAGCTTCAAGGCAACTCATGATTGAACTACCGGACTTGCACGTCCTCGGAATCACGCAAACCGCGGGCAGACCGGGCAAGCGACATTACGACGCGCTCGATCAACTAACGATCGTTTTGCCGCAGCGTCCGACGGCTGCGTCGTTTCGTTCGTTGCCGCAAGGCGCACAGCTCGCCGCGTTGTATGCGCGCTCGATGAACAAGCATGATGCGCTAATCTCGACTCGCTTGAGCAACGCGCGCGCGACACGCGTTACCGCGGCGGCGTTCACCGGCGGCGACGCCTTTACGACCTTGACCTGGGCACGCAATCTCGTTACGGAAGCGCTCAAGGAGCATCCGGCGAAGATGGGTTTGCTCGTCGCCGGGCTCGATGACCCCGAGCGCGAACGCGCCCTGCTCGCATTGGTCGCGGCAAGCGAGGCGGCTGCCTTCGAGTTGCCGGCGTTCAAGACGGACAAGCGCCCGAAGCATGCGAAGTTGCGCTCGCTGCAAATCCTCGCCGCGACACCGCGTCTGGATCTCACGGAAACGCGTGCACAGGCCCTCGGCAACAACATCGCGCGTTGGTTCACCGGGTTGCCGCCGAACACGCTCGATGCGGGCACGTATCGCGCCGCGGCGACCAAGCTCGCGAAGTCTCATTCACTCGATGCGGAGTTTTTCGACGAAAGAAAGCTCGCTAAGCTCAAAGCCGGCGCGTTCCTCGCCGTCGCGCAAGGGAATGAGAAACGGGACGCCGGAATTCTGCGCCTCAAATATAGGCCCGCCAGGCAATCGAGGCCCGATCTCGCGCTCGTAGGCAAGGGCATCATTTTCGATACGGGCGGGACGAACCTGAAGCCGTTCAAAGCCATGTTGGACATGCACTTCGACATGCAAGGCAGCGCCGTCGCGCTCGGCACGGCCATTGCGCTCGCCGAGCTCGGCGTCCCGTACGCGTTCGATGTGTGGATGGCGATCACGGAGAATCGCTCGTCCGCGCGCGCTTACAAGAGTCAGGACGTGGTCCGCGCCGTGAACGGCACTACGATTCAAGTGATACACACCGACGCAGAAGGACGTATGGTTCTCGCCGACACGCTCGCTCTCGCCGCCCGCGAGAATCCTCTGCTCATCATCGACTATGCGACTCTCACCGGCACTTGCATCACGGCTTTGACGGAGCGCTACTCCGGCGTGTTCTGCAATCGCGCCGGCGCGCACGCACTGCTCGTCAAAACCGGCATCGCGAGCGGCGAACGCGTGTGGCCGTTTCCATTGGACGAAGATTTCGACGAAGCACTGCGCAGCGAAATTGCCGACGTCAAGCAGTGTGCCATGGACGGCGATGGCGACCACATTCTCGCGGCGCGCTTCCTCATGCGTTTCGTGCCGAAAACCGTGCCATGGATTCACATCGACTTGAGCGCGGCCAAGCACAAGGATGGTCTCGCCCACATCCCATCGGACGTCACCGGCTTCGGCGTGCGCTATACGCTCGAGCTGCTGCGGCGGCAGGCGCACTCGCCGCGCGCGCTGGTCGAGCAACTGTCGACATGACAAGTGGAATTGCGAAGCGTTTTCGCGGCTTTCTTCCGGTCGTCGTCGACGTCGAAACCGGCGGTTTCAACCCCGCCACCGATGCGTTGCTCGAAATCGCGGCGGTTTTCGTACGTCAGAACGACGCCGGAGACATCGAGGCGGCGGAGCGGCACCGTTATCTCGTAAAGCCGTTTCCGGGCTCGAAGCTCGAGCCGGCATCTCTGCAAATCACGGGCATCGATCCGTTCCACCCGCTGCGGCCCGCGTTCGACGAAGCGGAAGCGTTGCACCGCCTGTTCAAGGAGATTCGCCGCGAGCTCAAGGAGCAAGACTGCAAACGTGCGGTGCTGGTGGGACACAACGCCTTTTTCGATCTGCAGTTCCTCAATGCCGCCGTCGAGCGAACCAAGATCAAGCGCAACCCGTTTCACCCGTTCTCGAGCTTCGACACCGCGACGCTCGCCGGCGTCGCGTACGGGCAGACGGTGCTCGGCCGCGCCGTGACGGCCGCCGGGTTCAAATGGGAGGAAGATCGCGCCCACTCGGCGCTCTACGATGCCGAGATGACAGCGCAGCTGTTCTGTACGATCGTGAACCGCTTTCGCGCAGTCTACGAGGACCCGCTCGCCACTGAATCGGTCGCGCCCTGAGTCGCATTGGCGTCAGCGACGATCTTTTCGAGCTCGCCGGACTCGTGAAGCTCGAGCGCGATGTCGCAACCGCCGATGAGCTCGCCGTTGACATAGAGCTGCGGAAACGTCGGCCAGCTCGAGTACGCTTTGAGCCCTTCGCGAATCTCCGGATCCTCGAAGATGTTCACATACGCGAACTTGGCATTTACCGAGCGCAGGGCAGCCACGGTCCTGGCCGAGAATCCGCATTGCGGGAAATCCGGCGTGCCCTTCATATAGAGCAAGACCGGATAGGTTTCGAGCTGTTTCCTGATTCTCTCGTTGACATCCATAGCGGGCGGCCCTCCGTCGGTCCGTACCTCAATCACGCCTGCAAGGGTGATTTCGTAGCCGGATCATTGAACTGCCTCAGTCTCTCACCTATTCTTCTGCTTTTGTAGCGCTCCGGCAATAGGGGAAGTCGATGAATCCACTAACCACAATAAAAGGCACGATCATCACGGGCGTCGTCCTCGCCATCGTTATTGGCCTCATACCAACGGGGGTCGACCTCAACGAGTTGAGCCTCATTGTCTGGATCCATGTATTGGCGGGCATAACGTGGATAGGACTGCTCTATTACTTCAACTTCGTGCAAGTTCCCGCGCTCGCCGCGGCCGCTTCGGATCAGGGCGGGCCCGGCGGAGCCGGCATCAGCAAGTACGTTGCGCCGCGCGCGCTCTTGTGGTTTCGCTGGGGCGCGGTCGTCACCTGGCTATCCGGGGCAGCCTACCTGCTGCGGATCGGTCAATTGGATGATGCCTTCATGCTCGGGTTGGGCGCCGCCGCTGACAATGCCATGTGGATAGGCGTCGGCGCATGGCTCGGCACGATCATGCTGCTCAACGTTTGGGTTTTCATTTGGCCGAACCAGAAGAAGGTTCTCGGCCTCGTGGAGGCAACGGCGGAGCAAATCACGCAAGCGCGCCGCGTTGCGTTCCTCGCCTCGCGCATCAACACGGTGCTGTCCATTCCGATGCTTATGAGCATGGTCGGCTATGGTCATGCAGGGTTCTTCATCTAAGGCACTCTCTCAAGCGCAACGCGAGCCCGGCACGGTGCCGCCCTGCCGGGCTCGCTCGTTTTGGCGGTGCCCCGCGTGACCGGGCCCGCCCTCCCCGCCGATATCGCCGACGTTGTGGCGCGCGCGTTGTCCGAGGATCTCGGCACCGGCGACGTCACGGCCGCGCTGATCGGGGCGCACGTCCGCGCCACGGCCGAAGTGCTCGTGCGCGGGCGCACCGTGCTGTGCGGCACGGCATGGTTCGACGAGGTCTTCCGCCAACTGGACCCGAGCATCGAGGTGCGTTGGCGGCATGCCGACGGCGCGGTGCTCGAGCCCGGCACGATCGTTTGCGAGCTCACGGGACCGGCGAGCGCGATGCTGAGCGGCGAGCGCACCGCGCTCAATTTTCTCCAAACGCTTTCGGGAACCGCAACCGCCGCGCACCGTTTCGCGACGGCGGTTCGCGGCACTCGAGCGCGCATTCTCGATACGCGCAAAACCTTGCCGGGACTGCGCAGCGCACAGAAGTATGCCGTGCGCTGCGGCGGTGCGCACAATCACCGCCAGGGACTCTTCGACGCGATCCTCGTGAAAGAGAATCACATTGCGGCGCTCGGCTCCGTCGGCGAGGCCGTGCGCCGCGCGCGCGCGCAAGCGCCGTCCCTGCCGGTCGAGATAGAAGTGGAGAATCTCGAGCAGCTACGCGAAGCGCTCGACACGCAAGCCGATCGGTTGCTGCTCGACAACTTCACGCTCGATGAGTTGCGCCAGGCCGTGGCGATGCGCGACGCCCGCGGCGGCGAACGCAAGGAGCTCGAAGCCTCCGGCGGCATCGATATCAACGGGGTGCGCGCCGTCGCCGATACCGGCGTCGACTGGATCTCGATAGGCGGCATCACGAAGCACGTGCGAGCCGCCGACTACTCGATGCGTTTCGTGCCGTAGGAGCGCTTCTCTTGTAGGAGCGAGCTTCGCTCGCGATCTTCAATTCGCGAGCGAAGCTCG
>DATCIQ010000496.1:0-9726 GCA_036507635.1 Gammaproteobacteria bacterium
TGATCGACCCAACCGGGAACATCGTTGTGGACAGCACCCAGAGCACCAACGACGTGCTTGATGGGATCATCGATTCCTTGGATTACGTCGTCACACGACTCGACTCGTCCGGCGAGATGGACCCGTCGTTTGCAGTCGGCGGTCAAGCCGTTCTCGATGTCGGGGACGGGCGATACGTACCCTACGCCAGTGCCAGCGGCAGTCTGTTACGCCAGGATGACGGCAAGTTCGTGATTGCGACGTCCGGAATACGCGCTTTCGTTTCCTGGGGCGACAACGATCGCATGGTCCTCGCGCGGCTGCAGGCGAGCGGCGGTTCGCCCGGGTTGATCGGCATCAAGGCTGTTGATCCCAAACCCAGGGCGAGCGACGGACGAATCCCCATCCTCGTTCGTCGCAGCGGCGGCTCGCAAGGCATCGTCAGCGTCGACTATTCGACCGCAGGCGGGCCGGGCAGTCAGGGCTTCGTCCCGGTGTCCGGCACGCTCGTCTGGGGCGATGGCGACCGAGCCGACAAGCTCATCGTGATCGAGCCCCCGGGAGGCTTCACGTTCTTGCTTGCGAATGCCACGGGCGGCGCAGAGCTTGCAGCGAG
Organism: Gammaproteobacteria bacterium; assembly: GCA_036507635.1. GTDB lineage: Bacteria > Pseudomonadota > Gammaproteobacteria > Steroidobacterales > Rariloculaceae > DATBLZ01. Next base: position 596 of record DATCIQ010000496.1, read on the forward strand.
TGAGATCCAGGTCGGGACCGAGACCGAGCCCGACATATTCGCGACACAGCCAAGCACCCCGGCGACGCAGCCAAGCACCCCGCCCAACAGCAATACTGGCGGCGGAGGCGGCGCAATGAGTTGGGAGGTCCTGATGTTGATGGCGCTGGGTGTATTGCGTCGCGCGTGGTCGTCACGCAGCTTGCGATCCGCCGTCCCTCATTCGCTTCGCTCTGCCGTGTCTCTAAAGCGCATTCGTTGCGCGCCCGTCTCCGTGCTACGAAGCGAGTGAGCTCTCGGCGGCGCCACATGCGCCTACGGCGGTCATTCGCCGTCGAACAAGTCGAGCGGCTCCGCGAAATTGCGCTAAAGAATGGCGGCTTGTCCGACGCGGTGAACGCGAAAAGCTAACATCGTCTTTACTCCGAAAGTCGCGAATGGGTCGAACAGCGTCAGTGGCGAAATCACTAACATCATACTATTCATCGACCGCTAACGAGATGGTCGAGACGTTCAGGGCGCGTTGCCGACGAGCGTCCGGAATGTGGCGCCAAATCCGACGCTCAAGCGCCTGCGTTTACGAGGCGCCTTCGACCTTCGCCCAACTATCGCGCAGCGTCACGACGCGGTTGAACACCGGCACGCCCGACGGCGATCGGTCGGAGTCGACGCAAAAGTAGCCGAGCCGCTCGAATTGGACCTTGTCTCCTTCGTGCGCTTCCACGAGCATGGGCTCGAGCGCGGCGTTCTCGACGACGACGAGCGAGTCGGGGTTGAGCTCGGACTCGATGTCCCCGCTCGACCCCGGATTCGGCACTTTGAACAGCCGGTCGTAAAGGCGGACCGGCGCCCGCACGCAGTGCCGCGCGGACACCCAGTGAATCGTCCCTTTGACTTTGCGCGCGGCGTTGGGGCCCGTGCCGCTGCGCGTCGCGGGATCGTAGCTGCAACGAAGCTCGACGACATTGCCGTCCGCGCCCTTGACGACGCGCTCGCACTTGATGATGTAGGCGTGGCGCAAGCGCACCTCGCCGCCGGGCTTCAAGCGGTGAAACTTGCCGGGCGCGTTCTCCATGAAGTCGTCGCGCTCGATGAAAATCTCCTTTGAAAACGGGATGTTACGAGCCCCCTGAGCGGGCCGGCTCGGGTGATTCGCGGCTTCGAGCCACTCGTCGCCTTCCGGATAGTTTTCGATGACGACTTTGAGCGGCGCGAGCACGGCAAAGCGGCGTACGGCGATCTCGTTCAAGTGCTCGCGTACGCAGGCCTCGAGCGCCGAGAGCTCGGTGACGCTGTTTTGCTTCGTGACGCCGACGCGCAGCATGCACTCGCGGATCGACTCGGGCGTATAGCCGCGGCGTCGAAACCCCGCGAGCGTCGGCATGCGCGGATCGTCCCAGCCCGCGACGACACCCTGCTCGACGAGGCGCTTCAGGTTGCGCTTGCTCATGAGCGTGTACATGAGCCCGAATTTCGCGAACTCGATCTGTTGCGGGCGATGCGGTACGGGCAGATTGTCGAGAAACCAATCGTACAACGGGCGGTGGTCCTCGAACTCGAGCGAGCACAGCGAATGTGTCGTGCCTTCGATAGCGTCCGAGAGCGTGTGCGCGAAGTCGTACATCGGGTAGATGCACCACGTGTCGCCCGTGCGCTGATGCGGCACTTTGCGAATCCGGTAAAGCGTCGGATCGCGCATGTTGATGTTCGGTGAGGCCATGTCGATCTTTGCGCGCAGCACGCACGCGCCATCGTCGAGCTCGCCGTTCTTCATGGCCTCGAAGAGCTCGAGATTCTCCGCGATGCTGCGATTGCGGTACGGACTCTCGCGGCCGGGCTCGGTCAGCGTGCCGCGCGTCGCGCGGATTTCCTCCGCCGTTTGGCTGTCGACGTAGGCCTTGCCGCGCTTGATGAGCTCGACCGCAAGCTCATAGATCTTGGGAAAGTAGTCCGACGCGTGCGCGAGCCGGTCTTCCCAATCGAAGCCGAGCCAGCGCACGTCGCGCATGATCGATTCGACGTACTCGACGTCCTCTTTCTCGGGATTGGTATCGTCGAAGCGGAGATAACACGTGCCGCCGAATTCCGCGGCGATGCCGAAGTCGATGCAGATGGCCTTCGCGTGGCCGATGTGCAGATAGCCGTTGGGCTCGGGCGGAAAGCGCGTCTGCACACGCCCGCCGTGTTTGCCGGCCGCGACGTCGGCGGCAACGATCTGGCGGATGAAATTCGGGCCGGGCGCGTGCTCGTTTTCCATGGCCGCGAATTGTATTGTAGGAGCGACGTCCCGTCGCGATTTCTAAGATCGCGGCCTTAAGGTTGCCTTAAGGCCGCTCCTACAGGAGCGACACGCCTCGTGGGAGCGGCGTCTCGCCGCGATTCCTATATCGCGGCCGGAGGCCGCTCCTACAAGGGGTCGGAAGATCGCGAGCGAGGATCGCGACGGGACGTCGCTCCTACAAACGGGTGAAACGTGGGATACCTGCTCGGCTTGCTCAAATCGAAGGCGATCTACGAGTACTTCCCCGGAAGGATAAGGCGCATGACGTCCTTCTATGGAAATATCGTCGCGCCCGGCGATCTCACATTCGACATCGGCTCGCATCTTGGCAACAGAGCTCGGGTGCTCGCGAAGCTCGGCTGCAAGGTGATCGCCGTAGAGCCGCATCCCTATCTCGCGACGTATCTCAGAAGCAAGTTCGCCGAGCTCGGTGACGTCATTGTCGAGGAAGTCGCCGTGAGCGAAACACCCGGAGAAGCGACGCTCTACTCTACTGCCGGCAATTTGACGATCTCGAGCCTGAACGTCGAGTGGCCCGATTTGCTGCACGGCGTGCGTCCTCACCACATCGGCTTCAGCGAACGGCACATGGTCAGAACGATCACCATCGAGCAACTCATCGAGAAATACGGCGTACCGAGATACTGCAAGATCGACATAGAAGGGCTTGATGTCGCCGTCCTCGAATCGCTTTTGCATCCCATTGCGATCATCTCGTTCGAGCACCTGCCCGCTCTCCTCGAAAAGACTGCGGAAGCGATAGGGTTTCTCAAGCGGCTCGCCCCATATCGGTTCAACTTCTTCCCAAGAGAAACGCACGTGTTTCATTTCGCAAACGCCGTGCGCGGACAGGAGCTCTTGGACACCCTTGCCGCGATGCCGGCCAGCGGCAGTTCCTGCGATATTTTCGCGTTCGCCGCGCACGCTTGAATCTTCGTGGGCGCGGGGTCCGGCCGCGGTTCCTACGAGATCGCGGCAAGACGCCCCTCCTACAGCTCGATAGTCGGGCTTGCGATAGCGAAACGCCGCGGATAACGCGCCGCGCGCTTGCCCCAGAGTGTCGCCGTGATCCAGCTTCAATGAGGCCGCGGCGAAACGCCGCGAATTCGACGGGCATGGGTTGCCGTGCTCGCAATCGTGCAAGGTTGCACGGATGACGAGGCGTATTCGAAACCGCCGGAAGGCGAGCGCGGCTCGATCGCGGATTGGCGAACGCGCAAGCAGGCATACGTGGAGCATTTGGAGCGCACGAACGACGTCGGTCTGCTGCGCATGTCTTGCGCGGACAAACTGCACAACATTCTGCTCGACCTGCACGAACTCGGGGACGCTCTGTGGGCGCGATTCCGCGCGAGTAATCGAAGCAACGTTCTTTGGTACTACCGATCGCTTCACGCGGTGTGCAAAGCAAAAGCCGGCGCGCTTGGCGATCAGGGGTTCCTAGGCACCTCGAGAGCGGACGCGATGTCGGTACGAGCGAAGTCGTCGCCGACGTAAAGCAGAGGCGCATCGCACGACTTCGCGAGCGCATAGGAGAAGCAGTCGCCGTAATTGAGGTCGGCTGGCCCACCGAACCCACGCCCGTATCTCACTCGGGCCTGAAGCGCCAAACGGGCTTGACGCTCGTCAACGGATGCTATGCCGATCTGTGCCTCCTGCAAGAATGTATCAAGGTCGTGTTGCGCCTTGTCCGGGGCGCTCTTGCGACGTCCAGCCAGCACCGTCCCCACTTCGAGATAAGACGCAGCGGACAACAGGCGTTCGGAGTCCATCGAGAGACGGGACGCCAACGCGGCGGCTTGCACCTCGTCGAACATGATGGCGGCGATCGCGGAAGAGTCAACGACAATCACTCGTGATCCCCGCTCGCAGCATCCCACTCCCCTTTCGTCACCGGTTGGATGTCGTAGTCTTTCGCGATTCGCTCCGCAAATCTCTTCAGGCGCGCCGGCAAATCCTGATCGGCTTCGCGTGCCCGCCGTATACGCTCGAGGCGCTCGGCAAGGGACTTGGTCACCGCTTCGGTCATGGTCTCTCCAGTGAGTTGGCTCAGCTCGCGAGCGAGGCGGTCGGCTTCGGTGGTCTTGATACTCAGGGCCATAGGCTGAGCCGAGGTTTGTTTCTAGACACATTGTCTAGATACCATCTTTTGCGGACACAGTCCATCGTGGTTCACGCGAGAATCGCTCAAAACCCAGCCATTGCTCTGAGAATAGGGCGGCCTCGATACACCGGGTCGTGTGCTAGGCTGCCGGCCCATGGGAGTGACCGCGCTGAAGACGGGCGCCACTTACGAGGATTTGCGCGCAGTGCCGGAGCACCTCGTCGCGGAAATCTTCGATGGCGAGCTTTACGCTACACCTCGGCCGGCTCCGCCCCACGCTCACGCGGCGTCGGTTCTAGGGGGCGAGTTGAGCGGCCCGTTCCACAGAGGCCGCGGCGGGCCGGGCGGCTGGTGGATCCTGGATGAGCCGGAGCTACACCTCGGCACGGACGTGCTGGTGCCCGATCTGGCGGGGTGGCGGCGCGAGCGGCTGCCAGCGCTTCCCACCACTCCCTATTTCGCGCTCGCTCCTGATTGGGTTTGCGAAATTCTGTCACCGAGCACCGAGACCATTGATCGGGCCAAGAAGCTTGCTATCTACGCGCGTGAGGGCATCCGCCATGCGTGGCTCGTGAATCCGGCGTCTCAGACGCTCGAGGTTCTGCGTCTTGAGTCGCAACGATGGGCCGTGCTTGCGATCCACGAAGGCACTGCGACGGTGCGTGCGGAACCCTTCGATGCGATCGAGCTCGAGCTCGCCGCCCTTTGGACGTAGCGCACGGAAGCCGGTGTAGGGCGTTCGCCATGACAGCACGCGGCGATTCGGCGTAGGCTTTGTCGACGCTCAGCCACGATAAACCGACGAGCACACCCAGCGGAATTCCGACCGTGAAACCCGGCCGTAACGATGCTTGCCCGTGCGGCAGCGGCAAGAAATACAAGCACTGCTGTTCCGCCGCGGAATGGCAGGGACACGAGTCTCCCGCGGAGGTCACATGGCGCCGCGTGCGGCGCGCGACGGAAGGCTTCCCGAGCCGGATGGCGCGGTTCGTCGCGGAAGTTTACGGGGCCGAGGCCGTCGACGAGGCCTGGGCCGCGTTCACGGTTTGGGAAGGCGACGAGTTCGATCCCGAGTCGCCGCTCGGGGCCGTGTTTCTGCCGTGGATGTACCACTGCTGGGCGCCGGACCCGCTCGAGGAGACGTGCGTAGCGGATACGTCCCTGCACGGTCGCCCGCCCACGAGCGTGTTCCTCGCGCGCCGCGGCGCGCGCCTCGATCCGCTGCACCGCCGCTATCTGGAAGCGTGCCTCGGCGCTCCGTTCAGCTTCCACGAGATCCGGCGCTGCGATGCCGGGCACGGTTTCCGCGCGCGCGACGTGATCACGGGTGAGGAGCGCGAGGTGCTCGAGCGCTCGGCCTCCGCAATGATGCAAGCCGGCGATATCCTCTTCGGGCAGCTCGTGCCGATCGAGGGGATCGTGCTGCTCGAGGCGTGCTCGCCGTTTCCGCTTCGCCCGGCGGACAAGATTACGATCGTCGAGCTCCGCAAGCGAATCGCCTCGGCGCCGAGCCGCGACCTGTTCGCACAGGATCTCCTTCACGCGTGGAACATCGAGCTCCGCGAGCTCTACCTCAATCTCGTCGCGGAGGTCGTGGACCCGACGCCGCCGGTGATCAACAACACGGACGGCGAGTTCATTCTTCCGCAGCGCGTGGTGTTCGATATCGACGGCGCCGAGAGCGCGTTCGCTGCGCTCAAGCACCTGGCGCTCGGCGAAACCGAGGAGGACGTCCTCCGCGACGCGGAGCGCGATGAGGACGGCACGCTCGTGTGCCTGCGATTCGATTGGCGGAAGGCGGGCAATCGGCTGCACGCGAGCTGGGACAACACGGTGCTCGGCCATCTCGAAATCACGCGAGACCGCCTCGTTGCCGACGTCAACTCGGCCGAACGGGCCGACGCGTTCCGCAAGATCGTCGAGGACACGCTCGGTGGCTGCGCGCGGTACCGAGGATCCGAGCTTCCGACGGCCGCGGGCTCCGCTGCTGCGGCTGACGCCGCCGGCGACGAAGGCCGATGCAGAAGATTCCGGCGCTCGGCGATCGCCGGCCGATCGATGCGGTCAAGGACGCGGACGGGCGGGAGAGAGTGGAGGCGCTATTGCGGCAGATGGAGCGCGACTCTCGTCGCATGAGCCCGCCGCCCGACGAGGCCATTCTGCGGCGGCTGCGGGAACGACTCGGTTTCGGCGACGCGCCCGGCGAACGCTGAGCGCTAGGCCTACTTCAGGCGTCTGTCGGCTTCGCCCTTGGCTACATCGAGGTGGGCTCGCTCGCGCATGCGCTCCAGGTGCCGCACGATATCCGCCATCCACACGAAGGGGGGGTAGGAGCGGCGTCCCGCTGCGATTCCCAGAGGGAGTTTTACAGGCAGCTCGCGAGGCTTGCGATCCAATCGCGTATCAGTGCGACGCCGGCGTCGTCGACCAAGCTCGAGGCGAGCGGCGGCATCGCGACGGCATCACGGCGGTTCATGCGCGCGAGCAGCACGGAACTGCCGGGAGCGCCGGGCGCGATGATTCGCGCAGCCGGGCCCATATTCAGATCGCCGGCCTGCGGAACGGCATCGCATGCGAGCGTCATTGCAAGCAGCGTGTCGAACCGCAAGTCCATCGAGCTCGGCGTCGGGCCGCCGGCGCGGTGGCAGTGCGCGCAATTCGTATGCAAATAGGCGCGGGCGCGCGTGTCGAGCGATGCCAACGCATCCGCCGGATCGGGAAGCTCCGGCAACGCGCTCGGGTCACCGAGCGGCGCGGCGAACAATGCGATGGCATCGAGCGTCGTGAGCTGATTCGCCGTGCGGCCCGTCGCTTGATACGTGAACGCGTGATTGAGCTCGGCTGCCTCGAGGCCGAGCGCAAATCCCGCCGCGGCCGTGTGGCAAGTCAGGCAATCGTTGCCGCTCGGAAAGATCCAATTCTGCGTGCCGATCGGCGCGACTTTGCCGCCTTGGATGAGCGTCGCGTCGCTTCCTTGCGCGTTCCATTCATAGCTGTATCCGGCCCAATCGCCGCTCGGGTGGCGCATGAACAAGCGCGTTTCGATGAGATTGCCGGCGAGACGGAAATGCTTCATGAGGACACTGCCCGGCGGGAACGCAAAATCGCCGCCGGCTTGAACGGCGATCGTCGTGCCGTTCGGGATCGCGAGCCAACGCTCCTTGTCGGCCCCGTCCGACCAAAACGGCGCGGCGACGCGGTACGGAATGAGCCCGGCCGCGGGCGCCGCGGGATTCTGCGGATTCACGCAACCCGTGTCCGAGAGCAGGGTCGCGACGGGCGGCGGTGCAGGCGCGCCGCCGCCGGCATCGTCGATGCGGTAAAGGCGCCCTTGCGCGATATCGACGACGTAGAGCTCGCCGTCCTCGTCTTCGCCGAACGAAGCGATCGACAAGCTCGTATCGAGCAGGTTTTGAGCCGCGAAGCCGCCGCTGCCGGCATCGACGAGCCGCCAAATCACGCCGCTGCCGTAGTCTCCGAACACGTAGTCGCCGACGAGGGCCGGTATCTGGCTGCCGCGATAGACATAGCCCCCCGTGACGGAGAAGCCGAAGCTACGTCCATATTCATGCACGGGATCGATGAGATTCGTGGCTACAGCGCAGCTCGGAGCGGGGCTGCCGAACGTGCTGCTGCCCTCGCGGCAGTCCCAGCCGTAGTTGCCGCCGAGCTCGACGCGATCGATTTCCTCGAAGGCGTTCTGTCCGACGTCGCCGACCCAGAGCTCTCCCGTCGCGGTATCGAAGCTCCAGCGCCACGGATTGCGGAAGCCGAACGCATAGATCTCGGGACAATTCGTGGTACTCGTGTGGTCGGCCGGGCAGCGTGCGCCGCCCGAGAACGGATTGCTCGCGGGTATCGCATAGGGCACCGCGCCGTCGACGTCGATGCGCAGCATGTTGCCTAACAGATCGCGCGTGTTCTGCGCATGGCCGTCGGGATCGCCGCCCGAGCCGCCGTCGCCGAAGCCGATGTAGAGAAAGCCATCCGGGCCGAACGCGATCTGCCCGCCGTCGTGATTCGTGAACGGCTGGTTGACGCGGATGATGTCCTCGCGGCTGCCGGGATCGAGCGTCGCTCCGCCGTCGAGACTCGTGAAGCGCGCGATCACCGACACCATCGGCGTGCCTTCGGTCCACGACAAGAACACTTCGCGGTTGGTCGCGAAGCCGGGGTGGAACGCCATGCCGAGCAAGCCGCCTTCCGAGGCGTCGTTGAAGGTCGGGAACGACGCCGGAATGTCGATGAAATCCGCATCGAACGCGGCCACGTTCGGCGTATTCGCGAACACGCGCACACGTCCCGTCTTCTCGAGCACGAACCAGCGCGAGGCGTCGCTCGGCGCTTGCAGCATCGCGAGCGGCTGCGACAGGTTGGGCGGCAGGCTCGTGAAGACGCGCGTGAGCTCGATGTCGACGCCGGCACCGCCATTAGTGCTCGGCGCGAGACATGTGAGGTTCGACGGCCGCTGGTCGAGCCCCGCGGCGGGACCCGGCGGGCTCGGCGGATTGTTGCCGGAGCCGTCATCGGACGAGCCGTGGCAGCCGGCGGCCGTCAAAAGGATCAAGATGGCGGGTATCCGCATACTCATGGGTCCATCCATGATGAAGATTCGCGGCCTTAAGGCCTTAAGGCCGCTCCTACACGGCGGTCATGCTGACACCGCAGGCGCGAAAAACAAGCGCCGGCGTGTCGCCCTTCAACGACAGGCAAGCGCCGAGCTCGCGCCGGCAGCGCGGCAAGCCTTTACCCGATGCGCAGTGGTAG
>DATCIQ010000497.1:0-7182 GCA_036507635.1 Gammaproteobacteria bacterium
GTCGCGATCGAGAGCGTGCCTTCCTGCTCCGCCGTCAAGTCGCTCGCGAGGCTCGTGATGTTCTCGACCTCACGCAGAATCTTGCGCGCCCGCGCGATCACGTCGCGCCCGGCCGGCGTGATTGCGGCCAAGCTCTTGCCCTTGCGCGTGAAGAGCTGCACGCCGAGCTCCGCCTCGAGCTGCTTGAGCTGCTTACTGATGCCGGGCTGGCTCGTAAAGAGCCGCTCGGCCGCCGACGTGATGTTGAGGCCGCTGTCGACGATGCCAACCAGGTATTTGAGCTGCTTGAGCGTCACTGGAAAAGCCTACCCCGAGTTCGCGACGATATAACCATCGGTTACTTGCGAGTGTCAACGGTCACGTCGTTTTGGCATGAATTCCAATATTTCCGCAGGGAATAAGACTAGAAGCACGTTCTATTGTTCCACGCCGCGCACGCGGGGTATCGTGCCTCTCCGCCCCCGAGCCCGAGTTTATGCAGCACTTGCCTCTCCACGCCGACCTCAAGAACCGGCCGTGCCTCGTCGTCGGCGGCGGTCCCGTGGCGGAGAAGCGGGTCAGGCAATTGCTCGACGCTGGAGCGCGCGTCACGGTCCTCGCCCCCGCGCTTTCCGGGGGGCTCGCCGAGCTCGCCGCACGCGCGCAAGTGCAGTACGAGCCGGGAACTTTCGATGCCCGATCGCTCGATCCCTACTGGCTCGTCGTTGCGGCCACCGACGATCGCGCCGTGAATGCGCAGGTGGCCGCGGCCGCGGAAGCCGTGAAGCGCTTCTGCAACGTCGTCGACGATCCCGAGCATTGCACGTTCCTCATGCCGGCCCTCATCGACTTCGACCCCGTGACGATTGCGGTCGGCACGGCCGGGCAATCGCCGGTTGTCGCGCGCTGGCTCAAGGGGCTCATCGAGACCGTGGTGCCCGCGCGCGTCGGCACGCTCGCGCGGCTCGCGGGCCGCTGGCGCGAGCGCATTCGCAATGCCATTCCCGCCATCGGCGAGCGCCGCCGATTCTGGGAAGACGCGCTCACGGGCGACGTCGCAGATCACGCCTACGCCGGCCGTGAAGAGCACGCCGAACAGGCGCTCGCAGCAGCCCTCGAGCGCTGGCGCAACGCCGATCCGAAAGCGGCGCGCACGGGCGAAGCGTATTTGGTCGGCGCCGGGCCCGGCAGCCCCGATTTGATCACGGTGCGCGGCCGGCAGCTGCTCGCGCATGCCGACGTCGTGCTGTACGACCGCCTCGTGAATCCCGCGATCTTGAGCTTCGCGCGCCGCGACGCCGAGCTCGTCTGCGTCGGCAAGACGCCCCACAAGCCCTCGATCACCCAGGTGCAGCTCAACCGCTTACTCGTGCAGCTCGTCGCGTCCGGCAAGCGCGTTTGCCGGCTCAAGGGCGGGGATCCGATGATTTTCGGCCGCGTCGGCGAGGAGCTCGAAGCCCTGACGCAAGCCGGACTGCCGTTTCAGATCGTGCCCGGCGTCTCGGCCGTCGAAGGTTGCGCCGCTTATGCCGGCATTCCGCTGACGTTACGCGGTGTCGCACACGCGATTCTCATTACGACGGGACACACCCGCGATCATGTCTCCCCCGACCTCGCGGCCTACCAACCGGGCCAGACGCTCGCGCTATACATGGGCGTCGAGCGGTTCGCTTCGATCGTGGATCAGCTTCTCGGCAACGGCCACGATCCCGCGACACCGGTCGCGATCGTCGAAAGCGGGACCCTGCCCGAGCAACGTGTGATTCGCGCGACGCTCGGCGATCTCGCACGCGTCGCTGCGGAGCACCGAGTCGCATCGCCGGCGCTATTGCTCGTCGGCGAGACGGTGCGCCATGCGGAACGTTACGCCTGGTTCAATCGCAATGTCCTCGTCGCACCGCCGGAAATCGATGCCATCAAGAGAAAGAGACAACTATGATCTACGACAGCATTCTCGACACGATCGGCAACACGCCGGTCGTCAGGCTCAACCGGATCGCACCGCCGGACGTGACGATTTACGTCAAGGTCGAAGCGTTCAATCCGATGTCCTCGGTCAAGGACCGACTCGCGCTCGCGATCATCAAGGACGCGGAGGACCGCGGCGCAATCAAGCCCGGTCAGACGGTCGTCGAAGCAACGTCGGGCAACACCGGCATCGCGCTCGCAATGGTCTGCGCCGCCAAGGGCTATCCCTTCGTCGCGACGATGGCGGAATCGTTCTCCATCGAGCGGCGCAAGATCATGCGCGCGCTCGGCGCCAAGGTCATCCTCACACCGGCTTCCGAGCGCGGCACGGGTATGGTGAAGCGCGCCGAGCAGCTTGCCTTGCAGCACGGCTGGTTCTTGGCGCGACAGTTCGAGAATCCCGCGAATCCCGCATTCCACCGCCAGACCACAGGTCCGGAGATACTCAAGGACTTCGCCGGCCGCCGCCTCGACTACTGGGTCACCGGATGGGGCACGGGCGGGACGCTTACGGGCGCGGGCGAAATGCTCAAGCTCGCGCGGCCGAGCGTGCGGATCGTCGCGACCGAGCCCGCGGGCGCGTCGCTGCTCGGCGGCAAGGAATGGCACCCGCACAAGATTCAAGGCTGGACGCCGGACTTCGTGCCGGACGTGCTGAACCCCAAGGTCTTCGACCAGCTCGTGCCCGTCACTGACGAGGAAGGCAAGCAGACGGCGCGGCGCCTCGCGCGCGAGGAAGGCATCTTCGTCGGTATTTCCGCGGGCGCGACGCTCGCCGCGGGTTTCAAGGTCGCCGAGCGCGCGGAACCGGGCGCCGTGCTGCTCGTGATGCTGCCCGATACGGGCGAGCGTTATCTCGGGACGTATTTGTTCGACGACGTGACCGAAGGGTCGGATGACGAGTGGCTGAAGAGCTTGGGGTAACCGCTTTTGTCCGGTAGTTCGCGCGTCGCGCCTACTCGTACTCGACGCCGTGGCGCGCGAAAAGCTCCGTGAGCGGGGCGAGCTCACATTCATATTTTTTCCAGCGCCCGACCGACGTTCGATAAATGGGCTCGCGGACCTGCACGGCGCTCGCGGTCGCCACCGGCGCCTTGCTCGCGTGGAATTCGAGCACTTTGGGATCCCACGGCAGTGCGCAGAATTCGAGGAGTTTCCGCGCTTCGCGCTCGACGTCGTCGACCACGTCCTCGTAGTGCACGACGAGAAAGTTGCTCGGGAACACGCGCTGCCAGTGCTTGATGAGGCGGTCGAACATGAGGTAGTAGCGCCCCGTATCGAGGAGATCGTAGGCGTAGTCGTAGTAAGGCGCCTCGATCGCGAAGAGCTGCCGATGATTGCTCAAACAGGTATCGAGCGGGTTGCGCCGCAGACAGATGATCTTCGCGGCCGGCAGCGCGCGCCGAATGAAGCCTGCGTAGAGAGCGTTTTGCGGCAGCTTGTCGATGAAATGTTTGGTATGGCCCGTGCGCGGCCGCGTGCTCGCGATGTAGTCCTCGCCGACTTGCGCGAAATTCGCTGAGGCTGCGCGCTTAGCCGTCTCGACGTCGAGGATCTGCTGCGTTTCCGTACCCGCGGCCTTCTTCAAGCAGAGCCCGAACTCGCCGAGCTCTCCGGCTGCGAAGACATCGTCGTGTCCGGCCAGGATCCGCTCGACCAAGGTCGTACCGCAGCGCGGCATGCCGACGATGAAGATCGGTTCGCTCGACTCACAACCGGGCTCATTCGACGCGCAGAATTCCGCCGAGCACACGGCCGTGATCGTCTCAAATAGTGCTTCGTGGTCAGCGACGGAAAAGCGGACGGTGTCGCGCTTCGCCTGCTTGCCGCGTTGCCAGAACGCGAAAGCCGTCGCGTGCTGGCCGAGCTCTTCGTGTTCCTTCGCAAGCGCGTGGCAAAGGTAAAGAGTGCCGTCGGCGTCGGGACTCGAAGTATCGAGCAGCTTTTCCAGGCGTTCGATATGATTCTTCTCAGGCGTCGCGCGCGTGAGGTCGCTCAACGCCCAATGAGCTCTATGGAAGTCGGGGCGAAGCCTTATCGCCCGTTCGTAGCTTTGCTCGGCGGCACCGAAGTCGCCGACAAACTCCTGCGAGGACGCAAGATTGAAATGAAACTGGGGGTTCTCGGGTTGCCGGTCGACCGCTCGCATGAAAGCCCCGATCGCGGTCTCGTGATTCCCGGCCTTGGCGAGGGCGACGCCGATCGTATCCAACGTCAGCGCGTCGGTGGGAGCGAGCGCGAGCGCCTCGTGGGCGGACTGAAGCGCGGCTGCATGGTCTTTGAGCAAGACCAGGCACTTCGCCCGGTGCGCAAGGTACTCGGCGTTGTCCGGCGTCTGAGACAGCGCTCGATCGATGAGCTCGCGCGCCTTGCCGGCCCGCCCATGCTCGAGCGCAATCATGCCGAGCAGAAAATACGCGTCGGCGAACTTGGGCTCACGTTTCAAGATCTCGATGCAGCACCGATGCGCGTCCTCGTAGGCGCGCCGATTCAGCGCCTGCTCGGCTTCGCGATGAAGCTGATTGATGCCTTGTGCGGACATCGTTTCATTATGCCGCGCCCGAAGGCAGAAGTGCCGTTGCTTACAGCGGATAGTCGAGCTCTCTCTGATGACGAATAGCCAACACACGCACTTCCTCGATGTGCGGCAGAAACCGGTAGAGCGCTATATAGCCCGTCTTGCCGAAGGAGATCACGAGCTCGCGCAATTCGCCTTCGCATGAGCGGCCGATGAGCGGGTGGATCGCGAGAATATCGACGGCTGACCGAATCGCTGATGCGGCGCTCAACGCGGCGACGGGATCACTCTCGGCAAGAAACTCGAAGGAGCGTTCGAGGTCATCGAGCGCCCGGGCCGAGTAGACTACCGTCGCCACGGCTTCGGCCGAACGGCCTTGCCGCCTCGGGTCAGGCGCTCGAGCCAGGTATGCACGTCATCGGACCGGTAGACCTCGCCGGTGCGCTCGATATCCGCATCGGCGGCAAGCGCCTCCTTGACGAAGCTCTGTATCTTCTCCTCGTGCGCGGCATGGCGCTCGACGGCTTCAATGATGACGGCGTGTGTCGAGCGGCCGGACTTGCGGGCGAGGGCAGCGACGCGGGCTTTGAGTCTCGGGGGAAGCTTGATGGAGGTCGTGGCGGCCATTGGACGGTCCGGCGGCGCGGGTGACAATAAAGTAACACCGGAGGATCAGGACCCGCAACGTCATCCTCGAAAGAGAGGGATTGACTCGGGCCATCCATGGCCCTCGCCCTTCGGGCGGCTGCGCCGTCCAAATCGGCAATCCTGCCGAGGGGGCTTTTCGTTGGTGGCGGAGAGGGAGGGATTCGAACCCTCGAAGGGCGTTTTATCAGCCCTTACTCCCTTAGCAGGGGAGCGCTTTCGACCACTCAGCCACCTCTCCGATCAAGAAATTGAGCTCCGCTCCGGCCGGGGCGGACGTGATTTTAACGACTGACCGCGAGAATCGCGAACGTCAGTGCAGATTATTGACGTGCGCCGTTTACGAGTTGAGGTTGACGGGCTTCGTCGGCGGCGCGCTCACGCTTGATACGTTCGAATATCTCTTCGCGATGCACGGCCACCTCGCGTGGCGCGTTGACACCCAAACGAACCTGATTGCCTTTTACGCCGAGGACGGTGACGGTCACATCGTTACCGATCACTACCGTCTCCCCCACCCTGCGGGTCAAGATCAGCATAGCCAAACTCCTTCTCGGTCTTTGCCGCCCGTTACCGCATTGCCGTGATTCGCGCGAGCGCGATCACGTGGTATCAGGCGACCACCGTTTCGGCCTGGAAGCATTCGATGCGCCTCAGGACGTCCGTGGCTAGGCCGGCCGCTCATTATGTTTATGCAGTTTTGGCCGGTCCCCCCGACCGGGCATGCTCCGCGTGCGGCGCAACCCGGCCGAGCTATGGTAATCCATTTCTCCGCCGAGTGGCCGACTTTGAGGATGTATTCGCGCTTAGACCCGTTCTAAGCTGCGGAGGCCGCGGCGATGGCGGGCTCTATGAGGGCCAGCGCCTCGTCGAGCTTGTCGGGCAGCGTGCCGCCGCCTTGCGCGAAATCGGGCCGGCCGCCGCCGCTGCCCCCGACGCGCTTCGCGAC
The DNA here is from genome assembly GCA_036507635.1 of Gammaproteobacteria bacterium. GTDB lineage: Bacteria > Pseudomonadota > Gammaproteobacteria > Steroidobacterales > Rariloculaceae > DATBLZ01. Next base: position 6,060 of record DATCIQ010000497.1, read on the forward strand.
GAGCTGTATCAATTGTCCCGCCTTGAATGTGCCCGTGAGGTCCTTCGTGACCCCGGCCACGAGACGGACTTTGTCGTCATCGACGCCCCCGAGCACGACGACACCGGAGCCCAGCCGGTCTTTGCAGCGGTCCGCCGCTTCCTGCAGCGCCTTGGCGTCGGTGCCGTCGAGCCGCGCGACGAGCACTTTGATGCCGTTGATTTCCCGCGCCTCTTGGAGCAGATCGCGGCTCGAGCCGGTCGCGAGCTTGGTCTTGAGATTTTGAATCTCGCGCTCGAGCTCACGCGTGCGCTCGACGAGCTGCGCAACTTTCGAGCTCACGTCGTCGCGGCCGCCCTTGAGCAGCGCTGCGACGTTCTTGAGGGCCTGTTCTCCGCAACGCACCCACTCGAGCGCGCCCCGGCCCGTGACCGCTTCGATACGGCGGACGCCGGCCGCGATCCCCGTCTCCGCGGTGATCTTGAAGAGACCGATATCGCCGGCGCGCTTGACGTGCGTGCCGCCGCAAAGCTCCGTCGAAAACTCACCGAGCTCAAGCACGCGCACACGATCGCCGTACTTGTCGCCGAAGAACGCGAGCGCGCCCGCGGCGATCGCTTTGTCGTACGGCAGGACGCGAATGTTCGCCGCGGAGTTACGTCTGATCTCATCGTTGACGAGTGCTTCGACGGCCGTGAGCTCTCCTGCATCGAGCGCCTCGTAATGCGAAAAATCGAATCGCAGACGGTCCGGCGCGACGAGCGATCCCTTCTGCTGCACGTGGTCGCCGAGCGTTCGGCGTAAGGCCGCGTGCAACAAATGCGTCGCGGAATGATTGAGCACGATCGCGGCGCGACGCTCGGCGTCCACGGCCGCCGTGACTTGGGCGCCGACTTCAAGCGTACCCGTACTGACGCGACCGACGTGGCCGAATGCCGATCCCAGCTTGATCGTATCGGCCACGTCGAAGCGCAAGCCTTCGCGCGACAAGGTGCCCGTATCCCCGACCTGGCCGCCGCTTTCGGCATAAAACGGCGTGCGGTCGAGCACGACCGTGCCCGACTGCTCGGCGCCCAAGGAGGTCGCCGGCGCACCGTCGGCGTCGAACAACGCAACGACGCGCCCCTTGGCGGTCAAGCTTTCG
>DATCIQ010000498.1:0-11697 GCA_036507635.1 Gammaproteobacteria bacterium
GATGACCTCCCAGTCCAGCTGCTTGTAGGAATCGTCGAGAACGCCGACGATTCGGCTGGCGACGCAGGTTACGTAGCTTTGCACATGCCGGTTCGGATGGATGGGCAGGTGCCTTTTCATCGTCAGCCATTCCACGCGGTATTTTCGCTCGATTTCCTTTTCACTGACGAAAATGGCCGCCTGGGCGACGCTGAACGCGAATACACCCACGGCCGCCGCGAGCAACGACACGCCGAGCTTCCGTCGTAGATTGGAACGCATGCCTTTCACCTCATGATCGCGCGCGTGGCCGCATACTCTTAGGGTCACGAGCACGTTCTCAGGTTCCTTGATAAACCATACCACATGAATCTCGCCTGAACCGTGACACCGACTCGAACGACACACCGGCAGCCGTGCATTGCGGGGCCACCCAAACGGGTGGCCGGGGGCTTGGGCGCTCGGCAATGGCGAGCTCGGGCGTCCGGTTGCGCCATTCTATAGCGCATAATGTATATTATGGTAAATTACCGCCATGGTAGCGTCGTGTCATCGTGCCCACGACCCCCTGCCATCGACTCACGTACCATTCGCTGCGCATGACGCCCCTGATTCGCTTTGCCAGTGTCTCCTTGTCATTTGGGGACCAAAAGATCCTGCACGAGGCGGATTTCGCGCTCGAGTCCGGTGAGCGCGTGTGCCTCATCGGCCGCAACGGCTCAGGCAAATCGTCGACGCTCAAGCTCATCACGGGCGAGCTCGAGCCGGACGACGGCAAGATCGAGCGCCCGTCGCGGCTACGCTCAAGCATTCTCGACCAGAATCTCGCCGCGGAATCGCAAGTCACGGCGCGCGCTTTCGTGGTGGCGGGCCTCGCCGAGCAGCTCGACCGCCTCCAGAAATACGCCGAGCTCACGGAGGTTGCCAAGATCGATCGCGCCCGACTGCGTGAGCTCGAGGTATTGGAACGGGAAATCGTCGCCGGGGGCGGATGGTCACTCGACGCCCAAGTCGATTCGATCATGAGTCAGCTCGCACTGCCCTGCGACAAGCAAATGAACGAGCTCTCGGACGGCTGGCGGCGACGCGTCGCCCTCGCGCGCGCCCTAGTCTCGAATCCCGAGCTGCTCCTGCTCGACGAGCCGACCAATCACCTCGACATCAGCACGATCGAATGGCTCGAGGACAAAGTGCGTACTTATCCCGGCGCCGTGCTGTTCGTGACGCACGACCGCAGTTTCGTCGAGCGCATCGCGACACGCATCGTCGACATCGACCGCGGGCAACTGCGCAGCTGGCCCGGCGGCTATCTCGACTACGTGCGCCGGAAGCACAAAGCGAATGTCGACGAAGACGTCTCGAACCGCGGGCTCGACAAGAAGCTCGCCGAGGAAGAGGCATGGGTCCGGCAAGGCGTCAAAGCGCGCTCGCACCGCAATGAAGGCCGCGTGCGCGCCCTGTACGTGCTGCGCGAGCAGCGTGCGGCGCGCATCGCTCGCCCGCGGACGGCGCGCATCCACATCAACGAATCGGACGAGTCGTCGGGAAGAAAAGTCATCGACGCACGCAACATCACGCACGGTTACGGCGGCAACGTCTTGCTCAAGGACTTCTCGGTGCGCATCATGCGCGGCGATCGGATCGGCATCATCGGCAATAACGGCGTCGGCAAGAGCACGCTGCTGCGCATACTGCTCGGCGAAATCACGCCCGACAAAGGCAGCGTCAAGCTCGGAACCAATCTCGAGGTAGGCTACTTCGATCAGCTGCGCCGCGAGCTCGATACGACCAAGACCGTTGCCGAGACCATCGGTGAAGGCCGCGACTACATCTCTTTGGACGGGCGCAAGAAGCACGTCATCGCCTATTTGACCGACTTTCTCTTCAGCGCCAAGCGCGCGCGAACTCCCATTGCGGCCCTCTCCGGCGGGGAGCGCAACCGCGTGATTCTCGCCAAGCTCTTCACGCGCTCGGCCAATCTCCTCGTCCTCGACGAGCCCACGAACGACCTCGACGTCGAGACTCTCGAAGCCCTCGAGCGGCGCCTTGCCGACTACAGCGGGACGCTGATCGTCGTCAGTCACGATCGCCACTTTCTCGACGAGGTGGTCACGAGTGTGCTCGTCTTCGAGGCCGACGGTAGGGTCAAAAAGCACGCGGGCGGCTACAGTGATTGGGCGCGGCGCGGCCGGGCGCTCGCGGTCGGCGAGGAGCTTGATCCTGTGCAACCCGCAACGCCCGTGCAGGCGATCGACGCCAAGCCGCCGCCGCAGACAAAGCTCTCCTACAAGCTCAAGCGTGAGCTCGACGGCCTACCGGACGTCATCGAGCGGCTCGAATCCGAGATTGCCGCGGCACACGCAGAGATTTCGACGTCGGGCTTCTATGCGCAAAGCCACGAGGTCACGCGCACACGCCTGGCGGCGCTCGCGGACGCCGAGCAGCGGCTTGCAGCCGCCATGAGCCGCTGGGCGGAGCTCGAAAGCGAGTCGCGCCGCATCACCGCCGATCGCGAGCGCGAGTCCTAGTCCTCGGTCTTTTTCGCAGGCACTTTGAGAAAGTCGAGGCTCGTGTCGGCTTTGACGACCGCAGGCCACAACTCTTCGCGCGCGCGGTGCACGGCGCCGGGACCGAACCGATCTTCGAGCGCGTCGAGCACGGCTTCGAGGCGTTGCGCCCGCGCCGCTGTGTCCGACAACAAGTCGAGCTGCGTCGCTTCCCCGACCGGCGCGAGGTCGAACGCGCCGACACCGACGAGACGGAACGGTCCCGTGTCGTCGAGCTCGTTCAGAAGCGCCACGCATGCTTGCCACAAGCGCTCGCCGCTTTGACTCGGCTCCGCGAGCACGCTCTGGCGCGTCAGCAGCCGAAAGTCGCTGCGCTTGAGCTTCAAGCGCACGCCTCGTGCCAAGTAGCCATGCTTGCGTAGGCGTCGCGCCACTTTCTCGGCCGCTTGACGCAAGTGAAAGCGGATCTCATCGCGCGATCGCACGTCGACTTCGAGCGTCTGCTCCGAGCTCAAGCTCCTGGCTGCGCGCCCTGCTTCGACGGAACGCGGGTCTTCGGCCCGGGCGAGCGCATGCAAATGGAGCCCCACCTTGCCGAGCGCCGCCGCGAGACCGCGCGGGTCGGCCGCGGCCACCTGCCCTACCGTATCCAACCCGAGTGCTTTGAGCTTCCCTTGAAGCTTGGGCCCCGCGCCCCACAGCACGCCGACCGGCTGAGGGGCGAGCCAATCTCGCGCGCATTCGGGCGCGACGACCGTGAGCCCGTCGGGCTTACCGTGCGAGCTCGCGACCTTGGCCACGTACTTGCTGCCGGAGACGCCGACGGACACCGTGAGCCCGCCGGTACGATCGGCGACGGCGTCCTTGAGCTTGCGCGCGAACACGTGCGGCGCGCCGAAGATATGCGCGCTGCCCGTCATGTCCAAGAATGCCTCGTCGAGGCTCAGCGCCTCGACGGCCGGCGAAAAATCCGCGAACACCTCCATGACCATTCGCGAGATTTCGCGATAGCGCTCGAAGCGCGGCGGGACGATAAGGGCTTCCGGACAACGCCGGCGCGCGAGCGCCATCGGCATTGCGCTGCCGACGCCCGCGGGCCTTGCTTCGTAGCTCGCCGTCAGGACGACGCCGCGGTTGCTGTTCGGTCCGACGAGCAGCGGCCGGCCGCGGAGCGCCGGATCGTCGAGTTGCTCGATGGACGCATAGAACGCATCCATGTCCGCGTGCGCGATTACTCGCGGCCAGCGTTCCATGCGTCCTCACCCATTGCGCCTTTCGAGCTCATCGACCGTGCGCGGCCAATCGCCTTTGAGCAGCCTCGAGAGCGAGCGATCCGCCAACAAACGTCCACCGGTTTGGCAGCGGGGACAGTAGTTCGTTTCGTTGCTCGCATAGCGAATTCTTTGCACGGCCGTCCCGCACACGGGGCATGGCTCACCGTACCGGCCATGCACGGCCATCCCCTCGCGAAAAGCGGTCACGCCGCGCGGAAATTCCCCGGCGCTCGCCGCCCGCAAGCGCTCGACCCACTCATGCAACGTCGCCCGCGTCGCCGCATATAAGCGCTCGAGCTCCGCTCGCGACAGTTTCATCGTCAATGATACCGGCGAGAGACGCGCGCGGTGCAGGATCTCGTCCGAGTACGCATTGCCGACGCCGGACAGAATCGTGGGATCCGTCAGGGCACGCTTGAGTGTGTGATTCTCGCGCGTCAGCGCGGCACAAAACGCCGCAAAATCCGCCTCGAGGACTTCGAGGCCGCCCGGATCGTGGGCGCGCAAGTCCGCGGCGCCGCGAACGAGGTGCAGCGAAGCGCGCTTCTTGGAGCCTGCTTCCGTGAGGACCAGCGTGCCTGTGTCGAGCTCGAAAGCCGCGGCAGTGTCGGCTCGCCGCCGTCCCGAGGGATCGCGCTGCCAGTGCAGACGTCCCGCGATCATGAGGTGCAGAACGAGCCACAAGTCGTTCTCGAAACCGATCGCAATGCGCTTGCCCAAGCGTTCGAGGGATCGCACGCGCCGGCCGTAGAACTCGTCGATGACAGGCGTGACCGTGCGCAGCAAAAACGGACGTACGATCTCGGCGCGTTCGAGACGCGCGCCGATCAGGCGTTCGCGTAGCGCCTCGATGTACACGGTGATATCGGGGAGCTCCGGCATGCGCTCATGGGACCACTCGATCGATGACGAGCGCAACCTTAGGGTCATCGCCCCGGCGGTAGGCCGTCTCGGCGTAGAGGTCGCCCGATTGCTCTGCGGGCTGACCGGACAACGCGATGCGGGCGACCAGCGAGAGCTCCGGGAAGCTCGCGAGCGACCGGCCCGCGATCATGACGTTCGCGTCGCTCAACGCGAATGTGCCGGGCAAAGCGTCCACCGATTGACGAACGACGGCGACCGGGGCGCGCTCGCCGGGCGCGCGGGCAAATACGAACAATGCCGCGCCCGGGCCGACCGTTTCCAACGGCATCCCCGCGGCGACGCTGATCTTAAGCTCGAGCGAGAAACTTTGTGGGAGCGGCGTCTCGCCGCGATTCTGAGCGGCATCGCCGGCACCGGACGCCGCCGAAGTCTCGGGCAACTGCGCCAGTAACGTCCTGATGGTGCCCGCAACCTCCTCGGGCGGATTGAACGCGAGGAAGCGCGTCCAGCGCGCCCGCGCGACGTCGAAGCGGTCCGCCTCCGCCGCGGCGAGCCCGCCGTACCACAAGGCGCGTTGATTGTCGGGCTCGGCCGCGAGCACTTCCTCGATGAGCCGCCCCGCGTCGCCCGTGATGCTCGCGCGATCGGTCAGAAACAGCGCCTCGCCGAGTGACAGCTTGAGGTCGTTATCGGGTGCCGGCGTGCGGTTCCAGGCTTCGATGTACGCCTGGCGCCCGAGACCGTACTCGCCGAGCACCATGTAGCTGCGGCCGAGCAGCCGCCAACCGGCGACGTCGTCGGGATTGTCGACGAGCTTCGCGGCGAGGCGCGCGACCATTGCACGTTCCTCGGCCGATGCACCGAGCCCCGCATCCGGGTCGAAGCTCGTGACGGCAAGATAGACGCTGACGGCGGCGGGAATCGTCGCCAACGATGCGAGCACCGCGAACGCCGACCAGCGACCATTGCGCCGGCGTTCGCCGAAGAGCGGCAGCAGCAAGAAGGCGAGCGCCAGGATCGTGAGCACTGCGGCCCCGGCCCAGAAACCGCTCACTCGATGTCGTCCTCTTCGATGGGCTGACGCGCGCGGGCACGAACGATGCGGGCGAAGACGTATGCGCCGAGCAACAAGAGCGCGCCCGGGCCGCCCCAGAGCGCCCAGGTGTTCGGTTGCACGGGCGGGCGGTACAGAATCGAATCGCCGTAACGCGCGGCGAGAAACTCGGCGACCTCGGCGTCGGTTTTCCCGGCGACGATCATGTCGAGAATCACGCGCTTCAACTCTTGAGCGGCGTCGGTCGGGGACTCGGCGATCGAGCGGTTCTCGCAAACGAGGCAACGGACCTCGCGGATCAGCGCCTGATAGCGCGCGTTGAGCTCCGGGTCGTCGATCGTCGGGACGGTTTCCGCGTGTGCGGCCGCTGCTACGTACAAGAGCCCGAGCAAACAGACGAGCCGCGGCATCAGCCTTCGCCGGCGCGCGGGCACGGCAGCGCTCCGCATTCTTTCTCGATGAGCGGCAGGAAATCCTCGCGCCAGACGGTCGGCGTGAGCGGCGATATGTGCTTGTGCAAGATCGTGCCGTCGCGGCCGATCAAGAACGTCTCCGGAGCGCCATAGACGCCCCAGTCGATCGCCACCTTGCCATCCTCGTCGAAAGCGGAATCGACGTAGGGATCGCCGAGGCGCTCGAGCCAATCGACGGCGCTCGCGCGGTCGTCCCTGACGTTCAGGCCATAGATCGGCACACCGCTCTTCTCGATCTCGAGCAAGAACGCGTGCTCGTGCCGGCACTCGACGCACCAGGTGCCCCAGACGTTCACGAGCGCGACCTCGCCTGCCAAGTCCTCAGAGCTCACCAAGACTCCCGGATCGCGGACGGACGGTAAGTTGAACGCGGGCGCCGGCTTGCCGATGAGCGGGGACGTGATCGCGCCCGGATCCATGTATAGCCCGCGCCAAAAGAAGCCCGCGAGTACGAACAGCAACGCGACGGGAATGAAGTAACGCCACATCGTCATGCCTCTCGGGCACTGGAGGCCGGGACGAGACCGGCTGCCGGCGCCTTCGCGCGCTGCCGGTAGCGGCGATCCGTGGCGGCGAGCAAGCCGCCGAACGCCATGACGAGCGTGCCGAGCCAGACAAAGCGGATGAACGGCTTGACGCGCACGCGCACGGCCCACGCTCCGCCGCCGAGCGGATCGCCGAGCGCGACGAAAATGTCGCGGTGCATGGATGCGTGAATGCCGGCCTCGGTCATCGGCGCGGTCTGCACACGATACTGGCGCCGCTGCGGATGCAGCACGGTCAAGAGCTCCCCGCCCCGATATAGCTCGAATTCACCCTCGTCGGCGACATAGTTCGGACCCTCGACGGGCCGCGTGCCGCGAAAAACGATCTCAAAGCCGGCGGTTTCCCACCGGTCCCCGGGCGACACGGCACGATCGGTTTCGACGTTGTAGGCCGTCGTCACGGTTGCACCCACGATGAAGAAACCGACACCGAGGTGAGCCAACAACATGCCCCAGTGACCCCGCGTGAGACCGACGCCCTTCGCGCCGCGCTTGAGTCGCGCCAGGGGATCGAGCAGCGCGCTCGCGACGACCCAAAAACCCGTCACGACGCCGACCATCGTGAGCACCGAAGCACGCCCGAACAGGAGCCACGGCAACGTCGCGCCGAATGCGACTGCGATCGCCGCGGGCCACATGAGGCGCCGTCGCAGCGCCTCAGCGGGCACCTTTTTCCAAGCCGCGTGCATGCCGACACCGAGCAACCAGGCCAACGGCAGCATGAGCATCGAGAACACGAAGTCGAAGTACGGCCGGCCGACCGAAATCTCGCCGAGATCGAGATTACGGAGAAACAGCGGATAAAGCGTGCCCAACAGGATCGCGCCCGTGGCGACGACCAACAGGATGTTGTTGGAGAGCAGGAACGCCTCGCGAGACAAGAGCTTGAACCCGCCTTCGGCGACCATGAGCCTGGCACGCCAGGCATACAACACGAACGCGCCGCCCGAGAAAAGCGCGATCAGCATCAGAATGAATGCGCCTCTGGCGGGATCGGATGCGAATGCGTGCACCGAGATCAAGACGCCGGAACGCGTCAGAAACGTGCCGAGCAAGCTCAGCGAGAACGCGGAGATAGCGAGCAACACGGTCCAGCTTTTGAAGATGCCGCGCCTTTCGGTCACCGCGAGCGAATGAATCAGCGCGGTCGCCATGAGCCACGGCATGAACGACGCGTTTTCGACGGCGTCCCAGAACCACCACCCTCCCCAACCGAGCTCGTAGTAGGCCCACCAGCTGCCGAGCGTGATGCCGATGGTCAAGAAGATCCACGCCGCGACGGTCCAAGGACGCGTCCAGCGCGCCCACTCCTTATCCATACGGCCGCTCAATAGCGCCGCGACGGCGAACGCGAACGGCACCGACATGCCGACATAGCCGGGGTAGAGAGTCGGCGGATGCATGAGCATCCCGGGATCTTGGAGCAAGGGGTTCAAATCGTTGCCGTCGAAGGGCGCCGGCTGCAAACGGTCGAATGGATTCGACGTGAAGAGCGTAAACGACAGGATGCCGGCGCTGACGATGCCGAGCACGCCGAGGACGCGGCTCGAGAGCTCGAGCGGCTGCGACGCGCTTCCCCAAGCGACGGCAAACGTCCACAGCGCGAGCATGAGCAGCCAAAACAGCATCGAGCCTTCGTGGCCGCCCCAAATGGCCGTGAACTTGTAGGCGACCGGCAATTGCGAGTGCGAGTTCGCCGCGACGAACCGCACGCTGAAGTCGTCGGTGAAAAACGCGTAAGCCAAGATCGCGAACGCAAACGTGACGAGCACGAATTGACCCGCGGCCGCGGGTCGCGCGAGGGCCATCCAGTCCGAGCGTCCGTAGTGTGCGCCCGCGAGCGGCAGTGCCGCCTGGATCAGGCTCAGCGTGAGAGCGAGCACGAGCGCGAATTGGCCGAGCTCTGGGATCATCGTGGACCGGCGCCGCGCTCGGCTTGCGTGGCCCTGTCGAGCGCCGCGGCCACCTCGGGCGGCATGTAGTTCTCATCGTGCTTCGCGAGCACTTGTTCGGCGATGAAATCGCCATTCGCGTCGAAACGGCCGAGCGTCACAACGCCCTTTCCTTCCTGAAAGAGATCGGGAAGTGCACCCGTGTACTGAACCGGAACCGAATGCACGTTGTCGGTCACGACGAATTCGACCGTCAGGCTGCCCTGCTCACGCGCCACGCTGTCCTCGAGCACCAACCCGCCGAGCCGGAAAGCCCGTTCCGTGGGCGCTTCGCCGGCGACGACTTGCGATGGGCTGAAAAAGTACAGCATGTTCTCTTCGAACGCGCGCAAGGCGAGACCGACGGAGACGACGACACCGATGAGCACTAGCCCTAAGAGCCACATTCGTCGTCGTCGCGGAGTCGTCATACTTGCCTCACTGTTGCCTGCCGTGCGGAGTCGACCTGCTCGACGGAGTTCCGCGCCTGCTCGAGGCCGCGCCGATGCAGACGACGGATCCACCAGACATTCAGCACTAGCGCCGCCAGTGTAATGCCATACGCGGACCAAACGTAGGGCGCATAGCCGCCCATGTATAGGAACTCGCTCACTGGCTGCCCTCCGTTACGAGCTCGCGCAGCCACCGCGTGCCTTGCTCCCGGTCGACGATCTCCGCCCGCAGCCGTTTGAGCAACAACCAATAAAAGAAGACCATGAAGCCGAACATTGTGAGCAGGAAGGGAATCAACATATCGGTGGTCATCGAAGGCTCGTCGAACTTCATGATCGTCGGGCCCTGATGGAGCGTGTTCCACCACAGCACCGAGTAATGGATGATCGGCACATTGACGACACCGACGACGCCGAGAATCGCACTGACCCGGTCGGCCTTGTCCCGGTCCTCGAACGCCGCGCGCAGCGCCATGTAACCTAAGAACAAGAACAACAACAATAGTTCGAACATGATGCGCGGGTCCGTCCATTCCCAGAACGTGCCCCACGTCGGCGCCCCCCAAATCGAGCCCGTCACGAGCGCGCAGAGCGTGAACGACGCGCCGATCGGCGCCGCGCTCACGGCCACCGCATGGGCGAGCTTGAGCCGCCAAATGAACCCGATGGCCGCCGCAATGGCCAGCACCACATACGCCTGCATGCCGACATAGGCCGTCTGGGGATGGATGTAGATGATTCGGGAGGCGTCCCCCTGAAGGTAGTCCGGCGGGGCGATGACGAGGCCCCAGAAAACGCCGACGGCAATGAGGCCGCAACCGACCGCACCGAGCCATGGGCTCAAGCGCCCCGCGAGGCGGTAGACGTAAGGAGACGAGCCCAACAAGTGAAACCAGCGCGGCAATTTCATCGCTCCACCCTACTCCATGCCGACCTTGAGCGCTGCGCCGATCGCGACAGGTCCGAGAGACACTGCGAGCACGGCCAGCGATGCGAGAAGATACAAGGGCCCGGCAGTCGCCTCACCGTGCACCGCGAGATCGGTGGCACGCGTCCCGAAAATCAACAACGGACTGCACAACGGCAGAATCAAAAGGCCGATCACGGAGCCTCCACTCTTCAAGCTCACGGTGAGTGCCGCCCCGAGCGCGACGAGAATGCTGATCGTCGGTGTCGCGAGCACGAGCGCGGCGACGAGCACCGTGAGCGCGTCGACGGGCAGATAGAAGGATAGCGCGACCACCGGCACGAGACCGACCAGGGGCACGCCGCTCGCAATCCAGTGCGCCGTGACTTTGGCGAGCACGACGATGCCGAGAGGCGCTGGGCTCAGAATGAGCTGCTCGAGGCTGCCGTCGTCGGCGTCGGCGCGAAACAGCGAGTCGAGCGACAACAAAGACGATAAGAGCGCCGCGATCCACAAGATTCCCGTGCCGATGGTTCGAAGCTCGTCGGCCGTTGGGGACAACGCCAAGGGAAAGAGTGCCGTCACGATCATGAAAAACAGCAGCGGGTTGGCGAGCTCGCTCCAACGCCGGAACGCGAGCTTGAGGTCGCGTTTGAGGACGATCAGGAACGAATTCACGCGGCCAACCTCATAGTTCCACCAACGTCGTACCGGGGCGCGCGAGCTCTTCCGGCTGATGCGTCGCCACGACCGCAATGCCGCCCCCGCGTAAATGCTCGTCGACCCAGCCGGTCACGAGCGCGCGGCCGGCGGCGTCCAGATTCGTCATGGGCTCATCGAGCAGCCACAGTCTCGCATTCGCGAGCTTGAGCGCCGCGAGCCCCACCCGACGACGTTGCCCGGCCGACAGGAATCGTGTCTCCCGGTCGGCGACGTCATTGAGGTTCAAGGTTGTCAATAATGAATCGAATACCGCCGCTTGCCCCCGTAATGCGGCCGAGAACGACAAATTCTCTTCGACCGTGAGCTCTTTCTTCAGTCCGTCGAGATGGCCGCGATAAACGAAGTCGGCGCGCTGCTCGGGCGCCAGTCGCGGCACCGCAATGCCGTTCCACAGCACTTGACCCGATCCGTAAGGCGCGAGCCCCGCGAGGACGCGGAGCAGGCTCGTCTTGCCCGCCCCGTTCGGGCCAACGACGAGTGCCAGTTGCCCGCCGCCGACGCTGAAGCTCAAGCCCCGAATGAGGCACCGCCCACCGCGCCAGATGTCGATGTTTCTGGCTTCGAGTACCGGCACGGGCTGTTGCAATCGCGAGCTCCCTTAGGGGCTTGAGCCGCGCATTGTCGCGCAGACGGCCCAGGATGCAAGCGCCGGAGTCGCAAAGAATTCGAGGAAGAACAAGGCTTAAGGGCGGGATTCTAGGCTGGGCTATACGAATCTAGTTTACATAGGCTGCCGGCTGGCATAGACTCCCCATGCCGTAATAAAGATTCTCAGGAATCAACCACAACCCACTGTTAAAAGAAGGAAAAGCGGCACTGGGAGAACGGGCCACCGCTGTTTCTCCCAAGGGGGCGCAAAGCATTGCGACCAACGGCGGAAATGCGGTTGGGAGAGCCCTAAACGGGCTCCCCCAACCTCTCTTTTAAAGATCCCACTTGATGTCGATTTTGGCGGTCGTGCCGACGTTCTGTTCCAAGATCGTGACAC
>DATCIQ010000499.1:0-2093 GCA_036507635.1 Gammaproteobacteria bacterium
CTTCGCTCGCGATTCTTCCAAATTCGCGAGCGAAGCTCGCTCCTACACGTGCTGGGCGATTAACGAAGCGACGGCGGCCTCTAAAGCGTCCGCGATGCGCTCCGCGTCGCTGGCGCCGCGGCCCGCGGCCAGGAGCTCGGCGCGGCGCATGGGACGGCCGAATACCACTTTCACGGCGCCGCCGGCGAGCGGGAAACGCCGGTCGCGCGGCCACGCTTCGAATGCGCCGATTACGGCCGCCGGTACGGCACCCACGTCGTCATCGTCGAGCATGAGGCCGACGCCGGCCTGAAAGCGCTGGAGCTTTCCGTCGAGCGAGCGGCGCCCCTCGGGAAACCAGACGAGAATTCGGCGTTGCTCGAGCACGGACCGACCGAGCGCGAGCGCGCTGCTTGGATCGCGATCCGGCTCGACAGGAAACACCCGCGTCGACCGGCTCACGAACCGCATCAGGGGCCCTCCGTACATTTTTCCGGCCCAACCCGCCCAATGGACGTTTGGCAAATAGTCGCGCGGCAAAGCGGCGGCGATGGCGAGCGGGTCTAGGTAGCTCACGTGGTTCGGTGCGATCACGAACGATGCATCGGGCGGCGGCAGAGTCTCGACGCCTATGGTTTCGAACCGGAACCTCGAGCGCACGAACAGGCGGTTCACGGCGAACAACAGCGCACCGGCGGCGCGCCACCACGCATTCGACGGCTCGATGGCCGGCAGCTCACGGGCGGAGCGCGGACCGGGAGCGGGCGCGGTCTGCACTTCGCGAAGCAGATCGCGCACGGTCACGATGCGGCTCACGGCGTCACCGTCGAGCGAGACGTTGAATTCGCGCTCGAGCTCGAGCGTCAAGGTGACCCATTCGATCGAATCGATATTGAGATCGAGTTGCGGGCTTGTGTCGAGCGTGAGCGGGCGGTCGGCATAGCGCGCCGTAAGCCATGACCAGACTTTTGCCACAGGCTCGCTCTCGAGCAGCGCGCGATCCTCGTCCGAGAGGGTCGCCGCTTGCGGCGCGACTTCGCGTGTCGTCGCTTGCGTATACGCTTCGGCGAGCTGGTGGCGCTTGAGCTTACCGAGCGGCGTGCGCGGCAAAGGAACGCGCGTAATGCGGTAGTCGCTGAGCCGCTGGTAGGGCGGCAAGCGCAACGATACGGCGGCGATCTCCTCTTTGATCAGCTCTTCGGCGCGGTGCGCGCCGCGCTCGCGAATCGCATGGTCGTCGGGCACGACGAGCGCGTGCAGCCGCCCATCGCGGTCGAGGACGGCGATCTCCGCGATCAGCGCGGACTCGGCAAATTCGTCTTCGACCTCGTCGGGAAAAACGTTCTTGCCGTCCGGCAGCACGATTACTTCTTTGCTGCGCCCGGCAATGTGCAGGTACCCGCGCTTGTCGATCCAGCCGAGATCTCCGGTCTTGAACCATCCGTCCTCCGTGAAGGCTCTGCGTGTCTCGTCGGGATTTTTCCAATAGCCCGAAAACACGTTCGGCCCTCGGGCCATGATCTCGCCGTGCTCGAAATCCGGGTGCGCGAAGCTCTTGAGCTCGACGCCCGGGAGCGCCATGCCCTCGGTACCGAGCTTATGCCGTTTGTGCTGATTGAAAGTCAGCACCGGAGACGTCTCGGTCAGCCCGTAACCCGTGAGCACTGTCCAGCCGAGCCCCTCGAGGTTGCGGGCGAGCTTGCCGTCGAGCTGCGCGCCGCCGCAACCCAGCGTGCGGAGCTGCGCGCCGACCTTATCGTGGAGCGGCTTGAACAAGAGCTTGCCGACCTTGATCCCCGTTGCGCGCCGCAGACCGCGGCTCAACGCGAGCAGTAGGTGGAACAGGCGCTCCGCGCGCTTGCCCCGGCTCTTTACGCCACGCTCGACACCTTCCCAAATGGCCGTGCAAAGCCGCGGCACGGCGATGAGTGCCGTTGCCCCCGCTTCGGTGGCTGCGCGCGTGATTTCGGGGCCCGAGATACCGGACGGCAACACCACGCGCGCGCCCGTGGCGAGCACGGTCAAGAGGCCCACCGTGAACGGGTAGACGTGATGAAACGGCAGCGGTACCAGCACGACGTCGGCTGCCTCGATGAGCTTGGCGTCGCGTAAGG
>DATCIQ010000500.1:0-2562 GCA_036507635.1 Gammaproteobacteria bacterium
GTCGACGATAAGCGGATCATCAATTGCCGCGCCGACCTGAACCAGCTCGTGCCCTTCAAGTACCGCTGGGCATGGGACAAGTACTTGCAGGGCAGCGCGAATCACTGGATGCCGCAGGAGATCCCGATGGCGCGCGACATCGAGATGTGGCGCGACCCCTCGGGCTTGACCGACGACGAGCGTACGATCGTCAAGCGCAGTCTCGGTTTCTTCTCGACGGCCGATTCGCTCGTGGCCAACAATCTCGTGCTCGCCGCCTACCGTCACATTACGAACCCCGAGTGCCGCCAGTATCTGTTGCGCCAGGCGTTCGAGGAGGCCGTGCACACGCACGCTTATCAGTACGTCATCGAGTCGCTCGGGCTCGACGAGGCCGAAGTGTTCAACATGTATCGCGAGGTGCCGTCGGTCGCCGCAAAGGCCGAGTGGGCTCTGCCGTACACCGAGAGCTTGAGCGATCCCGGTTTTCACACGGGCACGCGCGCCGCGGATCAACGCCTGCTGCGCGACCTCATCGCGTTCTATGTCGTGTTCGAGGGCATCTTCTTCTATACCGGGTTCTCGCAGGTGCTGTCGATGGGCCGTCGCAACAAGATGACGGGCACGGCCGAGCAGTTCCAATACATTTTGCGCGACGAATCCATGCACTTGAACTTCGGCGTCGATCTCATCAACCAGATCAAGGCCGAGAATCCGGCGCTATGGACGGAGGGCTTTCGCGCGGAGGCGCGCAGCATCATCCTCGAAGGCATGGAGCTCGAGATCGCCTACGCGCGCGATACGATGCCGCGCGGCATACTCGGGCTCAACGCGGCCGTCATGCAGGAGTATCTCGAGTTCATCGCGAACCGGCGCGCGACGCAGATCGGTCTCGACGAGCCGTTCGCAGGCGCGAAGAACCCGCTGCCGTGGATGAGCGAGATCATCGATCTCAAGAAGGAAAAGAACTTCTTCGAGACTCGCGTCATCGAGTACCAAACGGGCGGCGCGCTCACCTGGGACTGACGCGCCGGCCACTGGAGCGGCCTCCGGCCGCGATCTTCCAAATCTTTGTAGGAGCGAGCTTCGCTCGCGAATGTAAGAATCGCTAGCGGAGCTCGCTCCTACGGAAGAGGGATGAATCGCGGCGGGGACGCCCACAAGAGACAGGCGCGGCGGAAACGCAATGGCACGCCCCTCGTGGTCGGAGTAGTATCTCGAGCGCCAAGAAGAAACGCGCGAGAGGGGAAACATCTATGCGCTGCAAGCTCATCATCACGTTGATCGCCGCTCTTGCAAAGCTACCGCGGGGACTGATGGTCTAAAGAAAGTGAGCCCGGCTCGAAAGCCGGGCTCGGTTTGAGCCTTGGAGAATCTCCGAGGGGATCGAGAGAAATCACCCAAGCGATGCCATCTTGCGCGCCGGTCTGCGTCTCATCCAGCGACGGCGGATGCTATTACTTACGGTAACAACGCCATCACTGCCGCGTCTTGCTTGAAACGCAGCTCCGCGCTCGCCTACAGTGCCGCGTAAAGGAGCCGTCTCCCGCCGTGCAATCGAGCCACATCATCGAGCCTAGCCGCCAGACGCCGCTCCTCGGCGAATACGAAGTCGTCGTTCTCGGCGGCGGACCCGCGGGCATCGCATCGGCCGTCGCCGCCGGCCGCAGCGGGCGCGCGACGATCCTCATCGAGCGCTACGGATTCATGGGTGGAGCCGGAACCGCGGCGGGGTTGAGCACGTTCTGCGGCCTGCATGCGGCTGTTCACGGCCGGCACGAGCAGGTCGTCCACGGCGTCGCCGACGACGTCCTCGACCGGCTCCAAGCGATGGACGGCCTCAATCCGCCGCATCTCAGCGTGCAAAACAGGATCATGGCCCAAGCCTACGACATCTCGGCGTTCAAGATCGCCGCCGACGAGCTCACGGCCGAAGCCAAGGTCGAGGTTCTCTATCACGCATTCGGCGTCGGTGCCGTGATGAGCACGCACGACCGCATCGACGCGGTGATCGTCGAAACCAAGTCCGGGCGCGGCGCGATAAGCGGGCAGATCTTCATCGACGCCTCGGGTGACGGCGACCTCGCGGCGTGGGCGGGCGTCCCGTTCGAGGTCGGCGACGGTGCAGGCAACATGCTCTATCCATCGACGATGTTTCGCATCAACGGCGTCGATCCTGAGAGGGCCGGCCGTGCGTGGGAGCGAGTGCCCATCTTGATGGAGGAAGCCGAAAAGCAGGGACGCAAGTTTCCGCGCAAAAAGCCGATCGTGCGGCCGCAGCGCAATCCGATCGAATGGCGGGCCAATCTCACGCAGATCAAGAATCCGGACGGCACGGCCGTCAGCGGCATCGATGCGCGGCAGCTCGCCTACGGTGAGGTCGAAGGACGCCGGCAATGCTGGGACGTCTTTCAGTTCATCAAGAGCGTCACGCCCGGCTTCGAGAAAGCCTACATCGTCGAGATCGCGCCGCAGATCGGTATTCGCGAGACACGGCGCATTCGCGGCGAATACGTGCTGACGGACGATGACATCTTGGGCTGCCGCGATTTCGACGACGCGATCGGCGTCAACGGTTGGCCC
>DATCIQ010000501.1:0-2410 GCA_036507635.1 Gammaproteobacteria bacterium
ACGGGCAGGATCTGAAACGCGAACAGCGCGAGCAGCAATGAGATGGCGCCGACGACGCCCGGCACGATCGCGCCGGGGTTGTACCCTTCGAAGAGGAGCCCGTAGATGCCGAGCAGCATGAGCATATAGGCGACCGTAGGGTTGCTGATCACGGCGAGGAACCGCGTGCGCCAATCCGGCTCGAAGCGATCGACCGCGGCGCCCGACGTCGCGAGCACGACGCTCCCGCCGTTGATCGTCAGCGCGCGGCCGTCGAGCTGACGCAAGAGGTCCGCCAGGTCGACGGCGACGATATCGATGACGTCGTTGGCGAGCGCAGCGTCGGCACTCAAGCTTTCCGCGGATCGCACCGCTCGTTCCCCCCAATCCGCATTACGTCCGCGGCGCTCGGCGAGGCTTCTAATGTAAGCGACCGCGTCATTGACGGCTTTGCGCTCGGACGCAGAGGCGGGCTCCGGTGCCCCGCTCGGCGCGGCCTCGTCGCGTTCGGCGTTTTCGTCATCGGCATCACGGCCGCTCGTCTCTTCGGGCTCGCCGGTCGGCAGCGGCGCGGGCGAGGAACCGCCGATCGCAACCGGCGTCGCCGCCCCCAAGTTCGTGGCCGGGGCCATCGCGGCGATGTGGCTCGCATAGAGAATATAAGTGCCGGCGCTCGCGGCGCGCGCGCCTTGGGGCGATACATAGGTTGCGACCGGAACGGGAGAGGCGAGGATCGCCTGAATGATCTCGCGCATCGCCGTGTCGAGCCCGCCCGGCGTATCCATCTCGAGGACGACGAGCACGGCGTTTTGCTCGCGTGCGTGCTCGAGGCCTTTGCGCACGTAGTGGCTCGTGGCGGGGCCTATCGCGTCCTGAACGCGTAGCAACGTTATGAGCCCGCCTTGGGCCGCGGGTTGGTCCGAGGCGCCGAGCCCGAACCCCAACGCAATCGTCAGCAGCAAGGGCGCCGAAGGAAGGCGAAACCGCACACGCATGATCGTCGAATAGTACCACCCGGCTCGAGCCCTCGTGGGACGGCGTTTGGCGCCGATCTTTTGTAGGAGCGAGCTTCGCTCGCGATCTTGAGGGGCAATCGCGAGCGAAGCTCGCTCCCACCCGGTATAGTTCGCGCATGACTCAGGCACGCCCCGTTGCCGACTGGCATCCCGCGAGCTGGCTAACCCGCGAGGCCGCGCAGCAGCCTACTTACCCCGACCGGGCCAAGCTCGACGAAGTCGTGAGCCAGCTGAGCCGGCTGCCGCCGATCGTGACGACGTGGGAGATCGAGGCGCTCAAGAGCCACCTCGCGGCTGCCCAGCTCGGCGAGGCGTTCTTGTTGCAGGGCGGGGATTGCGCGGAGAATCTCGAGGACTGCACGTCCGACGGCATCGTGCAGAAGCTCAAGATTCTGCTGCAGATGTCGCTCGTGATGCTCGTCGGGCTCAAGAAACCGATCATCCGCGTCGGACGCATGGCGGGGCAGTACGCCAAGCCGCGGAGCGCGGACTTGGAGACTCGCAACGGGCTGTCGTTACCGAGCTACCGCGGCGATCTCATCAATCGCAGCCCCTTCTCAGCCGCCGACCGAGTGCCCGACCCGGAGCTCATGCTGCGCGCGTACGAGCGCGCCGCTCTCACGCTCAACTTCATACGCTCCTTGATCGACGGCGGCTTTGCGGACCTGCATCACCCCGAGAACTGGGATCTCGCGTTCGTCGGCGAATCGGCGCTTGCCGCCGAATATCACAAGCTCGTGCAGTCGGTTTCGGATTCCCTCGAGTTCTTCGAATCGATCACGGGCGAACCGATGCCGCTGACCCACCGCGTCGAGTTCTACGCGTCGCACGAAGGATTGCACTTGCCGTACGAGCAAGCGCAGACGCGCTTCCTGCCCCATCGTCAGCGCTGGTACGACTTGACGACGCACTATCCTTGGATCGGGATGCGCACGGCCGACTTGCGGGGCGCGCACATCGAGTATTTTCGCGGTATCGCGAATCCCATCGCCGTCAAGATCGGAACCGGCAGCACCGACGAGCACCTGCAGGGGCTCATCGACGTGCTGAACCCCAACAACGAGCCCGGCCGTCTCACGTTCATCACGCGGTTCGGCGCGAAGAACGTCGACGCGCATCTGCCGCGCGTGATCCGCGCGGTGCGCAAGACGGGCTCGCGCGTCCTTTGGATCTGCGATCCTATGCACGGCAATACGGAATCGACGGCGGAAGGAATCAAGACGCGCCGCTTCGACAACATCCTCGCCGAGTTGCGTGCGGCGTTTCGCATCCACCAGGAGATGGGCAGCGTCATGGGCGGTGTGCATCTCGAGCTCACGGGCGAGAACGTCACGGAGTGCATCGGCGGCGCGCGCGGGCTCAAGGAGTCCGATCTCGCACGCGCTTACAAGTCGCAGGTGGATCCGCGCTTGAAC
>DATCIQ010000502.1:0-3290 GCA_036507635.1 Gammaproteobacteria bacterium
GGCGTGTCGCCCTCGCCGTAGCGCGGCGTCAGCGTCATCGGAAAACGTAAGCTCAGCTCGCCCGCGTCGTAGCGTGCCGTCTGAAGGTATTCGATCGTGATGTCGATTGATTCGCCGGGCCCGATGTTCGCAACCGCCGTCGTGAAGAGATTCGGCGTCGCTTGCGTCAGCAGGCTCGCGCGCTGTCCGGCATCGCGCGCCTCGCTGTAGATGCGCTCGGCTTGCGCGCGCTCGCGGATCTCGCCCTCGATGACGCGCTCGCCGATCCGCATCGACAACCGATCGACGGCTGCGTCGTCCGGCAACGGAAACGCGTAGACGGCTTCCACCGTCGTATCGCCCGTGTTGCGAAACTGTTGCGCAACCGTGACGCGCGCGACGACGCCCGCGATCGAGATGCGCACGTCGGTCGCAAGCGGCGCGGCCGGATCGAAGCCGGTCGCCGACTGCATGAGCAACATGCCGGCGCCGAGGTCGGTAGGAAACTCATCACCCCACGCAACCTGCGACTTGAGCGTCGCGAGCAAGAGCCAGCCGATTCCCGTCAACCAGAGCACGACCGCGGCTTCTTTCAGCGCTCGCATGACGCCCGGTGCCGATCCGCGCTTCCCCATCGAAGTCTCCCATCGAAAGCTTGGGAGTATTGCGCCCGAGCCGGCGGGCGGGACGCGGGCGAATCGTGACTACGCGGCGGTCAATTGTGGGGAATTGTGGCATGGTGCGTAGATGCCGGGACTGGAGGCGGCGCAAATCGGTGCAGAGTGACTAGGATCGGCGGTTGCCGGCGGTGAGAGGGGCGCCGATAATCAAATGGTTGTTCTGAGATTGGGGGCTGAACCATGGCGCGAGCGATAGCCGATTTGGAGAAGGACATCCGAGCCCTGAGCGCCGCCGACAAGGAAGAACTGCTGGGCTTGCTCGTATCAGAACTTAACGTGCCATCCGAAGAGTTGGAGTCGCTCGCCAAAACGCTGATCGACGCCGTTGCCCGCAGCGACAAAGCGCTCCAAGCAGCCGTCTCGCGGTTGGAAAACTTCGACGAGGAACTAAGGCAAGGTCGAATCGAAGTGCGCGACGCGGTGCGCCGTTCGGGCGAGAGATGGCCCATCGATTTGCCTCAGAGTTTCGAGGGCAACTAGTGAGCGCATGGAGCGAGCTACGCGATGGAATCCGCAGTGTGATTCTGATGCAGGACCGCATAGAGCGGTTGAGTGGCGGAGTCGAAAAGATGGCAGGCCAGCTGGCAGACCACGACCGTCGCCTGGTCCGGATCGAGACAATGATCGAGCTCGCGCAAGGTAATCGGCTGCCCAGCGATCCGGCGCGCTAATCAGTGTCGACGGGCGCACGCAAGCCCGTCACTTCGCAAGCCCCGTCAGCCGCTCGCTGACCTCCCACAAGTGCCGCGTCGCCGCCGCATCGTTCGCAGCGGGCGCCGGCTCGACTGCCTCGCACTTGTCGAAGTACTTGCCGCTGACGTTGACCTCCGGCGAGGCCGCGAGAAAGACGGAAGTCTCGGCGCCTTTGACCGGCGAAAGCATGCGCCACCTTGCGAGCAGGCCGACGAGTCTACCGGCGAGGCCCGCGTGGTTGAAGATGTTCGTGGCGACGACGCCGGGATGCAGACAGTTCGCGGTCACGCCGCTGCCGGTCAGGCGACGCGCGAGCTCGCTCGTGAACAAGATGTTCGCGAGCTTCGATGCGCCGTAGGCTTGCAAGCCGTCGTACTTGCGGTGCTCCCAATTCAAGTCGTCGAAGTCGAGCACTCCGCGGCGGTGGGCGCGCGACGACACCGTGACGATGCGCGCCGGCGCGCTCGCCTTCAGCCGTTCGAGCAACAGGTTCGTCAACAGAAACGGTGCGAGATGGTTGATGCCGAGCTGCCACTCAAAGCCGTCCACCGTCGGTTTGCGGCGCATAGTCACCGTACCGGCATTGTTGACGAGCACGTCGAGCCGGCCGTGCCGGTCGGCGATCTCGCGCGCGAGGCGGCGGACGTCGGCAAGCGAGGCGAAGTCGGCGACGACGCCGCTTACGTTCGCTCGCACGGCGGACCGAACGATCTCGCGACATACGGCGCCGACGGCGGCGGAATCCCGCCCGTGGATCAAGACCGTCGCGCCCATCTTCGCGAGCGCCTCAGCCGTCGCGCGGCCGATGCCGCGCGTCGCGCCGGTCACGAGACAGACACGTCCGGTCAGATCAGTCACGGTGCGCAGGGTAGAGCTGAGCGCGGCCCCGACCCGCGCGTTAACGCGCGGCGCGCTCGGCGATCAGGCGCTCGAGCAGCGCGACCGTTTCCGGGAGCGGTTCCGCGGCCTGCGTGCGGAAGTCTTCGTCGTAACGGCCCATCGCGAGGTCGAGCGGCGTTCTGCCGTTGGCGTCCTTCGGCTCGAGCTCGGCGCCGTTCGCCGCGAGAAACTCGACGACCGAATTGAAGCCCCGCATCGCCGCGCCGTGCAGCGCCGTGTGATGCGGCACGGCCTGCGGGCTCGGCACCTGCCGGCCGCGGCCGGCATACGTGAAGCCCTGCGCCCGCTGCGCGGCGTTCACGAAGACTTGGCGGCTGGGCTCGGTGACCATGCGTGCGTTGATATCCGCGCCCGCGTCGACGAGCAACTTAAGCGTCGCGAGCACGCCTTCCTCGGTGCGATTGCGGCCGCGCGTCACGCGTAATCCGTACTCGACGCCGGCCGCGGCCATGAGCGGCGTCACGCCTTCCTTGCTCGGCAGATCGACGAGCGCGCCGTGCTCCAACAGAAGCGCGACGAACTCGGCATCGCCGGCGCGCGCGGCGCGCAGCAATGGCGTCGCGCCCTGCGCGAGGATGTTGTCGCCGCCGCGATCCTGCGGCACGTCGCGGTACGGGGGTCTCCGCTTGAGCTGGATGTTCGGGTTCGCGCCGGCTGCAAGCAGCATGCGGCCGATGTCGAGCGCCGTGTGCTCGTCCATGCTCGGAATGACCGCCATCGCGCCGTTGCCTTTCACGGGCAGCGTGCTCATGTCGGCGGCCAGGTAGAGCGGCGTGCGTCCGAAGAGATCCCACTTGTCGACGTCGGCGCCGGCCTCGATGAGGTGCGCGGCGACATCGAAATGCAGATTGAGCAGCGCCATGTTCATCGGCGTGACGCGCTCGGGGTCCGCGAGATCGGGATCGGCGCCGGCCTCGACCAGATGCCGTGCGCACTCGACGCAGCCTTCGCGCGCCGCATAGAGCAGCGCCGTGAACCCGCCCTTGTTCATGTCTTTGGGGCGAGGTTCCTTGATGACTTTGCGCTCCCACTGGCGGA
>DATCIQ010000503.1:0-2511 GCA_036507635.1 Gammaproteobacteria bacterium
CACGGCGGATTCCTACTCGCAGTGGGTGCCCGGCCATCGCGGCGGCGAGTCCGAAACCATCATCGGTAAGTGGCTCAAGCAATCGCCGCGACGCCGCGAGAAAGCCGTGATCATCACCAAGGTGGGAATGGAGCTCGGTCCGGACAAGAAAGGCCTGTCGGCCAAGCGCATCGCGCAAGCGGCCGACGACTCGCTGCGCCGGCTCCAGACGGATCACATCGATCTTTATTTGAGCCATTACCCGGACGCCGCGACTCCCGTCGAGGAGACGCTGCTCGCCTATGAGCACTTGATACAACAAGGCAAAGTCAAGGCGATCGGCTGTTCCAACTTCGATGCCGCGCAGTTGCGCGAGGCGCTCGACGTTGCGGCTGCCAAGGGACTGCGGCGGTACGAGGTGCTTGAGCCCGAGTACAACCTCTACGCCCGCGGGAAATACGAAGGCGCGCTGCGCGACCTATGCATCGCGGAAGGTCTCGGTGTCATCCCCTATTTCGGCCTCGCCTCGGGATTTTTGACGGGCAAATACCGCTCGAAAGCCGATCTCGGCAAGAGCGTGCGCGGCCAACGCATGGAAAAGTATCTCGACGCCCGCGGCATGCGCATCTTGGGCGCGCTCGACGCAGTCGCGATCGCGCACGACGCGCAACCCGCAGAGGTCGCGTTGGCCTGGCTCATCGCCCGCCGCGGCGTCACGGCGCCGATCGCGAGCGCGACGACGCTCGAGCAGCTCGACAGCTTGATCCGGGCGACGCAGCTGGCTCTGACAGAGGCGGATATCGGGCTGCTCGACGCCGCGGGCGCGTGAGCGTGCTTGCATCCGCCGATGGTCGAATTGCCGCCACCCGACGGCGGGATGAGTCGCCCGCGAAATCGTGTTTAGGGAAGCCGTCCCAGCGCAGGCACCGCCAATGCTTTCGCCTGCTCGAGGTCTACGTCGCCACTGATAGAGATGTGAACGTCGCCTCCCAAGACGTGCAACGTGTTCAGATCGCTCATCCAAAAGGCATCGTCGCCGACCCCGGTGACGTCCTCGCTCTCGAACGGCTGCTCCTTCGCCGTCTCGAACCCGGCACGCCCGTATTCGGGGCTGGTCACCATGACCGTGATCACCTTGAGACCTTGACCTTCGGGCGCAACGTAGCGACACGTCGCGAGATACTCGTTGTTCGCCTCCGACGGCCTATCGGCTTCGCTGTTTGCGACGCTCAACACTTGCTCGACGTCGGCGGCCGTCACCACGGCGCAAGGATCGATCTCGACGCTCGCGGTCTCGGTCGGACTCTCGTCGCTGCCGCAGGCCGTCAGCGTCAACGCCGCGTAAACGCAGAGCGACGACGCCGTATGAGGAAAGCGCGGTCGGAATGGAAAGGTTCTTGTCGTCATTCTTCCTCCTAGCCGATGGCCTTTAAGTGCAAATCGCGCTCGACCGGCAGGTCGAGCTTTCTGCGCAGTCCGCACCGCGAGGTTGCCGGTCAAGCTCGTCAGCAGTCGCTACGCAGTGCAGACAGCCCGACCGTTTCCGCTGATGCGCGTTTGCGTATCAAGCAAGTTTATACGCGATAGCGTATATTGACGATTTATACGTGATCGCGTATAGATAGACAGGAAAGGAGTCACCCCCATGCATCAGATCGCGCGCACAACGACGCAGATTGGGGCCGTTATTCGCCGCGAGCGCCGCCGACGTGGCCTTACGCAAAGCGAGCTCGGCAGCCGGATCGGCCTTCGGCAAGCCACGGTATCAAAGCTCGAGAAAGGCGAGCCTGCGACGCAACTGCGAACGCTGCTCGATGCGCTCACAGCACTGGACCTCCAACTCATTATCGCCGAGCGACGCAAACCCTCGGCCAAGGAAGTTGAGGAACTGTTCTGATGGCGAGAAAGCGAACATACCCACCTCTGAACATCTTTTTGAACGGGCGGCTCGTCGGTCGTTTAACGAAGGAGCCGTCAGGAGCCATCGATTTCCGATACGACCAGTCATGGCTCGAATGGGAGCACACGTTTCCCGTGTCGCTCTCACTCTCGCTCCGCGAGGATCGTTATGTCGGCGCGCCAGTCATAGCGGTCTTCGACAATCTGCTCCCTGATAACGATGACATCCGCCGTCAGGTCGCCGAGCAGGCCAGCGCAGAGGGTACGGACGCTTTCAGTCTGCTGGCAGCGATCGGCCGTGACTGTGTCGGGGCGCTGCAATTTCTCCCCGAGGGGGCCACACCGGGACCCGCCGGCGAAATCGACGGCGACCTCGTCGACGATGCGCAAATTGCGCGGATCATCGCCGAGCTCAACGCGGCGCCGCTCGGCATCCGCAAGGATCGCGCATTCCGGATATCGATCGCAGGAGCGCAGCAAAAAACCGCGCTTCTATTCTGGAAAGACAAATGGCACATCCCGCGGGGCAGTACTGCGACAACGCACATCTTGAAACCGCAAATCGGCGTAAGAGGCGACGGCGTCGATCTATCCCGCAGCGTGGAGAACGAGCACTTATGCATGAAGCTGACG
>DATCIQ010000504.1:0-6994 GCA_036507635.1 Gammaproteobacteria bacterium
CTTCGCTCGCGATTTCCAGAAGATTCGCGAGCGAAGCTCGCTCCTACACCTTGTCGAGCGCTGCGCGCAGGTCCTCGACGAGATCCTCGACGTCCTCGAGCCCGACCGAGAGACGCACGAGCCCGTCGGTAATGCCGACGCGCTTACGCTCGGCCGCATCGACGTCGGCGTGCGTCATGGTGACGGGATGCGTGATCAGCGTCTCGACCGAGCCCAAGTTCTCGGCGAGCGTGCAAAGCTCGACCGAATCCATGAGCTTCTTGCCGGCGCGCACGCCGCCCTTGACCTCGAACCACAGCATCGCTCCGAACCCTGAGGCCTGGCTCTTGGCGAGCGCATGCTGCGGAAACGACTCGAGCCCGGGATACGCAACGCGCTCTACCTTCGGATGCCCTTGCAGGAACTCCGCGATGACCTGGGCGTTCGCTGATTGCCGTTCGAGACGGATCGACAGCGTCTTCGTGCCTTGCAACGTGAGCCAGGCGACCCATGGCGACATGATGACACCGGCCGCATTCATGACGAAGCGAACCTTCTTGTCGAGCGCGCCGTCGTCGGCGACGACGGCGCCGCCCACGGTTGCATTGTGGCCGTCGAAGTATTTCGTGGTGCTGTGAATCGACAGGTTAGCGCCGAGGTCGAGGGGCCGCTGGTAGTACGGAGTCAGAAACGTGTTGTCGACCGCGTGCGGGATGCCGCGTTCGCGCGCAATGTCGGAAATAGCGCGGATGTCGGTCAGCTTCAAGGTCGGATTGGCCGGTGTTTCCGTCAGAATGAGCTTCGTGTTGGTGCGTATCGCGGCGCGAACGGCGCTCGCGTCGGCTGTGTTCACGAACGAGAACTCGACTCCGTAGCGTTTATAAACAGCCGTGCACAACCTGTACGTGCCGCCGTACGCGACGTCGGAGACGACTGCGTGATCGCCGGCGGAGAGCGTCGCTTGGATCACGGCCTGAATCGCCGCCATGCCCGTCGCGTAGCAGGTGCACGCCGCGCCGTTCTCGAGGACCGTGAGCTTGGTTTCGAGCGCCTTCACCGTCGGATTGCCGCTGCGCGAGTACGAGAAACCTTTGGCCAGGTACTCGTCGACCGAGTCTTGAACGAAAGTCGTCGACTGGTAGATCGGCGTCAGGATCGAGCCCGTGACCGGATCCGGCACGACGCCCGCGTGAATCTGTTTGGTCGTAAAGCCCATGTGGCTTGCTCCGCAACGTCGGTGAGGCCGGGATGATACTACGGGTTCAGCCGGGTCTCGGCGTGACTCACGGGCGCGCCCATCGCCTCTTCGTAGGCGCGCCGGACGTGCTCCGGCTGGCCTGCTTGGAAAATATACGCCGGCGGAAACTGCCGGCCGATGCGCGTGAAGTGCCGTTCGAGCTCGGCTCTCGTCTGCCCGTCCCGAAAACCCTTCTTGCCGATGATCGGGAGCTCGATGCAGCGGTTGCGCTCGGGATCGCGAACGAGCCCGGAAGGGTCTTGCCCCGCCTCGACGCGCTTGATGTCGTCGAGCAGACGTTTGCGCAGCATGATGACGCCGCGATCGCTCTTGCCGAGATGCTCTTTGGTGCGGTCGGCAATGAGGCCTTGCCCCATCCACGCGACGAAATCTTGATTCATGACGTGGCTCGTGATCCAGCGGCCCGTGACCGGATCTTTGACGGGACCATGCCAGTACGGAATGCGCGTTTGCACGTAAGGCTCACTCTCCTTGGGCACCTTGTCGAACGCCCACGTGATCGACCACGTGTTCTCGTCGTCGACGGGCACGCGCCATTCGAAATGATCGCCCGTGAAAAGACAGTTCGGGTGCAGGCCGACGCGGCCGACCGTCCACAAGGGATGCTGCTCATCGGTATCCTCGCGGATGCGCCGATAATTCAGGCCCCACTCGAAATCTTCGACCTCGATCTTCAAGTGCGCGGGCGCGTAGCCGTCGACGTTGCCGCGGCTGCCGGGCGCGAAGTTCGCGTGCATCCATTCGAAATGCACGGGATCGCAGGAGTTGTCTTGGCACTGCAGCCAATTGCATGCGACGTCCGCATAGACGATCTGCACGAAGCCGTTCTTCCACGTGAACGGCTCCCATGTCGGCACGAGAGGCGCGGGCTCCGGTCCCATGTAGATCCACAGCAACCCGGCCTTGGCTTCGACGCGGTACGCCTTGATCCGAATCTTGTCCTTGAGCCGCGCTTGCGGGTTCGCGGCGTCCTCGAACGGCTGCGCGAGACAGCGGCCCGTGTGATCGTAGAGCCAGCCGTGATAGCTGCAACGCAACCCTTCCGCCTCGAGATAGCCGTACGACAAATCGGCCCGTCGATGCGCGCAGTGGCGGTCGAGAAGGCCATAGCGGCCGGCGCGATCCTTGTACAACACGAGGTCTTCGCCCATGAAGCGCACGGGCTTCACGGGCTTGTCGTCGAGCTCGGCGCTCGCCGCCACGGGGTGCCAATAGCGGCGCAGCACTTCGCCCATCCGCGTGCCCGGTCCGACGCGCGTGAGCTTTTCGTTGTCTTTGCGATTCATGGGCTAAGATAGCGGCGGCAGCGAGGATCCGGCATGTCGCACCGAGTCGAACCACTGGCCGCAACGGTTATTTTCGCCATAGTATGCCAAGCGGACGTCGTGGAGGCACAGCTCTCGGCGCCGAATGCGGCCGGCGTCGCGATGGGTCATCTGCACTACAACGTGCGCGACGTCGAGGCCAACAAGCAATTCTGGCTCGCGCTCGGCGGGACCGAGACCGCGCTCGGGCCGAACGTCGTCATCCGCTTCCCCGACGTGCTCGTATTCCTGCGCGAAGCGGAAGCGAGCGGCGGCTCGGAGGGCTCGGTCGTCGATCACGTGGCGTTCCGCGTGCAATCCGTCGCCGCGGTCGAGGCGGCCGGGCTCGACGTCGAGTACAACGAGACCTACCCCGGCGTCGCCTCCGTGTTTACGCCGGAGAACGAGCGCATCGAGCTCTTCGACGACGCGCTTGCGACGAACTTGGAATTTACGGTCGACTCGGGTGAGGGCGATGCCGTCACGAGCCGGCACAACGAGAAGATCGCCGTGCCGGTCATCGCGCACCACATTCACTTTTTCGTGCCCGAGGGTCAGGTCGTAGCGGCCCGCGACTGGTATGCGCGCCATTTCGGCGGCGTCACGGGCAAGCGCTGGCGCTACGACGCGACCGACTTACCCGGCATCAACCTCAATTTCTCGGCCGCACCGGAGGCCCTCGCCGCGACACGCGGGCGCAGGCTCGACCACATCGGTTTCGAAGTGCAAGACCTCGAGGCCTTCTGCCGACGGCTCGAAGCCAATGGCGTCGTATTCGATCAACCGTACCGGGAGCTGCCTTCGGGCTTCGGGCTCGCGTTTCTCGTCGATCCGTGGGGCACCTACATCGAGCTCACGGAAGGCCTGCGCGACCTTTGAGCCTCTAGTTTTCGAGGCTCGCGCTCATCGTAATCTTTGCGTTCAGTACTTTCGATACCGGGCATCCGGTTTTGGCGTTGTTGGCCGCCGTCTCGAACGCTTTGGGATCGCCGCCCTTGAGCTTCGCGCGCACGTCGAGGTGAACCGCGGTGATCGCAAACCCCGTGTCGATCTTCTCGAGCGTCACGGTGGCATTCGTCGCGATACGCTCCGGTGTAAGCCCGGCGTTGCCGAGCTGCGCCGACAGTGCCATCGAAAAGCACCGCTTTGCGTCGACACGGTGCCCTTGCCGGTCTTGAGATCACCTTTCCAAACCGCCGATCCTGTTCTTTGCATGTCTCACCTCCAAATGTAATGCCATTCGAGCACGGCGCCGTCCACTGCGTTCTCGACGGCGCCCACGGCCCGGAACCCGAGCTTCTCGAGCACTCGATGTGACGCGTTGCGCTCGAGCAGCGTTTGCGCCGTCACGAGCACTTTGCTGCCATGCGCATCGGCGATGGCAATGAGATGCGCCGCCATCGCCGTCGCGAAGCCTCGCCCCTCGTGCTCGGGAAACGTGAAGTAGCCGATCTCCACGCGCCCGCCGACGGGTTGCGACTTGAAGCTGCAGATGCCGACCGGCCGGGGACCCGATAGCGCCAGATAACTGATCCAGGGCTCGGTGAAGCCGCTCGACCGATAAAAATCCACGGTCGCGCCGAGCACGTCGCGCGCAACCTCGCTGAGCTCGCCGACATCGCCGCGCGGCGTGCCGTCGGACTCGATGGCGACGAGCTCAAGCATCATGGTCCCGTGCTCGGTGGATTGCGCCGCAACCACGAGGATAGCCGAATCGGTCGGCGCGATGCCAACCACGAGGCGCAAAGCCGTAGCGCGGCCGCCACCTTCCATTGCGGGGACCGGATAGGCAGACTAAAGACGTGTCCATTCAGTTGCGGGGGTCAAGTGAAGCGATACCGATTGCTCGTTCTCTTCACCGGCTCGAGTCTCATGACCGATGCCGGTTTCGCACACCACTCGTTTGCCGCCGTCTATGATTCGGAAAAGCCGATCACGCTCCACGGCGTGGTCACTCAAGTCGAATGGCTCAATCCGCATGCGCATTTCTACGTCGACGTGCAAAACGAGGACGGTGGCGTCGAAAACTGGGATTTCGAGCTCGCGAGCCCGAACGGCTTGATGCGCCTCGGTTGGACGCGCAAATCGCTCAACTCGGGTGACGCCGTCACCGTCGAAGGCTTCGTCGCGCGCGACAGCTCGCGGCGCGTGCGGTCGGTCACGATGGCCGACGGCACCAAGATGTTCGGCGGCGCGCCTGTACAGGGTGGTTTGCGATGAAGACGAGTGCCGTGCGCGGGATGGTGATGTTGGCTGCGATGCTCGGCGTCGGCGCCGCGGCCCCAGCCTACGCACAGTGGATCCACTACCCGACGCCGGGCATTCCGCGCGCCGCGGACGGCGCCGCCGATCTCGCCGCGCCTACGCCGCGCCTGCCGAACGGCAAGCCGGATCTGTCGGGCCTGTGGGAGCACGACAACCCGCTCAAGTACTTATCGAACATCGCCGCGGACCTTCCGGACGACGTGCCTTTTCAGCCGTGGGCGCGCGAGCTCTTCGAAGAGCGCGTGGCACGCCGCGGCGCCGATGACCCGAACAACTACTGCATGCCGAGCGGCATCGTCGAAAAGCACGCCGTGCCGGCGCCGTTCAAGATGCTTCAGCAACAGGATCTGCTCGTCATTCTTTACGAGTCGCGGACCATATATCGGCAGATCTTCACCGACGCGCGGCCGTTTCCCGAAGATCCGCAACCGAGCTGGCACGGCTATTCGGTCGGTCACTGGGAAGACGATGCGCTCGTCGTCGAATCGATGGGGTTCAACGGCAAATTCTGGCTCGACGGGCAAGGGCGGCCCGCGACCGAGGAGCTCCGCGTCATCGAGCGTTTCACGCGCCCGAGTTTCGGCCGGCTCGAGGTCGAGATCACCGTCGACGATCCGAAAGCCTATACGGCGCCGTGGACGGTCAAGCAAACCATGCATTATCTGCCGGACACCGAGCTCATCGAGCACATCTGCGAGGAGAACAACAAGTTTCCGGAGCAGATCGCAGGCCCGCCCGCAGAGTAGCCGTCAGGACACGAGGATGCATCGATGAACGAGAGGATAGCCGCAGCACTCGGGTGTTTCGCGTTTGCCGGCGTCGCTCACGCGCACCACGGCATCGCCAATTTTGACCTCAATAACGACATCGAGCTCGAAGGCGTCGTGACCGGCGTCGAGTTCCTGAATCCGCATTCGTGGCTCCATCTCGACGTCATGGGCGCGGACGGCACCGTAACGTCGTGGCGCTGCGAGCTGCGCGGCAAGACCGTGCTCGAGCGCTCGGGCTGGTCGGTGGAGATGTTCCCGGCAGGCATGCCGATCACGGTGACGGGATCTCCGGATCGGCGCGATCCGAGCACGTGCTATCTCGGCACCGCACTTTTTCCCGACGGCAGCAGCGTCGACCGCTACGGTCAGCTCCGCGAGCCTGCGCAACCCGTTCCCGTCGACCGTCCCGCAAGGTTTGCGAACGGCGATCCCAACATCGCCGGTGACTGGGCCGCCGAGCAGCGTGTCATGACCGATCCGCGCGGCCAGAGCGGCACGCTCGTGCCGCTCAGCACCGCGGAGGAATTCGAGCCCGGCGCCGTGCCTCAAGGTGGGCAAGCATTCCCCGGCGCGCGCGGCACGGCGATATCGCTCGCCGACGATCCCGTCGACGCGTTCTGGAACCAGCGGCCGAGCGCCATGCCGCTGACCGCAGCCGGTGTGCAAGCGATCGAGGGATTCGACGGCGCGTCGAGCGATAACCCGCGCTTGCGCTGTGCGCCGACGAACATCTTGTTCGACTGGACGTTCGAAGGCGACATCAATCGCATCACGCAAAGCGCCGACGAGATCAAGATCGTCTACGGCTCCATGGGCATCGAGCGCACGATTCATTTGAACATGAGCGAGCACCCGGCCGACATCGCGCCGAGCCTCGCTGGCCATTCGATCGGCCGTTGGGAAAACGACGTGCTTGTAGTCGATACGATCGCGTTCGTGCCCGGTATCCTATCGGCCGACGGCCGCGTGCCGCACAGCCGCGAGCTGCACGTCGTCGAGCGCTTCACGTTCGACCCCGAGCGCTCGGCGCTCACGCGCAGCTACGTCGCCGAGGATCCGCTCTATTTCACGGGCCAATACACGGGACGAGATGTCGTGCTGATCTCGGACCTGCCGTATCACGGCACGACGGAGTGTGAGGACCGCACGTATCGCGACGCCGAAGCCGCAACTACCGATGAGCCGTGGTGGATGTTCTGGAAATTTTGGGATTAGGATCGCAACACCACGACACCACGACACCACCCTGTAGGAGCGAGCTTCGCTCGCAATTTTCACTCGCGATTTTCACTCGCGATTTTCGGATACACGGATAGCAAGAATCGCGAGCGAAGCTCGCTCCTACAGCGACGGCGCCAATGCGAACACCCAAACGACGCCGCCTTGCGGCACGATCGTCTCGTTGCCGAAGAAGCCGT
>DATCIQ010000505.1:0-4272 GCA_036507635.1 Gammaproteobacteria bacterium
TTGGCCGACGTCGCCGTCGTCGACCGCGTGCCGCCGGGCTTCCGCTACGTCGAAGGATCCGCGCGCCTCGACGGCGCGCCCGTCGAGCCCGTCGTGAACGGACGCGAGCTCGTTTGGACGGGCCTCGAGGTGACGGCCGACGGCCGGCATACGCTCATGCTGCTGCTCGCCGTCGGCTCGGGCGTCGGCGAGGGCGAGTTCGTCAACCGCGCCCAGGCCATGCACGCGCTCACGGGCAATCCGCTCTCCGGCGAGGCGTCGGCTACCGTGCGGATCGTGCCGGATCCGACGCTCGACTGCACCGACGTCTTGGGCAAGGTGTTCGACGACGTCAATCGCAACGGCATGCAGGATCGCGACGAGGGCGGCATCCCGGGCGTGCGCCTCGTGACGGCGCGCGGTCTCGCTGCCACGACCGACCGGTACGGCCGCTTCCACATCACGTGCGCGGTCACTCCCCGCGAAGGCCGAGGCAGCAACTTCGTGCTCAAGCTCGACGATCGAACCTTGCCGAGCGGCTACCGCCGCTCGACGGAATTGCTGCAAGTAAAGCGCGCGACGCGCGGTAAGACGCTCGAGTTCAGCTTCGGCGCATCGATCCATCGCGTGGTCGGTCTCGACATCGCCGACCCCGTGTTCGAGCCCGGCACGATCGAGATGCGCGGCATCTGGCGGCCGCGAATCGATCTGTTGCTCGACGAGCTCCGGGAGGCGCCGGCCGTGCTGCGCCTCTCGTATCTCGCCGACCTCGAGGACCCGCGGCTCGTCGGCGAGCGCCTCGATGCCGTCGAGAAGCAAATCATGGACGCGTGGAACGTGCACGAAACGTGCTGCCTCTACGAGCTCGTCGTCGAGCCCGAAGTGTTCTGGCGGCGCGGCGCTCCCCCCGATGAGCCCGAGCGGCATAGGAACGACAGGTGACGCGTATGACGAAGCGAAATCATCTATGGTGGCTCTCGATGTGGCTGCTCTCGGCCGGCGCAGAGGCGCAGCTCCTCCCCGAGCCGACGCGCGGCGAGGCCGTCGAGCGTCATTTGCCGGGCGACCAGACGTTCATGCAATGGGTGCACGACCCGGCGGCGCTCGGGACGCAAGACGGCGATCGGTTCGAAGTGCGCGAGGTCGCCTCCGAGGAGCTCGAGACGGTCAAGCTCACGAACCTCGTGCCGCCGATTCATTTCGAGTCGGGCGTCGCTGAGATTCCCGACAGCACCGTCGCGGAGCTGCGCGAAATCCTCGAGAGCATGCGCGACCGCAGGAACGTGCGGCTGCATCTCGTCGGACACGCGGATACGCAGCCGCTGTCGCCCGCGCTCGCGGCGATCTTCGTCGACAACGAAGGCTTGTCGCGCGAGCGGGCGGGCGAGGTGGCCGAGTTCCTTCAGGTCACGCTCGCGCTTCCGCCCGACGCGATTTCCTATGAATGGGCGGGCGACACGCGACCCATCGCGCCGAACGAGACGCTCGAGGGCCGGGCGCTCAATCGCCGCGTGGAAGTGGAAGTCTGGTATGACGAGGTCGAGGAAGGCGTCGCGCTCGAGGAGGTCCTCGTAGAAGAGGAGTTCAGGCGGATCAAAGTCTGCCGCATCCAGACGGTCTGCCGCTTGCGCTACGTGGAAGGCCGCGAGCGGCGCACGCGCGTGCAGAACTTGGTCGCGCCGCTCTACTTCTCCGCGGAGACGATCGACGTCGCTCCGCCATTCATCGAGCAGATCGGGCAGGCCCTGCGCAACATGAGCGACCGGCAGAACGTGCTCGTGAAATTCATCGGCTACACGGACGAGCGGCCGCTGTCGGAACGAGACGAGCGCATCTACGGCACGCACGTCGGTCTCTCGAAGGCAAGATCCCGCCGTGTCGCGCTCGCGGTGCAGGAGGCGCTTGGGCTGCCCACGGCCACGATCGACAGCGACGGCCGCGGCTCGGCGCGGCCGCTCGGGTCCAACGAGACCGAGCAGGGACGCGCGCTCAATCGCCGCGTAGAGGTCGAGTTCTGGTACGACGACCCGCTCCAAGAGCTGCCCGGCGAGCCGCAGATTTGTCCGGCGCCAGGCACTGAGATCGTGACGCGCGTGTACGACCCGCCCTGGGGCGAAATCCCGCAGCTCGAGATCGCGAACGGCCAGCCGGTCATTCCGCCGGGCTACACGGGTCTCTTGGAGAGGGCGCTCGGCGACGTCGCCGACCGCACCAACGCGCGCCTGCGTTTCGTCGGCTACACGAGCAACGAAACCCTCGAGCGGCGCACGGCGCTCGTATATGGCGACGACATCGGGCTCTCGGCAGCGCGCGCGCGGCGCGCGATGGAGACCGTCGGCGCGGCGCTCGAGCTCGGAGCGGCTGAGCTCGAGTTCGAGGGACGCGGCTATGTGCATTCGGGCGACGTCGTCAACGCAGGCTTCGTGCAGGGCGAGACGTCGCACGTCGTGGTCCAAGTCGTCTACGACGAGGTCGCGGAGCTCGACGACTACGACGGCGTGGAAATCACCCCGATCACGCGCGAGTTGAGCGCCGAGAACGCGTTCGGCCTGAACCTCATGCGTATCACGGTGGATGGCGATCCGATCGACGATCCCGCCAGGAGCTCGGCGGACATACAGCGCTGCACCGACGTGGCGCTCGAGCGCGCCGACATCCAGTTCGGTTTCGATACGCTCGAAGCCGATCGGCGGCTCTCGGTGGCGGCGCAACCGGCGACCGTCGCTTTGCGGCCCGGCCGCCCGGAATCTCCCGCCGCGACCGTGCGCTTCACGATGTATGCGAATTACTCGCACTTCATCGAGAGTGCCGAAGTACGGATTTTCGACCGCGAGCAGTCGCTCGAAGCGACGCCGCTCGCCATCGCCGCCGTCGGGCCCGAGGGCTTCGCCGAATGGCAGCCCGATGCGGGCTCGTTCGCGGCGCCGGCGCAAGAGCTCAAATACGTGCTCAGAGCCTACGGCGAGGGCGGCAGTTTCGACGAGACGGTTCCGCAACCGCTGTGGCTCGTCTATGCGGACGAGCAAGAGGAGGGCGAGCCGCTCGCTCCGTCCATCATCGCGCCCGACTTCGCGCCCGCGCCTGCGACTCTGCCGGAGGCCGCCCCCGAGGGCGCCCCGGACGCTCTGCCCGACGGCGATCCCGCTCCTGCCCCTCCGCCGCGCGCACCGGACGACTCGCTGCTCATTGCCTATGGGGAAAGCAGCTTGGGGTTGAGCAACATTCCGCTCGCGAGCGGCACGGTGACCGTGCGCGGCAGCGCCATCCCCGCGGGCCACACCGTGTATGTCGCCGGGCGCCCCGTGCCCATCGATGCCGGAGGCAACTTCGTCGCAGAGGAGATCCTGCCGTCCGGCATCCATACGGTCGAGGTGGCCGTGCTCGACGAGGCCGGCAACGGCGATTTGTTCCTCCGCGATCTCGAATTGGAACGCAAGGACTGGTTCTACGTCGGCATGGCGGATGTCACGCTCACGCAGAACGACACGAATGGTCCAATCGACCTGCTGCAAGGCGAGGACGCGACTTACGATTACGATTCTTCGGCCGACGCACGGCTTGCGTTCTACGTGAACGGCAAGTTCGGCGACCGCTGGCGGCTCACGGCGAGCGCGGATACGCGCGATGGGCCGCTCGAGGACCTGTTCAGCAACTTCTTGAACAAGTCGCCGGACTCGCTCTTCAGGCGCATCGACCCGGACTATCACTTCCCGACGTTCGGCGACGACGGCTTGGTCGAGGAGATGGCGCCGACGCTCGGCAAGTTCTATGTGCGCGTCGGTCACGGTGAGAACTACGGCGAGTGGGGCAACTTCAAGATCGGCTACATGAACAACGAGCTCGCCCAGGTGGACCGCGGGCTCTATGGCGCGAATCTGCACTACCAGTCCGAGAGGACCACGAGCTTCGGCGAACGGCGCTTCGCGATCGACGGCTTCACCGCGGAGCCCGGCACGCTCGCGAGCTTCGAAGAGTTCCGCGGCACGGGCGGGTCGCTGTATTTCCTGCACCGGCAAGACCTCCTGACCGGCTCCGAGCGCGTGCGCATCGAGCTCCGCGACCGGGCGTCGGGGCTCGTGACGGGCGTCGTGAACTTGACGCCCGCAATCGATTACGACATCGACTATCTACAGGGCCGCATCCTACTCACCGAGCCGCTTACCTCCACTGCCGAGGACGACCTCCTGGTCCGGAGCGCGGCGCTCACGGGCGACGAGGCGTATCTCGTCGTGCGATACGAATACACGCCGGGCTTCGAGGAGCTCGACGCGCTCTCCGTGGGCGGTCAGGCGC
>DATCIQ010000506.1:0-5832 GCA_036507635.1 Gammaproteobacteria bacterium
AGCGTCGGACCTGGGCCGAGCATCGAGTTCGGTTAGAAGCGGGAATCATTCCGCTGGTGCCTACGCCGGTAGTCGCGCAGGCAAGCCGCTCGCCGAAGCAGGCACCGATGAGGCGCCTACTTCGCGGATGCGAGGTTGTCCCGTTCGACAAGCCGGCCGCCCACACTGCTGGCTCACTGCTCGGAAAAACGCGCACGAAGGATGTCGTGGACGCTTCCGTAGCGGCACTTGCAATCCGGCACGAAGCCGATGTCGTCAGCAACGACGCCGGGGACATTCGACGCCTTCTATCCGTCGCGCGCGCGAAGGTGTCGATTATCGGCGTCTGACGCGCCGCACTCGAGCCATCCGCAGCGCGCCGCAGCTCGGGCGGCATCTTTTCGCCGACGGAATCCGCGGCCGCAGCCGCTTTGGTTGCGCTCCTGATCGGCAGATTCGTCCATAGGGAACTCGACCTCAGCGAGTTGCCCGACATGTTGCAGAGAACTGCCGTCAATTCGACGATCGTGCTGTTCCTGATCGCCACGGCGAAGCGGCCCGCAGGTTTCGTTTTCTCAATATGGTTCCGGCCAGCGTCACTGCTCTGGGTACCAGAATTG
Source organism: Gammaproteobacteria bacterium (assembly GCA_036507635.1). Taxonomy (GTDB): domain Bacteria; phylum Pseudomonadota; class Gammaproteobacteria; order Steroidobacterales; family Rariloculaceae; genus DATBLZ01. The sequence continues at coordinate 600 of DATCIQ010000506.1, forward strand.
CGAATGGCAGGCCGTGCATACGGCGTCCATCGCGCCGCTCACGTCGCTCAACGCTTCCGCGTTCTTCGCGTCGATCGCCTCGAGGACTTGCGTGGCCACGGCGTGCATGGCGTGCGCATGACCGACCCAGGCCGACCAGCTCTTGCGCACGAGCTCGTCGATCTCCTGGGGCGACAGCTCTCCCTCCAACCCTTCGGCGCCCGGCTGGTCCACGGCCCGGCCCGGGATCACGAGCAAGTTCGCGCTCTCGGCGAGGAGTACGGCGCCCGAGCGCAGCGTTTGCCAGCCTTCTTCGGTCTCCGGGCCCTTGATGATCGTCTCGCCGGCTTCGTTCGCGTCATAGGTGATACCGTTCCACAACGCGTCCGCTGCGGGCATCACCACGGAAGCCATGACCTCCTTGATCGTGGCTTGCGGCATGAAGTCGCCGCTCGTCTGCGCATCGAGCGCTGCCGACGCACAAAGCGCCAGCGTGGGGAGGGAAAGCGCCGCAACGAGCTTGGTGGGTTTCATGTGGGGTTCTCCTTAGCGAATGTCACGGTGAGCCGCACCGTCCAGGCTATCGTAAACCTCATTTACGGGCCGCAAACGTTAATAACGGTTGCGCTAACCGTTAGTAGACATCCTTAGCGCGGCGCAGCTCATGTCGAAGATTCGCGCCGCGGCGCGCGGCGTGAGCCGGTGCCGATTCGGTCTAGTGCCGCCGCCTTACGGCGGTGGACGCTGCTGCGAGGCCGTGTACGCGCCTTCGAGCAGCGGCTTCGCCCAGTCCGGCGTGCGTTGCAGTTTCTTGAGGTCTTTGCGGGCGGGATAAACGATCCGGCCGTTTTCCATCTGTAACAGCAACACGGGATCCGGCACCGTACGATCATCGCCGGCCTCGCGGCTATTGTCGTACACCTGAAGGTGCGCGAGGTGCGGCATGAGGTGGATGAGGTTCAACAACGCGCGCGGATAACGTTCCCGAATCAGCTCGTCCGGGATATCGTGTCCGCCGGCTGCCACACGCGCCTTGACGCGGGCAATGTGCAACTCCGGCGAAGACAGTCCGCAGAACCACACCACGACGTCGTGAGTGCGCGAGGCGTCCATGACCTTGGCCGTGACGGTACGCCCCCCGAGCGTGGTCTCGAACGCGTAGTTACGGCGTCGAACGAGAGCTTCATCGAGACGACGGAGACCTTCGTGCCATGCCAGCGAATTCGCCGTGTCTTGATCGCAATCCGTCGCCGCACGCAGCTCGCGCGCAAATCGATCGGGATTGAACCAAGTGAATCCGGCGCGTTCCAGCAAGTAGCCTCCGATCGAGCTCTTGCCCGCGCCGTTCACTCCGGCGAGGACCAAGAGAACGGGGCGCGGCATCGATCAATATCTCGTGCCGGCTTTGACCTTGCCTTTGAGCTTGGCTCGCCCCCGTGCCAACGCACGCAGGCGCTTCCCCGCGTTCGGCTTCTCGAGACCCGACAATCGTTCGTCGAATTTCCGGCGCATCGTGGCGAGCTCGGACTCCGTTCGGGATTCTGCCTCGCGCGCGAGCTGCACGAGGGCGTCGTACTCTTCCGCCGCGATGATGACCGCCTCGGGGTGGTCGTGATTCGTCACCAGCACTCGTCCCTGATCCCGGATGGTCTGCATCAGGCCCCGCCAACCCACTTTTTTCAGAGCGGATGCGGGTGTGCGAGGTAGGGCTGCAAGGGACTTGACGGCAGCACGCTTCGGCGTCGTGGACATGAGGTTCTCCAGGTGTTGCAGCATTATACCCGAATAGGCCATTTTGGCCTATTTGGCCTTTTGTCCGCCGTTCTCGGCGAGCTCGATTCCAAGGATCCTTGCGCATTTTCTTGAAGGCGGGAAACCATTGCACGCCGGTGGCCGGGTTGCGCAAGTCGACAAGGGCGGCTCGCGCGGCCGCAAGGGCGACAACGTTCGCGGCGAGCATCCCGCCGTCACACGACGAGGTCGAGCAACGCGTTCGCGACGGCATCCGGCCGATGCGCGGGCAGATCGTGCCCGGCGCCTTCGACGATGTGGCGCGCGACGAGCCGCGTGAACCGTTCCTCGCCCCCGGCCGCGTTTGGCGACGGCTGGCCCCCGAGCCCCGTCGCGCCGGGCCTCAGCACGATCGCCGGCACGTCCACGGGCGGCCGCTCGGCGAGCCGTCGCTCCACGTCGAGAAACCGTTCCTCGCCCGGCGCGTTGAGCTGCCGGTGCCGGTACGAGTGCACGACGACGTCGACGAAATCCGGGTTGTCGAACGAAGGCGCCGAGCGGGCGTAGGCTTCGTCCGTGTATTGCCATTCCGGCGACCACGTGTCCCAGAGATAACGGATGATGTCGTGGCGATTCGCTTCGAGCGCGCGCGCGCCGGCATCGGTGTTGAAGTACCACATATACCAGAACGTGGCCGCGAGCCGCGCCGGCATCGATCCGCCCGGCGTGACCGTGTTCTGGACGGAGTAGCCGCCGATCGAGACTAAGGCCATGACGCGCTCCGGATGCAGGATCGAGACGATGCACGCGGCGCGGTTGCCCCAGTCGAAGCCGGCCATGGCGAATCGCCCGACACCGAGCGCGTCGGCGAAATCGACGACGTCCTGGGCGAGCGCTGCCTGCTCGGCCATGCGCGGCGCCGCCGGATCGCGGAACCGCGTGGACCCGTAGCCGCGCAGATACGGCACGAGCACGCGCAGACCCGCCGCGACGAGCGGCGCGACGCAGCCGTCGAACGAGCGAACGTCGTATGGGAAGCCGTGGAGCAGGATGACGCCCAAGCCGTCCGGATCGCCGTGCTCTTCATAGCCGACGTCGAGGACCGGCGTCTGCACGGAGTGTGCGCTCGAGCCGACGGCGACCTGGGCCATTGAGCGGCCGATCGTGCCGGCGGCGGCCATCGCGAGACTCGCAGCGCCCGCGGATTTCAGCGCATCGCGTCTAGTGGGTGGCATGAGCGGCTCCTCGACTGGCGAGGCTCGAGTATCCGAGAGGTCGCTGCGCGACGCAATCCATCGACACTACAGTGGACAGATCCGGCAGCTCATCGCCAATCGAATGCCGCTCGATGCGGATAGGATGCTAGCGGCCGCCGTCGATTCGAAGCTCCGTGACGGCCGCGATGGCAGTGAAGTCCGTGTCCGCGTGTAGAACCGGCACTTTTGCCCGGATCGCGACGGCCGCAATCAGGCAATCGATGAGCTTGCGTACCGTTTTGGCTTGACTGCGGCAGCCGCGATAGAGCGCGGCCGCTGTGTCGTAGTCGATGGATTGGGTGGGCAGCATCGTTGCCCGCGCCAGGAGCGACCTGAGTTGTTGTAAGTGTTCCTGATCGCGAGCTCCGGCGAGTACTTCCATTCGAACGACGTCGCACGTGGCGATTCTCGAGCCGAGCAACTTGTCGACGCGCTCGCAAGCCGGCGAGCCCGTGCCCCGAAGAAACTCTATCCAGGCCGAGGTGTCGATGAGTATCAAGATGCTCGGTCAGTACGCATGGCCTCGAGACTGCCGCTCCAGCCAGTGCCCCGCAACTTGCGAGCCGAATCGAGCGAAAGAGGTTCGGCGGCGAGCGCCCGCAACGCAAAGTTGATCGCCTCACGCTTGGTTTTCAGCCGGTAACGCCGCATCACCGCGGCGCAAGCTTTGTCATCAATGTCGATGTTTGTGCGTGCCATACACCGAGCATACACCGCGGGTCTGCTGGAGCCAATACCCTTTGGCTTGCGTCGAGCGGCGCTCGCGTGGCGCAGGTCGGCCCCAGCCGCTCGAGCTTCCCTCGCTCCCCGCCTTCGGCGCCCACGTCTGCGCTGCTCGCGCATTGTGTCTGCCGTCACTCGAACGCGTGATCACCTGCGGCTGCCGAGTTTTGGGTGAAGCGCAGCAGGGGGTAACAGTGGGGGTAACTTCGCCGTCGCGCCAACTCTGCCTTGAGGTCTGGCGCGGCATACATACCGCAATTGGAAGTCGCTCCTAGCCTCCAGCACCGTGCGATAGCGGCCAGCAGTTGCTCCCCGAGCCGCAGGTAGCCAACGGTCGGGTCGACGGACGATGCGTTGAGCTGACACCGGATCGTGCCGATGCTGCCCGCCGTGCTCGGCGGTGTCCAGACGTGCTTGCGGCAGAAGCTGATCGTCGAGGGCAGTATCGGCTATCTCGACGATTCGATCGACGAGGTCGCGGTCGTTCCCGGGAAGCGTGGCTTTACCGTCTACAATTTCAAACCGCCCGAATCGCTACAAGTTCGCGCCGTCGATAGCATCGCGAACAATGCACTGCTCCTGACTCCGCGCCTCGACGTTTCCCGCACCGCCGAGCAGTTCTTCGATGCGGCGAACACCGCGGAGACGGCTCAAAGCGACGACGTCACGGTCGTCAACGCCTCCGTGACGCTGGCGAGCACGCAGGGCAGGTGGCGCGCGACCGCGGGCGTGAACAACCTGACGGACGAGCTCTATCCGGTCGCCGCCTGGCGACTCTAGTTCGTCGAACCCCTCTTGTGCGCCGGCGATCCAGCGGCACTCGCGCGCCACGCGGTGATCTTCTCGGCGCTTTGCTCGTCGTACGGAACATAGATCACGAGGCGCAGCGTCGGGCTGCCCTCGGGCACATAGGACGAGTGCTCGAAGCTCACTCCGCCTAGGTGCGGATAATGCCCCACGCCTTCCGAGCGGTTCATGACCTCGGGGCTGTTCCAGAGCCGCCGGAAGATGGGGCTCCGCGCCGCGAGCTCCGCGATCAGCTCCTCGAAGGCCGGATTCTCCGGCGTCTGACTGTAGTCGACGCGGAACTTCGACAGAACGCGGCGCGCCATCGCTTCGTACTGCGCGCGGTCGCGCTGGTAGGTCTCGTCCTCGATGAGCAGAATGCGGAGCAGATTGCGCTTTTCGGGCGGCAGCTCGTCGTAGCTGCGAAAGATTTTAGTGAGGTCGGTCCACGCGATCACGTCCCAGCGCGAGGTCATCACGATCGCAGGCACCGCAGTCGCCTTCAGCATGCGGGCGAGCGACGGACTTACTTCTTGGATGAGGGTCGCGACGGGCGGCGCCGGCCGATGTTGCACGAGCGCAAAAAGGTATTCGCGCTCGGCCGGCGACATGCGCAGCGTCGCGCAGATGCGCTCGAGAACGTCGGCCGATACCTGAATGTCGCGGCCTTGCTCCAGCCACGTGTACCAAGTCACGCTCACGCCCCCGAGCGCGGCGATGTCTTCCCGCCGCAAACCCGGGGTGCGGCGCCGACCCGT
>DATCIQ010000507.1:0-4858 GCA_036507635.1 Gammaproteobacteria bacterium
CAGTGCGGTTGCCGCTCGACGTCGCACGAGCGCCCCGGCTGCACGGTAGGTCTCATCGAGAAGCTCTTGCTCGATGAGCAATCGACTTGAGCCCGATCATCGACGTAGGTCCATGGTCAGAACCTTGGCGCCGCGGAAGGCGCCGAATTTGAGATCGCAAAGAGCGCGGTTGGCGTCCTCGAGCGCGTAAAGCTCGACCTCGGGCCGCAACGGTATGGCCGCAGCGAGCGGCAAGAGCTCGGCGATATCCGCTCCCGTGACGTTCGCCACGGTTTTGATCTCTTTCTCGAGCCAAAGGTGCTCCGCGTAGCTGATCGTCGCCATCGCGTCCCGGTCGCCGTCCTCTTTGCGGATCGCATTGATGACGAGCCGGCCGCCGGGGCGCAAGTTGCGCAAGGCTTCGAGCACGGGGCGCCAAGCCGGGGTCGTATCGATGATCGCGGCCAAAGGCTCGGGCGCGCGTTCCTCGATCGCGCCCGTCCAATCGGCGCCGAGCTGCCGCGCGAATTCCCGTTGCCTCGCGTCTCGAGCAAAGACGAACACGGGGCTCTTAGGGTAGCGATGCTTGACGAGTTGCAGAACGAGATGCGCGGAGCCGCCGAACCCCGTTAAGCCGAGCGGTTCGCCTTCCTCAAGCTCGGTGAGACGTAAGGCGCGGTAGCCGACGCCGCCGGCGCAGAGCAGCGGCGCCGCCTCGACGTCGCTGAACGGGGCCGGGATCGGGTACGCATAGGCCTCGGGAACCGTCATGTACTCGGCATATCCGCCGTCGACGTCGCGTCCCGTGGCGCGAAAGTCGGCGTGCAAATTCTCATCCGCTCCGCCTGATGAATGGTGGATCCAGCCGACGCCGACGCGGTCGCCGAGACGGTGACGAGTCACGTCGGCGCCGAGCCGATCGACATAGCCCACGGCTTCGTGACCCAAGACGATAGGCAGGCGGGCGGTGGCGACGCGACCCTCGATTTCGTCGAGCTCCGTGTGACAGACGCCGCAAGCCGAGATGCGTAAGCGCACCTCGTGCGGGCGCGGTTCCGGAATCGGCAAATGCGCGAGGTTGAGCGGCGACGAGCCCGGAGCGAGCGGCCCGATCGCAGTCAGCACCATGGCGCGCATCGCCGGCCCAGTCGCGACTAGGAGATCACGTGCACGCTGCTCGCTTGCGGCCCGCGATCCCCCGTTTCCTCGTTGAACCATACCGGCGTGCCCGGCTCGAGTGTGTCGAAATCGGCGTTGAGCACGCTGTTGCGGTGAAAGTAGACCTCGCGCCCGTCGGGTGTCGCGATGCGCCCGAAGTTCTGGTCGCGGACGAGCGCAACGATCTTGCCATGCGGCGGTCCCTCATGGACTTTGATCTTGCCGCTCGCGACGCGCAGGCGATCCTGGAGCTGCCGGCGCGCGGCATCGAATGCATCGCGAATTGCAACGTATACGTCTTCATGCGCGTGATGCTTGGACGGATCGCGGCTCGCGACGATTTCCCCGCCCGGGATGTGGATGTCGACCGACACGTGAAACAGCTTGCCTTGCCGGTGGTGCTTGTGCGGCGCATCGATGGTGACGCGGCAACTCACTATGCTGTCGGCGAATCGCTCGAGCTTCTGCGCCCGTTCGCGGACCGCGGCTTCGACCGCATCGGACTTCGGCGTGTTGTGAAAGTGTATTTCGAGAGGTACTTGCATGGGTTAGATCGCTCTGTTTTTACAATGTGAGGTGCTTTTTTTCGCGGCTCTTCTGCTCGTATCGTTGCTGGCAGGGGACGCAGCGTGCGGCGCTCGGAGCGTAGTGCAACCGCTCTCGATCGATTTGCGCTGCACAATCCACGCACACGCCGTAGACGCCGTGCGCCATACGCGAGAGCGCCGCTTCGATATCGCGGATCTCTTCGACATCGCGAGTGATCTCTGCGAGATCGACATCGACGAGCAGGTCGGCAACCGACTGGTCGCCGCTATCTGCGACGCTGTCGGCCAACGCATTGTAGTGCTCGTCGTCGTACTTACTGAGCTCGCGCTGAATGTCGGCGCGCAGCTCACCGGAGCGCTCGAGCAGGCGCCGCCGCATTTCGGCGTCCCCTCGCTGTTGAACTGTTTTCTTTGTCATATCAATCGCCTATATCGTTCTCCTCGAATGTGGTCGAAGGCGCATCGAGCGCTGCGAGCAAGCGCGCGTCGCGGTTGTAGATGTCGGGCAAGAAGCGCATTCGTCCCTGCGCGTCGACACTCGCCGTCCAGTAAAGAACGAGCACCGGTAGCGGCGTCTTCAGGTGGACGGTGCGCGTCTCGCCCGCGGCGACGGCGCGCTCGATTTGCGCCCGGTCCCAATGCTTGGGATCGTTCAAGACGAGTGCCGTGAGCGTGAGGGCATCCTCGACGCGAATGCATCCGGAGCTGAACGTACGCTCCGGCGCATCGAACGCGCTCTGATTGGGCGTGTCGTGCAGAAACACGGCATGCTCGTTCGGAAAAATGAACTTCACGCGGCCGAGCGGATTGGCGGGACCGGGGCGTTGCCTCACGAGATAAGGGAAGCCACTGGTATCCGCCCAGTCGATGGCCCTCGGATCGACGGGCGCGCCGTCGAGCGTGAGAACGTCGGCGTCGAGCTCGTTCAAATACTTAAGATCGGCTCTGAGCTTCGGCAGGATGTCTTGACGCAGGATCGTCGGCGGAATGGTCCAGGCCGGATTGAACACGAGGTACTCGAGGGTGCCGCGAAACACGGGCGTCTGGCGATACGCGCGCCCCACTTGCGTGCGCGCCGTCCAGACGAGTGCGTCGTGCTCGACGAGGAACGCCTGGAACGATGCTATGTTGACGACGAGGAAGCGCTCGTCGAGGTGCCCGAACACCCAGCGGCCCCGCTCGAGGTTCAAGCGAATCTGATCGACGCGCTGGTCCGCGGGCACGTTGAGCGCCGCGAGCGTCGCGCTGCCGACGATGCCATCGACGGCGAGGCCGTGACGCTCCTGAAAGCGCCGGACGGCCGCTTCCAATTCGGCGTCGAAGAGCTCGCCGCCCGCGCTCGACGCCAGCGGCGAATGGTCGCCGACGATCGCGAGGCGCTCGCGGAGCCGTGGCACGCGTGCATCGATGTCGCCGCGCTCGAGCGCCGCTCCCGCGGGCAGCGACGGCCAGCCGCCTTGCGCGGCGATCGCGCGATAGCGCTTAAGCGCCTCCTGCAATTGGCGATATAGGTGCGGCCGCGGGAAGCGCTCCGCGATGAACGCCGCAAACGCCGGCGCGCTCAGGCCGGCCTCGAGCATCGCCACGGGATCCATCGCGGGCCCGAGACTTCGGCGCAGATTCCAACTGGGGTGCAGCGTCGAGGGATCGATCCTGCCGAAGCGCAAATCCAGGCTCGCGCGCAGCAAGCTCGCCGTCAAGAGAATATCGAAATCGATGCGTTCGCGGGGATCGGCGGCCGGTGCCGCGCTCATCGCTTGCAGCAGCGCGAAGTAGTAGTCGTCGGGCCGCAGGCCTTCCGCTTCGATGCTGCCGAGCCAAGCAAGCCACTCGCTCGCTTTTTCGTTCGACCAAGCGGGCGCGAAGCTGCGGCGCTCATAGAGCTCAGGCAACCACCTCTGGCTCGTGACGAGCGCTTCCTCAATGCGGAGCTCACCCGTGAAAACGAGCTCCTCGATGCGTTGCCGCAGCAGCTCCGGCTCGGCGAACGCCGCTTGACCCGCGAGCACAAGGATCGAAAGCAATGCCGCGGCTCTGCCCGCCGCGAGGTTCCCATGCACGCGCATCATTCGTCGAAAGCCCTGCGTATCGCTTAAACCAACTTGTTAAGCTAGCGACCCGGGGCGCTCGCGACGATACGAACATCTACGTAGATGTCACACGCGTGGTTGGGGGGTTCAACGGTGACGAGGCTGCGCGACAATAAGACCAGGCCTAAGCTAGCGGGGCTGCTCGCCGTGAGTATCTTGCCCTGCGCCTGCTCGATCCAGCGGCTCGCGATCAACTCGGTCGGCGACGCGCTTGCATCGAGCGCCTCGGTGTTCGAAACCGACGACGATCCCGTTTTGATCGCCGAGGCGCTGCCGTTCAGCCTCAAATTGGTCGAGAGCCTGCTCAGCGAGCAGCCGGACCACCGCGGTCTGCTGCTCACCGCGACGCGCGGCTATCTGCTCTACAGCTATGCCTTCGTGGACATGCCGGCCGAGGAGTCGAGTCTCGAGGATATCGATCGCACCAGGGAGCTGCGCCGGCGGGCGCGCAACCTTTATTTGCGAGCATACGCGTACGCGAGCCGCCTGCTCGAGCTCGATTACCCGGGTCTCACCGACGAGCTCGCGGGTGATCCCGCCGAAGCGGTCGCCGCCGTCGGCCGGGACCGCGATGTGGCGATGTTGTATTGGAACGCGGCGGCGCTCGGTCTTGCGATCTCCGCGTCGCGCAACGAGCCCGCGTTGCTCGCGCGGCTGCCCGAAGTCGAGGCCATGCTGAATCGCGCGCTCACGCTCGACGAGGCATGGAACCGCGGTGCCCTGCACGAGTTCGCGATCAGCCTCGCGGGCGCGGGAACCGCCGCAGTCGACGAGAGCGCGATGCAACGGCACTACCAAAGAGCGTTGGAGCTCTCCGCGGGCAACCGGGCGAGCTTACACGTGACCTATGCCGAGGTCGTCACGGTGCGGAAGCAGGATCGTGAGCAGTTTGCGGCGCTCTTGCGGCGAGCGCTCGCGGTCGACTTGAACGAGGACCCCGACCAACGCCTGCTCAACGTGATTGCGCAGCAGCGTGCCCGTTGGCTTCTGGAGAACGCCGATGAATTTTTCCTTTGACCGCGCATTGATTTGCTCGATGCTGCTCCTCACCGCCGCGGATGCGACGGCACAAACGGTCATCAA
>DATCIQ010000508.1:0-3021 GCA_036507635.1 Gammaproteobacteria bacterium
CCAAAGCGAAATCGGTTCCTAGAACGGCCGCACACGCGGCGGCAGGTAAGCTGATTGCCAGACGACCAAGCTTGCCGTTCGAGTCGGTCGGACGGCATGCGTGCCGTGTCAGAGTTTTCATCGATGGTCCCCCTCTAAGTATGTTTTTGGTGTCGACGAGAAATCGTTTGTTCTTCGTCGGTCGTCGCGACGTCCGTTGCGAACCAGCAACAATCAGTTGCGTCGGTCGAGCGCTCCTAGTCTAACGGAGAATTCTCAAGTTTCAACGCGGGGGAAACCCGCAACGCGCGCCGCGGCAAGGGATGTCGCTGCGTCACAACACTCGAGATCGGCCGCGCCCTTTTGAGCTCAAACTGCGGATGGCCGACGCGGCATATGAATGAGCGGCCACGGGGAGCTCTCGGTGCCGGGCGCGACGACGACTTCGATGAGCGCAGGACGATTGTTCGCAAGCGCATTCGCGAGCACGGGCTTCAGTTCCTCGGGATTCCCCACACGCCACGCTGCGACGCCGAAGCTTTCGGCGAAGCGCACGAAGTCCGGATTCTCGAGCCAAGCGCCAGTGACGTGTCCGCCGTACAGCGTCTGCTGATCGCGCAGCACGTTGCCGTAGGAGCGGTTGTTGAAAACGAGCGTGACGAGGCCGATGTCGTACTGGGCGGCCGTCGCGAGCTCCGCGGCCGCGAACATGAATCCGCCGTCCCCGGCGATCGAAACGACGGGCCGGTCGCGGTGAGCGACCTTGACGCCGAGCGCCGTCGGAAACCCGAAGCCCAGCGTGCCTTGAAAGCCTTCGGTCACATAGGTCCGCGGCGCAAGCACGGGATATGCGCCCGTGTAGGTCGCGAATCCGACCTGCGAAACCTCGGGCACGAGAAAGCCGTCTCGCGGGAGGACGGCACGGATCGTCTCGAGATATGCGGCCTGCGGTACGAGCTTGGCGATCAGGCTTCGCGCCACGCGTTTGGCCGACGCGATCTCCTCGAGGCGCTCGGGGCGGGGCGTCACTCGCGTCGCGAGCCGATCTACGAGCAAACGGCAGGCCGTCGCCGCATCGGCAACGATGCCGACATCCGGCACGAGCCGTGTCATCTCCGCCGCGTCGATATCGATGCGCACGAGCTCTCGCGAATCGGCGGGCCGCGCCTCGTAACGCATCGGATCTCGCCAGCGCATGAACGGCATTTCGAGGCGGCTGCCGATGCAGATGAGCACATCGACCTCGTCCCAGAGCTCGCGGGCCGCGACGGCCGCGACGCCGAGCGCGTGGTCTTCGGGCACTATCCCGCGGCCGCTCCGAAACGCCGTGACCGGCGCATTGATAAGCTCAGCGAGCGCGCGCACTGCCTCGGCGGCGTGCTGCGCACCGGCGCCGCACATGATCATGGGCCGCCGCGCCCGCGCGATGATCTCGGCGGCGGCAGCGATGGCGTTCAAGTCGGGCTCGGGCTCCGGGCAGGGGAGGTCGCCGGCGTCGATCGCCACGTCCCATGTCTCTTCCATGAGGTCCCAGCACATTTCTACGGAAACGGGGCCGGGCCGGCCGCAGCGCGCCGTTTGAAACGCGCCGTTGACGACGTGCGAGGTTGCGCGCGGGTCGTCGATACGTACGGCTTGCTTGACGATCGAGCCGAGCGTCGCCAATTGATCGCGCAATTCGTGCAGGTGACCGCGGCCGCGGCCGAGGTACTCGGAGGGGATCTGCCCGGTCAAGCACACGACGGGCGAGCAGTTGCCCATGGCCGTGCACAGGGCCGCCGCCGCGTTCAGCACACCGGGTCCCGGCACGACGCTGAAGACGCCGGTCTTGCCCGTGGATTTCGCATACCCCATGGCCATGTAGGCGGCCGTCTGCTCGTGACGCGGCACGATGAGCTCGAGCTTGGTTTCGTGGATGCCTTCGAAGAGCGCATAAACTTGCGCCCCGGGTAGGCCGAAGATCGTGGCGATGCCGTTGGCGATCGCCGCGCGGATCATCGCTTCGCCACCCGTCATTCTCATCGTGGGAATTGTACTGGACTGCTGCTAGCATGAACGCGACATGTGTGGAGGTGACTGAGATGCGCGTCCTCGATGAAGCTCTGACTGCGACTCGCCGCGCTGCGCGCTCTTCGGTGATGGCGGTGGCGACGATCGCGTTGCTGATCCCGGCCGTCGCGGCGCATGCCGAGGACGAGCCCTGGGCCGACGATCCGGCAGTTCAAGCCGTGCTCGCGCAGCGCCAACGCGGCATCGAAGCGATGATGGCGGGCACGATGAGCGCGGATACCGAGCGCTATTCCACGACCTTCGTCGCGAACACACCGAGCAACAGCGTGGTGCCCGGCGAGGAAATGCTCAAGCTCTTCGCCGCGGGCACGGTGCGTTACGCCCACGTCGAGCAGCACATAGAGTATGCCGGCTCGCACGGTCCCGACATGGTCGTGCTCATGGGCGAGGAGATCGTAATGCCCGGCGAAGGCGCGGCAAATGCCGGCAAGCGTATCCACCGGCGCTTCACGGACGTGTTTCGCCGCGAGAACGGCGAATGGCGGCACGACTTGCGCCACGCCAACGTGATCTCGATTGAATAGCCGCGCCACCGCGCGTTGCGTCGCTGCCGCCGCGTTGCTGCTGTGGGGTGCAGCGGGTTGGGCTCACGGCATCGCCGGCGACGACCAGGCGTTCTTGTTGCGTGCTTCGGGCGCGCAAATCGGCCCATACCTCTATCTCGGCGCCAAGCACATGGTGACGGGCTACGACCATTTGTTCTTTCTCGCCGGCGTCATTTTCTTTCTCTATCGCCTCAAAGAAGTCGCGATCTACGTGACTTTGTTTGCCGTCGGGCACAGCGTGACGCTCTTGCTCGGCGTGCTCGGCGGCCTGCACGTGAATTCGTACATCGTCGACGCGATCATCGGCCTGTCGGTCGTTTACAAGGCATTCGAGAACCTCGGCGGGTTCCGGCGCATCGGCATACAGCCCAACATGAAAGCCGCGGTGCTGTTCTTCGGGTTCTTTCACGGATTCGGTCTCGCAACG
>DATCIQ010000509.1:0-4491 GCA_036507635.1 Gammaproteobacteria bacterium
AGCGGGCGGCGGCGACACTTCACCGGCGCTGTTTCAATCGTTGCTCGTGCAGCGCAACAATCTCGCCGTCGCCGAGGTCAAGGTGATCATGGACCTGTTCGAAGCCCGCATCGGACCCATCGAGGACGCGGACTTGGCGACTGCGGTGCGGGGCGCGGACGACATCCGCCGCACGGGTGCGAGCCCGCCGATCCAAAGCCGCGCGCCGTAAGCGGTTATTTCGATATCTTGCCGATTGCGGGCACTTGGGCCTATGATCGGGCACACTAGGATTTGAGCCTAGAGGGGAATTTGTCACGCGGCACTTCTTTTCGTGGCGCCGCCGCGTGGCGGGTTGTCAGTCAAAAACAACGCCTTTGGGGGGACTTTCATGAGGAATTACCGATCAGCTCGGCCATTGGGCCGTGCCTTTACTGCCGCCGGCCTGGTGGGCATATCCGCCCTGTCGCTCGCTCCGCTACCTGCGGCCATCGCGCAAGAAGCCAGTGAGGCACCGCCCACCGGGCTCGAAGAGATCATCGTCACCTCGCGGTATCGCGAGGAAAACCTGCAAACCACGCCGCTCACGATCTCGGCCTTCACGGGCGAAGCGCTCGAGCTGCGCAGCCTCGACAATCTCGAGGACATCGCCGTCGTTGTGCCGAACATGTTCATCCGCCCGAACGTCAGCAACTTCGGTCCGAACAACACGGTCGGGTTGCGCAACGTCATTCAGGTCGACTTCCTCTATGCGTTCGAGCCGGCGACGGGCGTTTACATCGATGACGTCTACCACGGCACGCTGACGGGCTCGTCTATCGATCTCTTGGACCTCGAGCGCGTCGAAGTTCTGCGCGGTCCGCAAGGAACGCTATTCGGCAAGAACAGTATCGGCGGCGCCATGCGCATGGTGTCGAGGCAGCCCCAGGGCGACGACACGGGCTACGTCGAGGCGACCTACGGCAATTACGATCGTATGGACATCAAGGGCGTCTACGACATGGCTTTGAGCGACACGCTGGCATTGCGTGTCTCGGGCGTCTCGAAACATCAAGAGGGCTACATGGAGGCCCTCGATTTCACGTGCGACATGGTACGCCGCGGGACGCCCGAGCTCGCGGGTATCGGCGACGGTGTCGTCGGCTACAACCCCGATCCAGACGGCCCGTTCGGCCCCGGACGAGCGACCCCGATTCCCGGTGTCGTCGGCAGTCCCGAAGACAACGCGTTCTCGTTCCCCGAAGGGCAGCCGACGAATCAGGAAAGCTGCGTGACCGGCACGATGGGTGGTGAAGACATTCAAGCCGGCCGCATCATGCTGCGTTGGTTTCCGAGCGACAACTTCGAGATCAATTTCGCCGCCGACCGTTCGGACTCGTCCGAAGAGGCGCCCGGCGACGCCCTGATACGCGGCGACGATCCGGACTTGTTCAACAACTGGCTCGGCGACTCCTATCTGGTCCGCTGGGGCGTCTCGCCGTTCTTGGCCGACAACCGGTTCGTGCCCGAGAACTACTATCAGTCGTACGCCACTTGGGCGGATCCGATCACGGGCAGCATTTGGGACCGCCATTACAAACATGAAGCCGAGGGGTGGTCGCTGTCGTTCGACTATGACATCGGGGAAAACACGAACATGGAGGTCATCATCGCCAATCGGAACTATCTCTCCGATTGGACCAGCGACAGTGACTTCTCGCCGTTCGAGATCACGACGACGAACAACCTCGAGGATCATGATCAGGACACGTACGAGATACGCTTCAGCGGCACGGCCGCCAACGATCGTTTGGAATGGACCGCGGGCGCGTTTTACTACGACGCGGCGAGCTTTCTCGGCGGACGCGTCGAGCTCGCGCAGTTCAACTTCATAGGCTTCATCCCCGAGTTCGACCAGAACGACAAGTTCTGGACCGAGAACAAATCGGCGTTCTTCCATCTCGTCTACGACTTGACCGATCGTCTGTCCGTTTCCGGCGGCTTCCGGTCGACCGACGAAGACAAGAAGTACACGTTCGACCACACGGGCTTCCTCACCGTCACTGATCCGTTGTTCTATGGCATCAGCCGCGACGACTGGAAGGTCGGTGTCGACTACGCATTCACCGACAACATCTTCGGCTTCGTGTCGGTGGCGACGGGCTACCGCTCGGACGGCGCGAATCCGCGCCCATGGACGCCCGGCCAGCTGCTGCCGGCGCCCGGCGAAGAGCTCGAGAACACCGAGGTCGGCGTCAAGGCCGACCTGCTCGACAATCGCCTGCGCATAAACGCGAGTGTCTATCAGGCCGATTACGATCCGCGCTTGTACAGCCTGTTCGGCTTCCAGTGCGAGGCATTCAATTCGCCGGATCCAGGCCCGTTCTATGCCTTCGGCACCTTGCCGCCCGGCAACATCTGTCCTCCGGGCTCGGGCAACGCCGGCTTCCCGGCGTTCAACTGGTTTGCCTACTTTGCGACGTCGGGCGTCACGGACGGGGTCGAGGTGGAGCTCAGCGCCTATCCGACCGAGAACCTCTCGATCGATTACTCGTTGGGCGTGAACAGCTTCGAGGGTGATCCGGGCCCGGGCGACCCCGCCTACATTCATCCGACGGCGTTGCTGCAGCCCGAGCGCAACATGAGCGCCGGGATTCAGTACGACTTCAATCTGACGAACGGCGGTGTCGTTTCTCCGCGTCTCGACTGGTTCTACCAGTCCAAGCGCACGAACGGCCCGCTCACCGTCGAGCAGGTGTGCCCGCAGTTCTGCAATCCCGAGTATGACTACTTCAATCTACGCCTCACGTACTTGAACGCGAATCGCGATCTGCAGATTTCGCTGGCGTCCACGAACGTGACGGATGAGTTCTGGTGGTATCAGATCGGCGCCGACACCAACACAGCGGGCATCCCGAGCCGCCCGCTCACCGGCGTCCCGAGCGCGCCGCGCATGTGGAACTTGTCGCTGCGGAAGAGCTTCTAGGTCGCGCGGTGTAGGAGCGGCTTCCAGCCGCGATCTTGTTGTGCCGGCAAGGCGCGCTCAGCAATGAGCGCGCCTTGCTTGCTCTCAAAGGGGGAAATCGAACGTGAATGCGGGATCACTGGCGAAAGTCGAGTTGCCCGGCGTCCTGTTGAGCTGTGCTCTCGTGCTGTCGGGCCCCCTTCACGCCCAACCCGCACCGAGCTGCGACCGCGCCTGCCTCGAAGGGTTCGTCGATCGTTATCTCGAAGCGCTCGTGGCGCACGATCCGTCCCGGGCGCCGTTCGCGGCGAACGTCAAGGTCACCGAGAACGGCCAGAATCTGGGCATAGGCCAAGGGCTTTGGAAGACCGCGTCGAAGGGCTCGAGCTATCGTCTCTATTTCGCCGATCCCGTGCCGGGACAAGTGGGTTTCATCGGCGTCATCGAGGAGAACGAGCAGCCGGCTGTCATCGCGCTGCGGCTCAAGGCTCAAGACGGGCAGATCACCGAGGCCGAAACCATCGTGTCACGCGTCCAGGCGGGCGGCTTCGCGCGCGTCGAGAACTTCGTCGAGCCCTACCCCGTGCTCGTCGAGGCGCTGACGCCCGAGCAGCGGGTGCCGCGAGCCGAGCTCATCGCCGCGGCCAACAGCTACTTCACCGGGCTCGATACCGAGGAATCGGGCGCGAATGTCCCGTTCGACGACCGTTGCCAACGCCGCGAGAACGGCGCGATCACGGCCAACAACCCGGCTCCCGATGCGCAGGGCATGGCGGCCATGGGGTGCAAGGCCCAGTTCGATACGGGCTTCTCGGCATTCGTGACCGATATCCGCGAGCGGCGCTTCCCGGTCGTCGACGAGGAACGCGGCCTCGTTTTCACGGTGATCTTTTTCGATCATGCGGGCGACGTCGCGTCCTATGCACGCCCCGACGGCACCGTAGTTCCCGTCGGCGCTGCATTTCGCCGCCCGCTCACGTTCATGATCGGCGAGCTATTCAAGATCGAAAGCGGCAAGATCCGCCAAATCGAAGCCGTGCTCCTGCAAGTGCCGTATGGCATGCCCTCCGGTTGGTAGCAGGATTGCGCTTGTAGGAGCGAGCTTCGCTCCCGATCTTCAAGCGAACGAATAGAAGAATCGCGAGCGAAGCTCGCTCCTACGGGGACGGCGAATGCGCGGCGATGAACGCGGCGACGGGCGCCGATAGCGACTCGTCGGTCGTGCCGACGGCATAGGTCTCCGAGAGATGCGAGTGCCCGAGCAAATGCAAGTACTGCACGGGCCGCCCCGCGGCGACGCGCGCCGCCGCCAACCGCTCCGCCTGCGCCTGGAACTGCTTCGCATCGTCGAGCTCGGCGTCGGTGACGAGTAGCGGTAGATCGGCACGCGCGAGTCCGGCGAGCGAGGAACGCTCCGCATAGGTCGAGACGTTGGCTCCGTAATAGGCCTGCCACACGGACACCTCGTCGCCCAAGTCGTAGAACCCCGACGTCAGGATCGCGCCGGCGAGGCCCGTCGGCTTATCGTGCAGCGTGCGCGTCGCGATGTAATCGCCCGCGTGCGCGGC
>DATCIQ010000510.1:0-3353 GCA_036507635.1 Gammaproteobacteria bacterium
AGCGGGCGGCGGCGACACTTCACCGGCGCTGTTTCAATCGTTGCTCGTGCAGCGCAACAATCTCGCCGTCGCCGAGGTCAAGGTGATCATGGACCTGTTCGAAGCCCGCATCGGACCCATCGAGGACGCGGACTTGGCGACCGCGGTGCGGGGCGCGGACGACATCCACCGCACGGGTGCGAGCCCGCCGATCCAAAGCCGCGCGCCGTAAGCGGTTATTTCGATATCTTGCCGATTGCGGGCACTTGGGCCTATGATCGGGCCCACTAGGATTTGAGCCTAGAGGGGAATTTGTCACGCGGCACTTCTTTTCGTGGCGCCGCCGCGTGGCGGGTTGTCAGTCGAAAGCAACGCCTTTGGGGGGGACCTTCATGAGAGATTACGGACCTGTTCGGCCCGGTTTCGGCCGTGCTTTTTCCGCCGCGAGCCTAGTAGGCATATCTGCCCTGTCGCTCGCTCCGCTACCCGCGGCCATCGCGCAAGAGGCCAGTGAGGCACCGCCCACCGGGCTCGAAGAGATCATCGTCACCTCGCGGTATCGCGAGGAGAACCTGCAAACCACGCCGCTCACGATCTCGGCCTTCACGGGCGAGGCGCTCGAGCTGCGCAGCCTCGACAATCTCGAGGACATCGCCGTGGTCGTGCCGAACATGTTCATCCGCCCGAACGTCAGCAACTTCGGTCCTAATAACACGGTCGGCTTGCGTAACGTCATCCAGGTCGACTTCCTCTATGCCTTCGAGCCCGCGACGGGCGTTTACATCGATGACGTCTACCACGGCACGCTGACGGGCTCGTCGATCGATCTCTTGGACCTCGAGCGCGTCGAAGTTCTGCGCGGTCCGCAAGGAACGCTATTCGGGAAGAACAGTATCGGCGGCGCCATGCGCATGGTGTCGAGGCAGCCCCAGGGCGACGACACGGGCTACGTCGAGGCGACCTACGGCGACTACGATCGCATCGACATCAAGGGCGTCTACGATATGGCCCTGAGCGACACGTTGGCGTTGCGCGTGTCGGGCGTCTCCAAGCATCAAAACGGCTACATGGAGACCGTCGACTTCACGTGCGACATGGTGCGTCGCGGAACGCCGGAGCTTGCAGGCATCGACGACGGCATCGTCGGCTACAACGCCGATCCGGACGGTCCGTTCGGCCCCGGACGAGCAACACCGATCTTCGGTGTCGTCGGCAGCCCCGAAGACAACGCGTTCTCGTTCCCCGAAGGTCAGCCGACGAATCAAGAGAGTTGCGTGACCGGCACGATGGGCGGTGAGGACATCCAGGCGGGCCGGCTCATGCTGCGTTGGTTCCCGAGCGACAATTTCGAGATCAATTTCGCGGCCGACCGTTCGGATTCGTCCGAAGAGGCGCCCGGCGACGCGCTGATACGCGGTGACCAGCCGAGCTTGTTCAATAACTGGCTCGGCGACTACTACCTCACTTTGTGGGGCGTAACGCCGTTTGCAGCCGACGACCGGTTCGTGCCGGAAGACTACTATAAGTCCTACGCCACTTGGGCCGATCCCATCACAGGCAGCATCTGGGACCGGCACTACAAGCACGAAGCCGAGGGTTGGTCGCTGTCGTTCGACTACAACATCGGCGAAAACACGAACATGGAGATCATCCTCGCCAATCGAAACTATCTCTCCGATTGGACCAGCGACAGCGACTTCTCGCCGTTCGAGATCACGACGACGAACAACCTCGAGGATCATGATCAGGACACGTACGAGATACGTTTCAGCGGCACGGCGGCCAACGATCGTTTGGAATGGACCGCGGGCGCGTTCTACTACGATGCGGCGAGCTTCCTCGGCGGGCGCGTCGAGCTCGCCCAGTTCAATTTCTTCGGCGCCATCCCCGAGTTCGACCAGAACGACAAGTTCTGGACCGAGAACAAGTCGGCGTTCTTCCATCTCGTGTACGACTTAACCGACCGTCTCTCGGTTTCCGGCGGCTATCGCTCGACCGACGAGGACAAGAAGTACACGTTCGATCACACGGGCTTTCTCACCGTCACCGACCCGTTGTTCTACGGGATCAGCCGCGACGACTGGAAGGTCGGTCTCGACTACGCGTTCACCGACAACATCTTCGGCTTCGTGTCGGTGGCGACGGGTTACCGCTCGGACGGCGCGAACCCGCGGCCATGGACACCCGGCCAGCTGCTGCCGGCGCCCGGTGAAGAACTCGAGAACACCGAGGTCGGCGTCAAGGCGGACCTATTCGACAATCGCCTGCGCATCAACGCGAGTGTCTATCAGGCCGACTACGACCCACGCTTGTACAGCCTGTTCGGCTTCCAGTGCGAGGCATTCAATTCGCCGGATCCCGGGCCCTTCTACGCATTCGGGACCTTGCCACCGGGCAACACCTGCCCGCCGGGCAGCGGCAACGCCGGCTTGCCGGCGTTCAACTGGTTTGCCTACTTTGCGACTTCGGGCGTCACGGACGGGGTCGAGGTGGAGCTCAGCGCCTATCCGACCGAGAACCTCTCGATCGATTACTCGTTGGGCGTGAACAGCTTCGAGGGTGATCCGGGCCCGGGCGACCCCGCCTACATACATCCGACGGCGTTGCTGCAGCCCGAGCGCAACATGAGCGCCGGGATTCAATACGACTTCAATCTGACGAACGGCGGTGTGGTTTCTCCGCGCCTCGACTGGTTCTACCAGTCCAAGCGAACGAACGGCCCGCTCACGGTCGAGCAGGTGTGTCCGCAGTTCTGCAACCCCGAGTACGACTACTTCAATCTACGCCTCACGTACTTGAACGCGAATCGTGATTTGCAGATCTCGCTGGCTTCCACGAACGTCACGGATGAGTTCTGGTGGTATCAGATCGGCGCCGACACCAACATAGCGGGCATCCCGAGCCGTCCGCGCAGCGGCGTGCCGAGCGCACCGCAAATGTGGAACTTGTCGCTGCGGAAGAGCTTCTAGGTCGCGTGGTGTAGGAGCGGCTTCCAGCCGCGATCTTTCTCGGTAAGGCGCGCTCAGCAATGAGCGCGCCTTACTCGTTCTCGAGGGGGAATCAAACGTGAATGCCGGATCGTTGTCGAGAGTCGGGATCCACTCTGCGCTTTTGAGCTGCGCACTCTTCCTTTCGAGCGCCGCTCTTGCGCAACCCCCACCGGGCTGCGACCGCGCCTGCCTCGAAGGCCTCGTCGATCGTTATCTCGAAGCGCTCGTGACGCACGATCCGTCCCGGGCGGCGTTCGCGGCGAACGTCAAGGTCACCGAGAACGGCCAGAATCTGGGCATAGGCCAAGGGCTTTGGAAAACCGCGTCGAAGGACTCGAGCTATCGTCTTTATTTCGCCGATCCCTTGCCGGGACAAGTGGGTTT
>DATCIQ010000511.1:0-11408 GCA_036507635.1 Gammaproteobacteria bacterium
GTTTTCGGTGATGTAGTCTTGGATGTTCTTGCCGTGCTGATAATAGCCGTCCACTTCCCAGTCATCGAGGAAACCGTCGCGCGCGAGGTCTAGTCTGAACCCCGCGGTTGCGGAAGACAGCTCGTTGTCGGTGACTTGCCGTGCGTCCCCGAGCGGCGAATCCGGCGTGTTGACGCCGAAGAAACCGAACCCGACGAACTGCCGGTTCTCGAGGGCCATCGTGTCCTTAATTGCCTGGGGAAGATAAGCGTTGTTGTTGTAGATCCGCGCTTGCCAAGGGCCGAGGACGGCGATGCTCTCGCGCCGATCGCTGTTCTCCGTGTGGCCGAACAGGCCCTGAAGATAGAAATTGAGGTTGTCGGTGATGTCGTAGTCGAAGTGAACGAAAGCGCTCGTGCGGTCGTACTCCGGCGCTACCTGTTCGTCACTGTCGACGCCGTAGGATTGGCTCGTCTCCGCCTGGCAGTTACAACCGCCGTTCAATTGACCCACGCCGCTGAACGGCAACACCCTGAACGAGCCGTCGGGTAAGAACTCGACATGGTCGAGCGCGGACCCGGGCTGGTTGATGATGCCGCCGTTCGTGAAGTTCGTCGGGCTCGCGAACTGGCGGATGATCTCCGCCGGACCGGCCGGATTCGGGTTCGTGACGCGCGCGGTTTGCCTATAGAAGCCTCGGTCCTGAAGAGCCTCGAGAGTATCGATCGCATCGGCGCTGTATCCTTCCGCCGACGCGATGATGTGCATTCGTTCGCCGATGTCCGCGCCGTACGCAACACCGATCTCGAAATTTTCACCGTCCCCGTCTACGGTGCTGCCGGCTTGGGAATGCAGCTTGAATCCGGAAAAGTCGGTGTCGAGAATGAAATTGACGACACCCGCGATGGCGTCCGTTCCGTAGCTTGCGGAGGCGCCGCCGGTCACGGTTTCGACTCGGCTGATGAGCTCTTCCGGAAAGGCGCTGACGTCGACGGTCCCGAAGCGGTTGCTCGGAACGACGCGTCGTCCATCGAGCAGAATCAGGCTCCGGTTCACGCCCGCGCCGCGAAGATTGAGATTGGCTCCGCCGCCGGTCTGGCCGCCCGTGATCTGATCGGGGGCGATGTTGTCGTAGAACTGCGGGAGCGTGGTCAAAGATTCGATCATCGTGCCGGGCGCTATTTGGTCGAGCTCCGCGGCGCTTACCATCGTGACCGGGACCGGCGTGTTGACGCCGGATCGCACGATCCGCGTGCCGGTGACTCGGACTTCCTCCACGCCCGAGTCCTGCGCCTGGGCCGCGCCGCCCAAGCCCACCATGACCGCGAAAGCGCAAGCGCTGTACTTAGCTGGTATCGTCTTCATGATTCTTCCCCCGGCGATTCGGTCGATTATTTTGATAGGAACACGACAGAAGCGGACTGCGAATATCCTCCGGGCAGGAGGGCTTGCCTAGAGAACTTCGAATACTAGTATTGCGGTTAATACGATTCCGAGGTTGGCTCTAGTCCGGCATACGCCCCGTTGAGAAACGCGGACGGATCGCCAAGCTCAGCCTCGTACATCGACATCGAAACCTACCGGCGCTGCGGCGGCAAGCTTCGGGTGATTGCGAGCATCGAGGAGCCCGCCGTCATCGAGCGGATTCTCGATCACCTCGGCCGAATGCGCGAGCCGCTCGATCGGGCTCGCGCGCCCAGAGCGCCGCCCCAGTGTGAAGCGCCGATTTAGCCCCAAGACCGCTCCGGGGATCGAGACGCGACGGGCGGATCTGTCCCGGATCGGAGCAGCGTCTAAAAAGATCGCGCGTTTCTCGGCGCAAAACGGAGATTCGCCACGCCACATCGAGCGCCGCCACCTCCGTCGCCCGTCCCTCGCGCTCGCGTCACTTCACAACCCGCCCCTTCGTCCACCGATGACAGGCCAACTCAGCGTGTTTGAATCGCCTATGCCCACGCCGATGGTCGTCGTGCTTCCATTGACGACGCGGGTGTATCCAGAGTTCAAGCTGTGGCGAATCAGCGTTCCCGCACGGGACCGACTCAAGGAGCCTTGCCAGGACGTCGTCGATCAGCCTCGGGCGCTCGATCGGACGCGCCTGGGCGACGGGCCGCTCACGATTCTTACGCGAACCGAGCTCGCGGCTGTCGAACGGAGTCTGCGCGTGGTGCTCGGCATGTACTGACCCGCGGCAGGCACCGGCACATCGAGCGTCGCGGGAAGACCGATCACGGAGCATCGATCGTGAGACTATAGCCGCCGTAGCCGGCGTCGGTCAGCGCCGGCCACCGCGCTCCGCCGGTAATGCGCAGCGCGTACATGCCGGATCGCGGCAATTCGACGTCGACGGGCAGCGACGGCGCCAGCGGCAGGATCGTTTGAAATACGTGGTCTCCTTCTGGCTCGCTGAGGGACCATTCCCCAAACCCGAGTCCGAGATCGGCGCTTTCGAGGACGATGCGCCATCGTTCGCCGGCGGCGCCCTGGAATCGGTAGGCGTCCTGCGCCCCCGCGCGCTCGATTCGTCCGGCGCCGACTTGCGGTGAGTCGGCGGAGATGCGCGCGGGTAGCTCGATATCGAAGACCTGTTCTGCCGGCACCCGATGGCTCAGCGTCCGGATGCGCCCGGACTCCTGATCAGAAATGACCACGCGCGAAACGTAAACCCCACTCGCTGGGAGCTCGACTTCGCCGGGCTGATTGCAGCGTAGGCACTGGCCGAACACCGCTTCTCCGTCAGGCGCGACGAGCTCCCAACGGCTCAAATCGAGGGAGCCGGTCAACTCCAGCGTCTGGAAGAAGTGATGATCGCCGGCAGTGGCTATGAACCGGTCGATCACGTGTGTACCGGGACGCGAGAGAGTCGCCGTCTTGTCACGGTGACCGCTCGTGGAAGCGGCGTCCGCCGCTGCCATCGCGAACAGCGCTTCGCCGGTCGTGCCCACGTCGACGATACAGTTATCGAGCGTCGGTTGCGAACGTATTCCGGCGGCCCGGCATATCGTGGCCGCGGCGTCTCGAGTCGATGCGTCGAGTGCGCTGACGCGCGCGAAGCTGGTGGGTCGCGTGTGGCCTTGAAAATCCGCAGCGCTCATTCCGTCGGGATACTCGAACATCGATTCGTCGGGCGATATGCGCCAGCTATCGCCGAAGCGGCCATAGAGCATTTCCGCGTAGTCCGCGCTCTCCATGCCCGGCAACGTAACCATCGAGCCGTCACGCGTCGCGAGGTCGTTTTCGAAAGAACCGTCGAAGTTGCCGAGGAGTCCGACCATTTCCCCGGCTCTGGCGCCGGCCGGCTCGAAGAATAGGTTGAGAAAATCTCCGAACGCGCGCACTTCCATCTCCGATCCGTCCCGCCATCGTACGTGCACGCCTTCGAAGCCGGAGCGGATCTCTCCGCCGCCCGGTAATGAGCCCCAATTTTCGGGCACTTCGTAGGTTTCGCGGTTGATGCGAACGAGCAGCTGGTTGTCGACGACATAGAAACCGACTACATCGTCGTGCACACGTGCGGCCACGGCCGTATTCTGGCTGACGGTCTGCCCGTCCGGCCAGAACTCCTGGCGAACTTGAACGCTCAGATCGTCGTCACGCGATTCGATCGCGACGAACTCGCCCGCGGCTTGAAAATCATACGCGTAGCCGTCGCCGGTCACGATGTGCGGATCGCCCCAACTCTGCGCCATCCAGGGCCATCCCGAGCCATCGGCCTCGCTATCTTCCTCGGCGTCCGACATCTCACCGGTTTCGCAGTCGAAATACGCACGCTCCGGGGCGCTGAAATCGAGCAGGCCCTGATGCGCCGCGTCTGTGCATAGATCAAGACAGGAACCTTCCTCGTCCGCCATCGAACGGCCGCGGCCTTGATTTGCGACGTCCTGCGCGTAGCTATCGTGATCATCGATGCCGAGCTTGCGCTCAAATTCTCTGACATCCTCCCGCAGCGTCCCCAAAAACCACGTTTGCGGTTCTCCGAGCCGCCGCGTTCCCTCGCATCCATACCAGCAGTGCCCGAACGCATCGAATTCATTGTTCGGAACGATGTTCCAGTTTTCGCATTCGCCGCGAACGAAGTCCCCCGTGGCTGCGTTTCCGTCGTCGTAGAGATCCTCCAGGTACTCATGCCACCAGGCCGCCTGCTGCAGGATCGGGCCGACAATGATGCGTTCGACGGCGTCGTCCGCCGCGTTCGCCGCAGTGCCCGATTGCAGACTTCGGACAATGCTCCGGTACTTGCGGTAACCGAGCTCGCCGGTCCAGTCCCTGCCGTTCAAGAACGCATGCAGGGCGTTCGCGCGCTCCTCGACCGACTGCGCCTCCTCGGGATGCTGTCGGCGGAGCATATCGGCCAAGCGTGAGAGCAAGATCGCGAGCGAGCGAGGGTCGTATCCCGCGCGCCAACAGAGCTCGGCCGCCGTTTCGTCGGCCGCGCGCTCAACGTCGTGCGGCCATGCGCGTGGTCCTGGTTCGACCGCGGCTGCCGAGTCGCCGTCCGGCAGTTCCGCGAGAGCGTCCTTGTGGGCCATCTCGTGCGCGATTGCGCACGCGAGCTCCGACTCTCCGGCCGCCGCGAACAAGAACCCCCTCGAGATACGGATGCTTCCCTCTGGCGTGAGATAGACCGCCACGCGCGCTGAGGGGTCGACGGACACCGCAACGGCGTCCTCGGGAGCGGACCCGGCCGACAGGCGTTCGGCGACCGTGGCGACATAGGTCTCTACGGACTTGAGCGACTCTGCCTCCGGGTCGGCGCCCCTGCATCCTGCCGTTGCGGCGGCGCCGATGACGATCGCCAAAATCGTAGGGCATCTCCAAACGATGGGTTTTGTGCGTATGGTCGCACTACGAGATTGGTGCAGCATCGTACGTCTCCCGAGTCCGACGCCAAGGTTGGCTCCTTGCCGGCCCGGCGAGATTCGGCGCTCGCGACCATCATGGGCGGCGACATGTCAGCATCTATGCCGGTTCGAGGCAATCTTTCGGCTCCGGCCCCGGGAGACAATTATATCAATGGGTTACGGCTACTTTTTAACGTCGAATACAACAGAGATGGCTGCGACGCCCAACTTCGCATTTTCGAAGCTCGAGCTCCTTTATCTGCTTCAGCTCCCGCCACCGATACCCCCGCGTACTTCGAGTGCCACGCGAAATACGTGCCTCGACTGATCCTGTGCGTGCGCACGATCTCGGCGATCGGCACTCCGGCTCCCCTTCTTTCAAAACCGCAACGATCTGTGACTCAGTGAACCTCGACCTCTTTATCCGCTGTGTCCAACACGGGGAAGCACTCCCGGGCTGGAACGCCGAAAAAGCAATGCGCGGCGGTCTTCACGCTGGGCGCTCCAGCACGTTTGCGCACGCCATTTCCGTCCCCTCCAGCGGCCGCGCCGGGTCGCCGGCTGACATAAGGCCCATTTGAACGCACTATCCGCCGCATGAGTGTTCTCCCTCACTACCGACGTGCAAGCGACTATAGCGGACTCCGCCGGTAGAATCGCCCGATGGACGCAGCCACCGGCGGAACCCCGGCGCTCGAGATCAGGAACCTTCGCGTGGACTACGGCCAGTTTACGGCTGTCGACGATTTGAGTCTCACGCTCATGCCCGGCGAGATCTTCGGGCTCGCAGGACCGAACGGCGCCGGCAAGACGTCCACAATTCGCGTGCTCGCGACGCTTCTCGAGCCGACTTACGGCGAGGTCACCGTGGCCGGTCACGATCTGTTCGAAGCGCCGGACAAGGTGCACGCGCTGCTGGGCTACATGCCCGACCTCGCCCCGGTAATTCCCGATCTCAAGGTCTGGGAGTTTCTCGATCTCTACGCCCATAGTCACGGCTTCACGGGGAGCGAGAAGGGGGATCGCGTCGACGCCTGCCTTGCCAAAGTCGGGCTCGGCGACAAGCGCAACGTCTACGGCAGAGCGTTATCGCGCGGCATGACACAGCGCGTAGTGCTCGCAAAGACGCTGCTGCACGAGCCGCGGCTCCTGCTGCTCGACGAGCCGGCCAGCGGCATGGATCCGATTGCCCGCCGTGACATGCGCCGCATCCTGCGGGCGCTCGCAGACGACGGCGCAACGGTAGTCATTTCGTCGCATATCCTCTCCGAGCTGTCCGATACGTGCACATCCGTCGGCATCATGCATCTCGGCAGGCTCTTGCGGCACGGTCCGATGGCTTCCGTGCTGGGCTCGCTCGATACCGAGCGCGTGCGCATTCGGATCGACGTGACGGAACGGATCGAGGCCGCCGCCGAGTGCCTCGGCGGCCGCGCCGACGTCGACGCGATCCGCATCGAAGGCGCGCGAATCGTGTTCACATTTCACGGCAACGAGCAGGCGCGGTCCGCGCTGTTACGGGAGCTCATCGCGCACGGAATCCCCCTGAGTGCCTTCACGCCGGAACAAGCGGGCATCGAGTCCGTGCTCCTGAAGCTGATCGGGAGTGGCGAAGCTTGAGGGCGCCGCTCCTCGATATCGTGCGGCTCTCCGGGAACCCCGTGTTTGTCCGGTTTTGCCGCAGCCGCCTGCGCCTGCGCAAGTCGATCTTCTGGTATCTCCTCACGCTGATCGTCACGACTTTCGTCGTCGCGCTCATCTATATCATCCGGACGAATTCGTTCACTCCGCCGCAAGTCGCGGCGCGCGGCTTGTGGATTCCGGTGCTGATCATTCAAGGCCTGATCCTCATGTTCAAGGGAACCGGCGCCGTTTCCGCCGGACTGATTCAGGACAAGATCGATCAAACGCTCGACTATCAGCGGCTCACTCCGATGACGCCGATCAGGAATCTGGCCGGCTATTTGTTCGGCCTGCCGGTCCTCGAGTACGTAATGTTCGCGCTGACGCTGCCGCATCTCGTTTTCGTCGTCGTCGTGGGCGACATTCCGCTCGCCACGGTGCTCAGCGTCTACGTCGCGTTTTTCACGTGCGTCTTGCTCTATCACACGATGGGAATAGCCGCGGGGATGGTCATGCGGCGTTGGTTCTTGGGCTATGTCGTCGCCATTCTCTTGGTGCTGTTCGTCAACGTAATTCTTCCGCTGTTCATTTCCCAATTCGGGCTCAAGTTCTTCCAGTACCTTTCCGTGTGGCCCGTGATTGGGCAAAAAGTGCTGCCGGTGGTGGTGTCGGCGTCCGGCCTCGCGTTCCTTGCGTCACAGAACCCCTTCTTTTCGATGGGCAACGACGTCCCGTTCTTCAACTGGGCGCTGCCGCCCTTCCTCTTTGCTCTGCTGTTACAGGGCTCGCTCATCGCCACTTTTGCGACGATGGTGCTCCGGCGCTGGCAGGTCTCGAGCCGGCACTCGCTCAGCAAACCCTACGCGCTCGGCTTTCTCGGCGCGTTCGTCGTCGTGCTCATCGGCAACGTCTGGCCCATGATCACCGGTCGATATATGCCGTTCGCGTTGTTCGGCCAGACCGACATCGATGAGCTCGGGCCGGTAATCGTCATCGGTCTCCCGCTCGTCTATTCGCTGGTTACGTGGGTGCTCTGTTTCGTTCTTTTCGCGATCGTCATTCCGACTCATCACAGCTACGCACGTGGGATCAGACGCGCCATGAAGCTCGGGCGGTCCGCGGCGCGGCCATGGGACGATGACGCCGGGAGCCTCGCGTTCCTGGCGCTCTATGCCGCCGTGGCGCTCGGCGGGTTTTGGGTGATGTTCCATGAGATTTCCGCGGCGGGATTTCTCGATGACTTTCAGCCGTCCTCTCACGGCTTCTGGCGCTTGCCGCTCGCGCTCGGACTCGGCATCTTCTATACGGCGCTCACGGTGCAGGTGCTCGAGCTCAAGCCCACCGTACTCGTAATCCTGCTGGTGGGGCTCCTTCCCATCCTGGTGGCGATCGTCCTTTCAGCCTCCATGGAGCAGCTTGCCGCCTTGCAAGCAATGATCGCCTCGATCTCACCGCTTGCGTTCGTGCTCATGTCGGGGTTGCTGCCGCTCGACGCCGTCGTACCCATCGAGGCGGAGGAGCAGTTTTCCGCCATGCTGACCGGTGTCAACTCCGGCCTCGTGTTCCTTCTGCTGCAGATCGCATTCTTGTGGGCGCGCTGGGAAAAGCAAAAGCGCGCCGATTACGCGGCATCAATCGCCCGCGAGACCGAGCTCGCACAGAGCGGTGGGCCAACGAATCGGCGCCTCCGCGGAAGCGTCTCTTAAGAAACTACTTTAGGTTCGTTCAGGTTGATCGTCATTCCCGTCCGTGGGATCCGCTCGAAGCCTTGCGTTACGAATAGGAGCGCGACGGTTTAGCGGCCGACGAACTTTTGCGCGCGCCGATTGTTCACGATCTCCGCCGTATAAAGGTTGCCCCGCGAGTCGACCGCAATGTGGTGGGCGATGTCCATGCCGCCCGGCGCGGCGCTGCGCGAACCGAACATGCCGATCTCAGTCATCGACCGGCGATCGTATATCAACACGCGCGCGTTTGCGGACTCGACGACGTAGAGGAACCGCTGCTCCGGGTCAGGTGAGAACGCGAAGCCTGCGGGTGCTGCCGGCGCATCGCCCTCGATGACGAGCTGCGATAGGTACGTGCCGTCCGTGGTGAACCGTTGGATGCGCCGATTGCCGCGATCGGCCACGTAGACGATGCCGTCGCTCGAGACCTTAACCGCGTGCACGAGACTGAACTGCGGCGCGTCCGCTGGTTCCGCTCCTACCGGGCCCGGAGCGTCGTCAGGCGCATCGCCGAACGCGCCCCACATGCGCTTGAACGCGCCTGTGTCCGCATCGAACACGATGACGCGCCGATTACCGTACCCGTCCGCCACGTAGAGCTCGTTCGTCGGCTCGTGCACGAACACGTCGCCGGGCTGGCGCACGTTGACGGTATCGGCATTGCCTTGACTCGCGCCGCGCTTGCCGATTTGCATGACGAGCTCGCCGTCACCGGTGAACTTGAGGATCATGTCATCGGTGCTGCCGCCTTCGGCCGGCCGCGGCCAGCCGCCGTTGCCGCTGATCCAAACGTAGCCTTGCGCATCGACCCAGATTCCGTGCTCGCGCTCGGGCCAATCGTACCCCTCCCCCGGCCCGCCCCATCTGCGCAGGAGCTCCCCGTCCTGGTCGAATTCGAGCACGGGAGGCGCCGATCGGGTGCGTTGGTCTTGAGGAATGGAGCGCGGCCGATGCAGCACCCAGACGTGATCGTTGCCGTCGACTGCGATCGAAGTGACCTCGCCGAGCACCCAGTCATTGGGAACGGTCGGCCATGCGGGGTCGACCTCAAAAGCGGGCGGACGGAAGCTTGCACCCTGTTGCGCGCTTGCCGGCGGAGCAAAGTGCCCCCGCCAACAGGATCGCCGAAGTTATCGTTGGTTATGTACCTTTCATTCTACAATAGTCGACGCAATCGACTGGTCGGAAACGTTCGGCGACATCATGACGAAAAATATCCCTGTCATCGTGCTGACCCTATCGGTAGCGTTGGTTCCGACAACCGGGCTTCCGCAGCTCTACGCAATGGGCCCCGTCGTCAACGGCCATCACCACTTCAACGCAAACGACATCGACGAGCACATGCGGTTTTGGGTGGATACGCTCGGCGGTAAGGCCGGCACGTTCGGCAACGGCACGCCGATCGTGCTATTCCCCAATGCGCTCATATTCATGCGCGAGCAGGCGCCGACGGGTCCGATGATCGGGAGCACGGTCAACCACGTGGCTTTTTCCGTGCAGAACCTACGTGAAACAGTGGACCGCGTGAGCGCAGCCGGATTCGAGATGGTGACGGCAACCCAAGCGCCTCCCGGCGTCGAAGTCGTCGACGACATCGGCATCGTCGAAGGCGATGGCCCCGTTTCCGGTATCGCCTATGCCCTCGGCCCGGACGGCATCAAGATAGAGTTGCTCGAAATGGGCGCGCAGGCCGAGCCCATCGCGAGCCACCACATCCATTTCTTTGGCGAGAACCCCGCGGAAATCCGCGCCTGGTACATGCGAATCTTCGGCGCAGCCGAACGGCCGGGCCAGATCAACGGCATCATCGGCGCCGATCTGCCGGGCTTGGGTCTCAACTTCTCGTCAGCGCCGATGCCCATGGCCGGCACGGCGGGCCGGACACTCGACCACATCGGCTTCGAGGTGGAGAACCTTGAAGCCTTCACGCAGGGGCTCGAGACGCAAGACATCACGCTCGACGTGCCTTACAGGCACATACCGGCAATGGGCTTGGCGATCGCGTTCTTCACCGATCCGTGGGGTACGTACATCGAGTTGACCGAGGGACTCGACGAAGTGCGCTGACGGCGCGGTGCTCGCGTCGCGTAATTTCAGCCTGTTTGTGCATGGGACTTGACGTATGTCACTTGTAGCAATAAAGTGACATACATGGAAAAAACGCAGGTCTACCTCCGCAAGGAAGAGCTCGAAGCTTTGCGCGCGGCGGCGGCCCGATCCGGTCGCAGCGTTGCCGACCTTATCCGTGACGCCATTCGCAAGGTCGTGCTCCGCCCCCCCACCGAAGGCCCCGTTGCGATCTGGGACGGCGAGCCCCGGCGCACGTCCATCGAGCACGACACGGTTTACGACGACGTCTGATGCGTCAGGGCGAAGCCGCGTTCGTAGATAGCGGCGCATGGATCGCCCTTGCCCTTGTTCGCGATCCGCTGCACTCGCAAGCACGGGAGCAGTGGGAAATACTGCATGCGGCAGGAGCAAAGCTCCATACTTCCATCCCTGTCGTCATCGAGACCTTTACATTCCTAGAGCGCAACGCCAGCCGTGACGTAGCGCTCACGTGGAAGGAATCGATCTACAAGCGCGGCACGGTCAAGATTCTCCCATGCAATCTTAACGATCTCGAACAGTCATGGGAGTACTTCAAACGCACGGACCTGCATAAGCTATCGGCTGTCGATGCAACCAGCTTCGCCATCATGACGCGCGCGCAGATCCGACTCGCCTTCACATTTGATCACCACTTCTCCGTCGTCGGGTTCCGGCTGGTGGCATGAACACTCGTCCACTACCAACCTGACCTGCGGGCGGCACGCTAGCAGCAACGAGCAGAGTTGAATAGTCGCGCGCCGCTGCCCCCTGTGAGTGCGGGGGCCTCAGTGGGCCTCATGTCCGCCGTTAATGACCCGCGATCTCGGCTCTCGTCGTCTAGGTCCACCGGCGCGTATCATCTTAGGAGCGCGGCTCGAATCGCCGTCGCCACCTGCTCTAGCCGCTCAACCGGTGCGACCGTAAAGTTGCGCTGCAAGAAAACGACGTCGGCGTCGCTGCTTTCGTAGCGAGGTACGACATGCACGTGCATGTGCGGTTCGTGTTGCCCGTCTTTCGCGCCGTTGTTCTGAAAAACATTCGCTGCAATCGCGCCGAATGCTATTTCTGCGCCTCTGACCATTCGTTTCGCGAGGCGATAGAGCGATTCGATTTCCTCGTCTTGGATATCGAGGATGGTCTCCCGATG
>DATCIQ010000512.1:0-2945 GCA_036507635.1 Gammaproteobacteria bacterium
GCCGACGAGCACGAACTCGAGCGACTTCGTCGCAGCCGCGGCTTCCCACACCGTGATACGGTCGAGCACGACGTACGGATAGAGGCTATATGCGAGGCCCAATGTCGCCATGATGCACATGAGCACCGTGCCCACCATGACAAGCCACGCGTAGCCGGCCCGCGCGATCGCCGCGCGATGGAGCACCCAATAGACGGCGGCGTATGCGGCAAGCGTCGCGATCGGAATCGGCGCGAGTCCGATGAAGGCCGGCAGGCTGAACCACCTCGCGGCAATCGTTTCGCTGACGATCGGCGTCGACAGGGAGATCGCGAGCAGCGCGAGCCCCATCGCCGGCATCGCGTAGCGGCCGAAGCGAATGGCCTTCTCGAACAGCGCCCCCTCGGTTTTGATCAAGAGCCATCCCGCGCCGAGCACGATGTAGAGCGCGGGCATCGTGATCGCGATGAGCGCCGAGAACGCGAGGTTGACGAGGCCCGGCTCAAGGCCCGTGACGTAGCTGCCGAGCATCCAACCCTGAGCCGACGCCGCGATCAGCGATCCCGCCGTGAACATTCGGTTCCACATGCGCTTCTGCCTGGCCGCGGCCTTGACGCGGAAATCGAACGACACGCCGCGCAAAATGAGGCCGATCAGCATGATCGTCACGGGCAGATAGAGCGCCGTGAGCACGATGCCGTGCGCGACCGGAAACGCGATCAAGAGCACGCCGACACCGAGCACGAGCCATGTCTCGTTGGCATCCCAGAACGGCCCGATGGCGGCGATCATCGTGTCCTTCTCGGCCGCGGTGCCGAACGGCAGCAGCATGCCGATGCCGAGATCGTAGCCGTCGAGGATCACATAGAGCAGCAACGCGCCGCCCATGATGGCCATGAAGATGAGCGGCAGCGCAGTCTCCATGCTCAGCGCTCCGTGACGGCGGACGCCGCGCGAAGTTGCGCGGCCGGGAGCATCCTAAGCGACGCGGCGGGTTTCGTCGCCATGTAGCGCAACGTCGAGATATAGGCGGCGAGTAGAAACGCGTAGAGCAGCGCATAAGCGATCAACGTGCCCCGCACCGTCGCCTGCCAGTGCGGCGCGACGACGTCCGCCGTCGCCATCAGGCCGTAGATCAACCACGGCTGCCGGCCGACTTCCGCGACGTACCAGCCGGCGAGCGTCGCGACCCAGCCCGAGAACGTCATGACCGACAGCGCGCGCAAGGCGCCGCGCGAAAGACCGTGCCCGCGGAAGAGCTGCCATGCCGCCCACCACGACACCGCGAGCATGAGGAGCCCCGTACCCACCATGATGCGAAACGACCAGAACACCGGCGCGACGGGCGGATGCGCGCCCTCGAACGCATCGAGCCCGACGACCTCGCCGTCCGCCTCGTGCGTCAACAGCAAGCTCGTGCCGTTCGGGATCTCGATCGCAAAACGCGTGGTCCGCGCCTCCTCGTCGGGAATGCCGAGCACCGTGAAGGGCACGCCTGTGCCCGTTTCCCAGACGCCTTCGATCGCGGCGATCTTGGCCGGCTGATGCTCGAAAGTGTTGAGGCCGTGCAGGTCGCCGATCAGCACTTGCAGCGGCACGAGCACGGCGGCGAGCCCGACGCCGGTCTTCACGACGAGCGCCGTCGCGGGACCGTCGACTTTGCGGATCATGCGCCCGGCGCTCAACCCCGCAATCAAGAATGCGCTCGTCAGGAGCGACGCGACGAGCATGTGCGTGAACCGGTACGGGAACGACGGATTGAAGATGACCTCGACCCAACTCACGGCATGGAACGTGCCGTCGACGATCTCGTGCCCTTGTGGCGTCTGCATCCAGGAATTCAAGCTCAAGATCCAAAAGGCCGAGAACGTCGTGCCTAAAGCCACGAGCGCCGCGGCGGCCAGATGCATGCGGTTCGAGACGCGGTCTTTACCGAACAGCATGATCGCGAGGAACGTCGCCTCGATGAAGAACGCCGTCAACACCTCGTAGCCCAAGAGCGGTCCCGCGATGTTGCCGGCCTGCGCCGTAAACCCCGGCCAATTCGTGCCGAACTGGAAGCTCATCGTGACGCCCGAGACGACGCCGAGCGCGAACGTCAGCGCGAACACCTTGACCCAGAAGTAGTACGCATACTCCCAGGCTTCGTTGCGCGAAAGCGTATAGCGCACGCGAAAGAACAAGAGAATCCACGCGAGCCCGATCGTGATCGCGGGAAACAAGATGTGAAAGCTGATGTTGAGCGCGAATTGCAGGCGCGCAAGCTGTGTGGCATCGAGGTCGAGCATATTTCTCCTGTAGGAGCGAGCTTCGCTCGCGATCTTATCTTCGTGGGATCGGAGCGCAGATCGCGAGCGAAGCTCGCTCCTACAATGGCACGGCGTTGAAGGTTCCGGCCTGGTAGTCGCGAATGGCCTGCGAGATCTCGTCGCGCGTGTTCATGACGAATGGACCGTAGGCGACGACGGGCTCGCCGATCGCCTCGGCGTGGCCGACGAGCAGGACCGCGTCGCTCACGGCGTCGATCTCGACCGTGTCGCCCGAGTCGCCGAGCTCGACCAAATGAAATTGCGTCGCTCGCTCGCCGGCGACACTTACGGTGCCGCGCACGACGTACAGGAACACGTTGCGTCCCGCGACGTCGGGAAACGCCACGTGCCCGCCCGCCCCGAGCTCGACCGTTGCCATGAAGACGTCGGTCAGCGGCTGCATCGCTCCTTGACGCCCGCTCCATTGGCCCGCGACGAGATTCACGGTACCTTTGCCGTCCTGCGTCGGCACCGCGGGAATCGCATCGCGCTGCAGTCCGATGTAGCGCGGCGGCGCCATCTTGAGCTTCGAAGGCAGGTTGACCCAAAGCTGGAGGATCTCGAGCGGCCCGCCGCGTTGTTTGAACTCTTCGGGCGAGAGCTCCGCATGCACGAGCCCCTTGCCTGCCGTCATCCACTGGATACCGCCGGCTTTGA
>DATCIQ010000513.1:0-6765 GCA_036507635.1 Gammaproteobacteria bacterium
CGCAAGCGCCGTGACTGCAACGGCGAGCAGCGAGATCGCGATGGCATCCGCCGGAGGGACACCCAAGCCGTAAATGAGCAAAGGGACGGAGAATATCGACCCGCCGCCGCCCGTGAGCCCGAGGGCAACGCCGACGATGGCCCCGAAACCTAGCGCAGCCGAAGCTTGAACCAGCATACTTGCCGTCATGGCTGCAAGCATGCCGTATGCCCCTTAGCAGCGGCCATTCGTAGATTCCCCACTGACGGACGGAAGATGTGACTTGCGTGATCTTCGACGTCGACGGCACGCTCGTCGACAGCAGCTCTTTCGACGACCGTTGTTACCATGCCGCGGTCCGCGAGGTGATTCGCGAGTACGAAACACGCCCCGATTGGGGGCACTACGAGCACGCGACCGATACCGGCATTCTCATCGAGATTTGCCGCGAGCATGGCGCGAGCATCGTCGAGACCATCGTGCGCGTTCGCGACCGATTCGGCGAGCTCGTTGCGGCACATCTCAAGCACAGCGGCCGGTGCCCACCGACTCGCGGCGCATTGGCGTTGTTCGACGCGCTCAAGGCAGGCGGCGTGCACGCGGTCGGTGTCGCGACGGGCGGCTGGGGTCACACGGCCGCGATGAAGCTCGAGCACGCGGGTTTCGACTTGCGCGGCGTACCCGTCGCGACTGCGGATCACCATCACACGCGGGCGGGCATCATGCGTCATTGCCGCGAGCGCTTGCCCGAGACGACGCGGACCGTCTACATCGGCGATGGCGAGTGGGATCTCGACGCGAGCACGAGCCTCGGCTGGGAATTCATCGGCGTCGGGGCGCGGCTGCGCGGCCGCTGCGCGACGTGGGTGCCGCACTTGTCGTCACCGCTGCTCGGCCCGGCGCTCGCGCTCGAGCGGTAACGAGCTCGCGCTTGTCGCCGGCGCTGAGCTTCTTGATCGCGGCCTCGCGGCGCTGCGCGGCGCCGCGGTCGGCGGCGTCCTCGGTGTAAACGAGCTCGACGGGGAGGCGGCTCCGCGTATACTTCGCGCCGCCGCCGTTGTTGTGCTCGGCGACCCGTGCCGCGACGTCTTTCGCGACACCCGTGTACAGCGAATCGTCGGCGCAACGAACGATATAGACGCGCCAAAGTGGCTCGAGTCTCTCATCGCCCGCGCCGCCGTCACGCGACGGCATAGAGCATCAAGAAGCGCTCGCCGTCGGGCACGAGGTCGAATTGCCTACGGTAGCCGGCTTGCTGCACGAATCCTGCGATCGGCAGCGCGCGCGGTGCGCTCGTCCGGAAACCGTCCGCCGTGTCGACGCCGGCGGCATACATGCGCCCGCTGCTGTCGAAGTAGCGCTCGCTGCCGTCCGGCGACCACGCTTCGGGTGCGCGCGCGGGGCTTGCGATGAGCTCGGCGCTGCCGGTGCCGTTGGCCGGGCGCAAGAACAGCGTTTGCTCCTCGCCTTGATAAGAAATGTACAGCACGCGTGAATCGTCGACGGACCAGAGCGGATAGAGCATCGGCGCGCCGTTCTCGGCGGGCAGCGCGCGGCGTGAGTCGAGATCGGCGATGTCCGCGACCCAGACCTTCACCGTATCGTCGGCGTGGTCGTCGTAGACGACGCGCCGGCCGTCGTTGGAAATCCGCGGCGCGTACACGGTGCCCGGCACGACGCCGAGCACCTCTCGTTCGCCGGCAAGGGACACCAGCGAAAGCTCGAAAGCCGACGGTGCCTCCTGTGCCGCAGCCGCAGCCAACCCCAAGGCGAACGTCAGTGCGGAGGCTGCGTGGATGCGGCTCACGCTCGCATTCTCGCACAGGAGCCTACACTCCTTGGTCTCGACGAACGTATTTACTCCTCTTCTTGAGTGTCAGACGCCGGCGCTGACCACCATGCGCGGCTCGTGGCCGTGAAAACCCTCGAGAGAGCAGCGAAAGCGTAGATGTCGCCGCCGGCTCAACTCGATCAACGGGCGCCAAATCCACGCCGTCAACCGATAGCGAATCAGCAGATGCCAAATCCGGTTCGATCGCTTGTATAGATACGACATCGCGAGATAGGGCAATACAGCGCGCCAATCCTTGGGCCGCCGGCGCCAGATCGAGCGATGCGAGAACAGGCGCCGATAGCACCATTCGTAGCCTGCGTAGAGCTGTTCCGCCGTCATGTGCGCGGGCTCGAAGACGACGTGTGCCGTGTCGTAAAGGCGCCAGTCGCGATGCACGATGCGTCGTTGCGCCTCGAGCTCTCTAAAGAGCGGCGTTCCGGGATAAGGCGTCAGGATATGAAACGTCGCACATTCGAGGCGATTCTGCTCGATCCATGCAACGGTTTTCTCGAAAACGTCGGCCTTGTCATGATCGAAACCGAGCACGAAGCTGCCGTTCACCTGAATGCCATGATCGTGGAGGATCTTGACGCGGCGCGCGTAATCGTCGGGTACCGGCGTCCGCTTTCGCGCCGCTTCGAGATTGTCGAAGTTCAGAGACTCGAAACCGATGAATACACCGGTACAGCCTGCCAATGCCATTTCACCCACGAGCGTCGGATCATCGGTCACGTCGATCGTGAGCGCCGCACTCCAAATGATCTTAAGGGGCTTGAGCGCCTGACACAACGCACGCAGATAGTCCGGTCGGGAGCCGAGATTGTTGTCGATGAAGACCGCATACGGCTGTCGGTCGCTTGCGATCTCGGCGGCGACCTGCTCGACATCGCGCAGCCGATACGGCATGTGCAAACCTTGCGTCGATAGGTAGCAGAAGCCGCAACGGTTATGACAGCCGCGCGTCGCAATGACGCTCGAAGTCGTGAGGAACGCATCGCGCGGCAGCAAGTCTCGCCGCGGCGCCGGATCGTCGCGATAAGGTCTTTTGAAGTCGCCGCGATACACCGGTTGCAGCTTTCCGGCTTCGACGTCGTCGAGAATTCTCGGCCAAAGCTGGACGCCTTCGCCGATCGCGAGCGCGTCTGCATATTCCGCGGCCTCACCGGGCGCGGTTAGCACGTGCAAGCCGCCGAGCACGACCTTCGCACCCCACTGCCGGTACCAGCGTGCGAGCTCATAGGCGCGTTTCGCAAAGGTGAGATGCACCGTGATGCCGACGACCTCGGGAAACGGGTCGAGCGGTGGGGGACCCTGCAACAGATTCTCGTCCCAATAACGTAGCTCCCAATGTGCCGGCGTTGCGGCAGCCGTCGCGGTCAATGCGAGCGTCGGCGTCAGGACGTGTTTGCCGAAACTCGCATGCGGGTCCTTGCGATAAAATGGGTTGATCAGCAACGCATACCGGCGCCGCATGGGGCCGGGAATGGCGTCGGGATCGAGCGCGGGAGCCTTAGCCAGCGAGTCGGGCAGCCACGGCTTGCGCGCGCGTGCCGGCACAACGCTCACGGCATGTCGGCGCGCTGCGCGGCAACCGGCGAGGCAAGCGCGCCGAAGCGCCGCTCGCGACGCTGAAACTCGTGGAGCGCCGCCGTGAACCCCGCCGCGTCGAAATCCGGCCAATAGGCGTCGACGAACACGAGCTCGGCATAGGCGCATTCCCACAGCAGGAAATCGCTCAAGCGCCGTTCGCCCCCGGTGCGGATCAAGAGATCGACGGGCGGCAGCAATGTGCTCGAATGCGAGGCGCGCGCGAGGTGCTCGGCAAACTCGTCGCTCGAGGAGCAGCCGCCTTGTGCCGACGCTGCGGCATGCATGATCGCGTGGCGCGCCGAATAGTCGACGGCGAGTTGCAGCGTGAGCCGGTTACCGGCCGCAGTGACGTGCTCGGTTTGCTCGATGATGCCGATGAGGTCGCGCCCCAGCCGATCGCGGCGCCCGATCACGTTGAGGCGGATGCCATTCTCAACGCAGCGCGCGACCTCGCTCTGCAGATAGCGCTTGAACAGCCGCATGAGATTCCCGACTTCGTCGGGCGGACGTGACCAGTTGTCGGAAGAGAACGCGTATAACGTCAACACATCGACCGGCGCGCGCGCCGCTGCTTCAACGATACGCCGCACTGCCCGGGCGCCTGCCTGGTGGCCGAACGTCCGTTTCAAACCGCGCCGCTCGGCCCAGCGCCCGTTACCATCCATGATGATCGCGATATGCATGATTTAAATCACTCGCCACGAGTCGCCTGAATCAACGCTTCCATGTGCTGCAAATGCCTGGAGAACATGCGCTTACCTTTGGCGGTCATGCTGTACTCCGTTTTCGGCACACGCTCGGCGAACTTTTTCTTGCAGGTGATATAACCCGCATCCTCGAGCTTGCGGGCATGCGTGCTCAAGTTGCCGTCGCTTGTTTTCAAGAGCTCCTTGAGCTCGGCAAAGCTCATGCTGGCGTTGACGCTGAGCGCGCTCATTATCCCGAGCCGAACGCGCTCGTAAATGAGGCGATCGGTGTCACCGGATTCGGGATCGGAGAAGTAGCCGGCGACGGCGCGTAGCCGCTGGGTCTTCGGCTCCTCGGGCACAGCCGTCGATTGCGGTTTGGTCGCGTTCTTAGCCACCGTGATGCCTCACGATGATTGCGCCAAGGGCCAGATGAATACCGCCGAAACCGAGCGCCAGCAACGCCGGCGCCCATGCCGACGGCGCCACGAACGTCACGGTGCCGAGCCCCATGAAGGCGAAGCCTGCGATGAGCACGACCGGTATCGAAAACAGCCCGCATGCCGCGATGCCGACGCCATAGAGCAGCAGCCAGATCGCTGCGATGGCGTCGCGCCCGACCGCGCCGTTGAGAGCGATCGTGAGAACGGCGCCGGCGACGAAAGCGGGCGCGAGCGTAAGGAAGAACCGCAGAGCTACCGTGCGCCGCAAGCTCAATCCTTGCAGGCGCGCCTTCGTCTCCATGAAAAGCAGCGCGATCGTGCATGAAGCCACGGCGGCGATGAGCCAGATCGGGAGCCAATGAGGCGCAAGCGACGGCAGCGACTCGAGGCCGGCTGCGACCAGCGCCGCGGCACCCATGACGATGCAGCCCTTGCCGGGTACCGTCGTGAAAGTATGGGCGGCCTCGATGGTGCTGCGGATATAGCGCAGGTTTTCGGCGGCGCTGATCCCGATCGCGGTGGGCTCGTCGCCGGCGGCACGAAGGTTGGGTCCCGGTGCTGGCATGACGGCAAAGGTAACTCGTTACGTGGCGATGTCAAGTACTTTGCGACATAAAGTTAACGCTTTATCCGCCGGCTTGCTATGCTTGCGCGTCGGTTCGTCAGCGAAAGCCGTTACTTGTCATCAACTTCCGTCCGGCATCACCGCCCAGTCTTCGGCGTCCTTCTAAAACTTACGTCGGTGGTCCTTCTTTCGAGCCTCGCCGCCTGCGTGAAATATCTCGGGGACGCGATACCGAGCGGCCAAACGATGTTCGTGCGCGGCTTGATTTCAGTGGTCGTGCTCGCCGCACTGGCATGGCGCACAGAGGGCTTACAGCTGCTCAGAACGTCGAACTTTCGCTCACATGCGCTGCGCTCTTTATCGGGAACGATCAGCATGTTCTGTTGGTTTACGGCGCTGACCATGATTCCGTTGGCGGATTTCACGGCCATCAGCTTCACTGCGCCCATGTTTCTTACGATTCTCGCCATGTTGTTTCTCGGCGAGCGCATTCATCGCTATCGCTGGACGGCGTTGGGCGTAGGGTTCGTCGGCGTGCTGATCATGATCGGTCCGCACTTGTCTTTCGGCGACGGCGCGACGGGTGTCACGATCGCGCTGGGCGCCGCGGTGTTCGGCGCGCTCGCGATGATGTTTCTGCGCGGCATGAGCAGCGGCGGGGAACATGCGATCACGATCACCTTCTACTTTTCCTTGACGTCGATGGTATGCGCCGCGTTTACGGCGTTCTGGGGTTGGCCGATGCCGACCGGCCGGCAATGGTTGTTCATCGTTCTCGTGGGAGTCTTCGGCGTGCTCGGGCAGTTGCTCATGACGTTTTCGTATCGTTACGCGGAAGCGTCGACGATCGCGCCGCTCGATTACTCGAACCTGCTGGTCGCCGTCGCCTTCGGCTATTTTTTCTTCGACGAGATTCCGCAGGTTTCGATTTGGCTCGGCGCACCGCTAGTCATCGCCGCAGGCCTGATCATTCTCTGGCGGGAGTACCGCAGATACGGCATCTGAACGGCCGAGCCGTTCGCTAGAGCTCGACCTCCCACAGCAGCTCGCCGACTTCACCGCCTTCGCGAATCGCCGCCCAGGCTTCGTATTTGACGAGGTATGCCGAGACCTGCGCGAGCAGCTCGATATCCTTGAGGTGATCGCGGTAAGCCGACTCGAGCCGCTCGCGGCTCGTCTCCGCGACGAAACGACACTCCTCCACGGCTTGCGCAACTTCTTCCTTTGTGCACTCGGCCGTGGGTTTGACGCGGCCGTCGGCGAGCGGGAGATAGGGCGGGAGCTCTTTGCCGACCCTGATCGTAGCGGGGATGACGAACACGTTTTCAGGCATTGCTGCTCTCCAAACGATCGCGGCGCTTGTGTTTCATGAGCTGCCCTCTAACATGTAGTCCCCTCAACTCTAACTCAAAAAGGCGGGTACCTCTCATGCGCGTCGTCGAAGTCGTTGCCGGCAGCACGGGATTCGATGGGCTCGTTCATGCCGAACGTCCGACACCGAGGCCGGGCCCGAGCGAAGTGCTCGTGAGAGTCCGTGCCGTTTCCCTGAACTTTCGCGATCTCGCGATCGTTTCAGGCAAGTATTTCGCGGGTCCCGTGGCACGCAACACGATTCCCACCTCGGACGGGGCCGGCGAGATCGAAGCCGTCGGCGCCGCGGTCAGCGGG
>DATCIQ010000514.1:0-2447 GCA_036507635.1 Gammaproteobacteria bacterium
CTCGGCCCCGGCGAGATCACCGTCGACGACAACACGATTCAGTCGAAGTCGTACACCGATCTCACGTTGTTCTACGACACGGATCTCGACAACGGCCGGAACATGCAAGCGTCGCTGGCGATCACGAACCTCTTCGACGTCGATCCGCCCGTGATACCGTCCTTTGGCCAGCGGTTCAGCT
Source organism: Gammaproteobacteria bacterium (assembly GCA_036507635.1). Taxonomy (GTDB): domain Bacteria; phylum Pseudomonadota; class Gammaproteobacteria; order Steroidobacterales; family Rariloculaceae; genus DATBLZ01. The sequence continues at coordinate 182 of DATCIQ010000514.1, forward strand.
CGCAGACGTTCGGTTCGGGGCCGAACAACTACGACGTGTACGGGCGTAGGTACATGCTGAACTTCCGCTATAGCTTCTAGGCAGCATTCCGAGCCGGTGTAGACCGGCCGGCCTCGTTGCGCGACAGGGACGTCGCGCCGGCGGCCGGCCGGAGCTGATGCGAGTCCGCCGGTTCCTTGGGCTACTGATGCTCGCCGAGAGTGATGCGCGGCCGCAAGCGTTGCTCGTTGATCAAGCCGCGCACCATCTCCACATGATCCGCATTGGGGCTGATCGCGGCCGACGCGTCGTTATCGAGCTTTGCCTCCTCATACATTCCTTTGAGCAAGTAAGCGTGCGAGCGGTTGCTGTACGCGCGCCAATTGCGGCCGTTGAGGCTCAACGATTCGTTGCAGTACGGGATCGCGGCGTCGGGCTCTTCCTTCGCGACGTGAGCCGCACAGAGATTCGCGAGGCCGGCGGCACGGTTCATGACGCTCGGCGAGTCGTGCTCGAGACCGATGAGCGTCAAGCGAATGCCTTCATCGTAACGGCCGAGCCGAATCGCATCCGCACCGGCGGAAAGGTATTGGCCGGCGCCGATGACGATGACCTTGCGAGTGTCGGCAGGCTCGGGCTGCGCCCAACCCAAGCTCGGCATCAAACCAATGATGAGGCCGCCCAAGACCGCGCGGTGCATAAGGGTCACCTCGTCGCGCCGGAAGTGAGGCCGTGGCGCCGTTCCGAACCGAAGCCTATGATAAAGTGACGCGGAAACCGGTGGAATACACGCCGGTCTTAAGGTCGAGGGAACAAGATGAGCAAACTGACGACGTTCGCGTTGATCGCCGCCGTCGCGGCGCCGGTGGCGGCTTTCTCGCAGACCGCCGACGAGCGCCGCGAGCAGTTGAGTCGCATGATTCCGCAGCATCCGGAGTATCTCGGCGCGCTCGCGCCCGAGAATCTCGATAAAGAGCGGCCCGAGCCGCCGTTTAACCTAACGGGAACCTGGTTCGTCGACTTGAGCGAAGGCTTCGCAAAATTCATGTTCGGGCCGCCCTACCCCGAGTTCATCGGCCAAGGCAAAGCGGATTTCGAGGAAGGTCAGCGCATGCGCGAGCAGCGCTTGCCGTACCGCGACGCGATCGGCCAGTGCTTCCCCGCCGGAATCCCGATGATCATGACGCGCGTGTGGCCGATCGCCATGGTCCAGCTCCCGACCGTGATCTACATGGTGTCCAATTTCAACAACAGCTTCCGTCAGATCTACTTGGACGGACGCGATTACTCGGATCCCGATCTCGTGATCTACACCTACAACGGCGAGTCGCTCGGCCACTGGGAAGGCGATACGCTCGTCGTCGATACGCGCTATATCGAGACGCACAACCATTACATCGACACCGGCATTCCGATTTCCGAGGAGTTTCGCGTGCAGGAGCGCATGCGGCTGCTCGAGGACGGCGAGATTCTGCAAATCGAATACATCATGACCGACCCCGTGAACTGGGTCGGCGAGTGGCGCAACACCAAACAGTGGCTGCGCGTCGACTACACGGACATCGGCGAAGTCGAATGTCTACCGGACTTGAACGACAACTTGCCGAGCACGCAAGCGGGCCAAGTGGGGCTCGAGAATTGAGCGCGGCACCGTCGGCGTGCAGAGTAAGGAAGGAAATGGGAGTATGAATAGAAAGCAGGTAATCGCGGCTTTTGGCGCCCTACTCGTCGGCGCGGGACTCTTGCGTCTAACACCGGCCATCGCGCATCACTCGACGGCTGCGTTCGACAATACGCGAGTCATCAAGATCGAAGGCACGATCACTCAGTTTCGTTGGATCAACCCTCACGCGTCGATCAAGATCGACGGCGTCACCGAAGGCGATTACCCCGACGGCCTGTGGACCGTCGAAATGACCGCGCCGAACGTGCTCATCAACCAAGGTTGGAAGCGCAGCTCGCTCGAGGTCGGCGACCATGTCACGATGTTCGTGAACCCGCTCAATAACCCGATCACGCTGCGCGACGGCAGCCAAGGCTCGCTTTACGTCGGCGTCATCTTGCGGGACGGATCGACGCTCGGCCAAACGGACGGCAAGGGCGCCGGCACGGACGACTGAGCGGACCGCCTGGTTCGGCGCAGCGACATCTACGCGATCGTACGGCGCATTCCCACGGGCCGCGTCGCGACTTACGGTCAAATCGCGCGCCTGGCGGGCATCCCGCGTCATGCGCGGCAAGTGGGTTACGCGTTAGCGGCGTTGCGCGACAATGACGAGCTCGCGGT
>DATCIQ010000515.1:0-4759 GCA_036507635.1 Gammaproteobacteria bacterium
GCCGCGCCAGTGTTGTGCGCGATGCTCGTTCGCAAACCTAGCCAGATCGTCGAGAAACGAATGTTTCGACTCGAAGGGCGAACGTGGTAATGGCTCGGGCAGTATCATGATTCAGTACTCACCTCGTGTTGGGCTCACGCACAAGGCCGCGCCGATTTCTTTTTTTTGCTTTTGAGTTTGGTCGCTAGGCCTCCGTCGTAACTGAAGTTCCGTTCTGTGACAAAGCGTCTCGCCGTCGTGTCTGCACGTCTGTGAGAGCAGTCACAGTTATCAACATAATATTGGAATTTGACCCAAAGGTCGCGCCATCTTCAAGTGAATCTTGCGGTCAAACGAGACAAATCAATGTGTTACGTTTTTGCGCTAGATCATCGCGAGGCGCCGCCTACGTTTCGCGGGGAACGCCGCGTCGAGCGCGTGCATTTCCGCGGCTGAAAGCTCGACATCGCCGGCCGCCGCGTTCTTGAGGACGTGTCCTACGCTTCCGGCCTTCGGGATCGCGAATACGTTGCCTTGCTTAATCAAGAATGCGAGCGCGACTTGATGGGCGCTCAAGCTCCGCTGCGTCGCGATCTCCGCGAGCGCTTGGCCGCCGCCGCGCTGCAGCGCAGGAAAGCTGCCGCTGCCGAAAGGACTGTACGCGACGACGGCGACGTCGTGATTCCGGCACCAGGGTATCAGCGCATACTCGATCGAGCGCTCGAGCAAGTGGTAGAGCACCTGATTGCACGCGATGCGCCCTTCGCCCGTGATGGCCAGCGCTTCTTCGAGGTCGTCGACGTCGAAATTGCTGACGCCGTAAGCCTTGATCTTGCCGGTCCGCTCGAGCGTTTCGAAGGCACGAAACGTTTCCGCGAGCGGCACGTCGCCGCGCCAGTGCAAGAGATAAACGTCGAGGTAATCGGTGCCGAGGCGCTCGAGGGTGCGCTCGCATGCGTGGAGCGTGTCCTCATAGGCGGCATTCGACGGCAGCACCTTCGAGACCACGAACACTTCATCGCGGCGGCCCGCGATCGCGCGGGCTACGATGCGTTCCGCGCGCCCGCCGCCGTAGAGCTCGGCAGTGTCGATGTGCGTCATTCCCGCGGCGATGCCGGCTTGCAGCGCCGCGACCGCGGTTTTCTCGTCCGCGCGCTCGAGATTCCACGTGCCTTGGCCCACGACCGGCACGTCGATTCGCTTTGAACCGAACAGGGCGGTCCTCATGCATCTCATTCTATTTGAGTTTGCACGGGCCCGCTGCCACTACGATAATGAGGCGCGTCACCGACGGGGGAGAAGCTCGATGACCTTTCGTGCGATCGCCGCGGGCGTTGCGGCGTCCATACTCGCGGCGTCCGCCGCGAGCGCGCATCATTCATTCGCTGCCGGGTATGACGGCGAGAAGCAAATCACGCTGACCGGGACCGTCGCGTCGGTCGAGTGGACGAATCCCCACATTCATTTCTCCATCGACGTCACGGGCGACGACGGCACCGTGACGCAGTGGCGGTTCGAGGGCTATCCGCCGAACATGCTCGTGCGTCAGGGATGGCGCCGCGACGTCACCTTGAAGCCCGGCGATACCGTCACGGTATTCGGTTGGATGGCGCGCGACGAACCGAACTTGGGCGCGGCGCGTCACGTGACGCTCGCCGACGGCCGCAAGTTGGCGGCCGGGCCGCCGGCCGGCACGGGAGGACGATGATGAGCAGCCACGCGCGAGCGCGATCGTCGTGCGCCGCCGCGGCTATGCTCGCGCTGCTCGCGGCGGCCGCAGAGGCGCAGCCCGACGGCGCGGCGCGGCGCGAGGCGCCGGCGGTGCTCCGTACCGCCGACGGCAAGGCCGACCTGTCCGGCATCTGGATCGCGACCGGCGCGCTCTTGCTCATGGAAGGCGAGGAGGCGCTGCAGGCTGCCCGTGACGCCGACGCCGCGGCCGGACGGGCGCCGCAGCCGCCGCCCGAGCCGCTGCCCTATACGCCGGAAGCCGACGCGACGCGGCAGCAGTACCTCGCGCGCCTTGGCATCGACGATCCGATGGCGCGCTGCCTGCTCACGGGCGTGCCACGCATCAGCTTCAGGCCGTTGCCGTTCGAGATCGTGCAGCTGCCGGAGCGCGTCATCATCCTGTACGAAATCCATCATGCCTTTCGCATCATTCCGACCGACGGCCGCGGGCATCCCGAGGACATGGAACCCTCCTACCTCGGAGATTCGGTCGGGCATTGGGACGGCGACACGCTCGTCGTCGACGTCACGGGATTCAACGAGGACACCTGGCTTACCGGCGTCGGCACCGTGCACAGCGATCAGTTGCGCGTGACGGAGCGCTATACGCGCGATACGTTCGACACGATCCGCTACGAGGTCACGCTCGAAGACCCCGAGGTGTTCACGAAGGCGTGGCACGTCTACGAAACGTTCAGGTTGCGTCCGAACGAGCGCATTCGCGAATACGAGTGCATTCAGAGCAACGAGGACCTGCAGCGGTTCGAGCGCATGCTCAAGGACGCGTCGCTCGAAGAGCCTTAGGGGAAAAGATCGCGGCCGGAGGCCGCTCCTACGTAGGAGCGGCGTCTCGCCGCGATTCCTTATTCGCGGCCTTAGGGCCGCTCCTACGACGGCAACGATTCGATGAGCTCGATCATGCGCCGGCGCTCGGCATCATCGGGCAGCCGACCCCGCGCGGCGGCGAGGTTATCGAGCATGTGCTCGACGCGGCTCGTCGCGGGCGTAACGACCGTGACGGCCGGATGCGAAGCGGCGAACTTGAGGAAAAACTGCGCCCAAGTCGTCGCGCCGAATTCCGCGGCCCATGCCGGCACCTCCTGCCCTTCGACGCGATCCCAGAGCCGCGTGCGCCCGAACGGCATGTACACCATGACGGCGATGCCGCGGTCCTGCGCGATCGGGAACAGTCTCTCCTCTGCGCTCAAATTGTCGACGGCGTAGTCGATGCCGATGAAATCGAACGGCTCGTTGCGCATGAGATCTTCGAGCGCCGCGTACTGCGGCTTGAACGTCGACGTCGTGCCGATGTAACGCACGCGCCCTTGCGCTTTGTATTCTTCGAGCAGCGCGAACTGCGTCGCCATGTCGGCGATGTTGTGCACCTGGATCAGGTCGATCGGCTCACGGCCCAGTCTCTCGAACGACGTCTCGACCTGCGCGCGGGCCTGAGCTTCATCCGCCGCGCCGCCGCGGAAGCCCGCGACGTTGAGCTTTGTCGCCCAAAACACGCGATCGGCTAGCCTAAGCTCGTTGACGACGCGTCCCGCGACTTCCTCGGACGCGCCGTAGCTCGGCGCCGTGTCGAATACCGTGCCGCCGTTGTCGATCATGGCGCGGAACACGCCGCGCACGGCCTCGAAATCTTCGGCGCCGGCGACCTCGCTGAACGTCGCGGAGCTGCCGAGCCCGATGATCGGAAGCTGCTCGCTCGTCGAGGGGATCGGCCGCGTGATCACTGCGTCTTCTTGGGCCTGCAACAAGCGCGGGTTGAGCGCGAGCGCCGCGCAAGTATTCGCAGTCAATGCGAGACAATCGCGTCGCGTCAGCATCGGGTTTCCCTCGTTCGGTTTTAAGCTGCGATGCTCAAAATAGCATCAACGCGGGAAACCGTGAAGAAATCGCAATGCAGCATGCTGCACGCGCACATGGATGAGCGGCGCGCGCCGCCGTGATTATCCTGCGGCCGCGAACAGATCGTCGGCACGCGCGCTGAACCGCGCCTCGTGCGCGAGCAATGCCTTTTTCATGCGCAGTCCGCCGCCGTAACCCGTGAGGCTGCCGTCGGCGCCGATGACGCGGTGGCACGGCACGATGATCGAGATCGGATTGATCGCGTTTGCCGCGCCGACGGCGCGCGCCGCATGCGGCTGGCCGACCCATTTGGCCACTTCGCCATAGCTCGCCGTTTGCCCGAAGGGGATCCGCATGAGCGCCTCCCACACTTCGTGCTGAAACGCCGAGCCTCGTGCGGCGCGCTCGATGTCGAAGACTTTGCGCTCGCCGGCGCAATACTCCTCGATTTGCCGGCGCACATCGGCGATCGCACGCTCGTCGGGAACCGCGCTCTTGTCGACGGCCGCCGCGCCGTGCGCGCGCAAGTTGAAGCGCGTGAGCCGGCCGCGCGTGTCGACCCATGCGGCAAATGTGGAGAAGGGTGTTTCGATCACACCCCAACGATCGACTGTACTGATCATGCAGCGTCCCTCAAGCTCGCCCAAAGATGACAGGTCGCGAGGCTTCGATGCGGCGCAAACGGGCGCATGAGGTTCGCGACCTCGTCGGGGTCCGGACGTTCGTCGGCCCCCGTGAGTTTCTGTAGCGCGGCCGCGAGCGCGACATCGCCGATGGGCGCGCAATCAGCGAAGCCGGCGCCGCGCATGAGCGTGTAGCGCGCGGTCCACGTGCCGATGCCGCGGACTTGGACGAGCTCGCGCTCGGCCGCGATCGCCGAACCCTCGGCCATCGCCTGCGGCGCGAGCGTGCCCGCGACGACGGCGCGTGCCGCGCCGATCAGATATTCGGCCTTCGCGCGCGAGTAACGCCGCCGCGTGAGCTCGGCGGGCTCGAGGGCTGCAAGCCGCGCCGGCGTCGGATGCGCGCGCATGTCGCCCGCTTTCTCGCCGGCGAGGGCGAGAATCTCGCGCCGCAAGGCGCTTGCGAATGCCACGTTGATTTGCTGGCCGATGATCGCCCAGCAAAGCGCCTCGAACGCCGTCGGCGTCAGCGGCAGGCGCAACCCGCGTCGCTGCGCGACGAGCGCCGCCAT
>DATCIQ010000516.1:0-15361 GCA_036507635.1 Gammaproteobacteria bacterium
GGAGGCCATCGATGCGCTCCAAAAACAGAGCCGCGTAGGATACACTCGGCAACAACCTTGTCAAGAATCGCGCGCGGACCGACCCGATCAAGCAAGCTTGCGCTCAACGAAGTGTCTTGATGGCCAGCCTGCGCGTCGCAGCGTTTTGTGTGAAGTAGGGCGCAGGGGCAACAGTGGGGGTAACTTCGCCATTGCGCCAACTCTGCGTTGAGGCCTGGCGCGGCTTAGAGGTCGCAATTCGAAGGCGCTCCTAGCCTCCAGAACAATCAATGGATTATAAGCATTTTCGTAGGTAACATCGAGAATCGCCGCAAGGGGAAACGGCGTGCCGAAGATCGAATGTGCATTCCAGTTTCGCGAGGCGAGAACTGGAAGACTCGGCGCCCAGGCACGCCCTCAGAACACCCAGGCAAACTTCGTGAAGAGACTGTCGCCCTGCTGTGATCGTTGTCCCTGCTCTGAGGAGCCTCGCTGGTAGGCGATCTGGAGCGAGCCGAATGGCGGTTTGAATCTCCACACCCAGAGCGCCTGCACGTTCTCTTTGTCGATCGACGAGTTGGTCTGGACGAACAGTCTCACGAAGAGATCGGGGTTGAACGAGTAGAGCATCTCGAACACATGGATCGAGGCGCTCTCATCGTCCAGATCCGGATCGAGCTCGAGGCGCGTGAGCTCATACGAAAGTCGCCAACGATCGCCGACAGGCCAGCGCAGCTCTGCACCGTAGAGCCTTACGTCGTTGTCGAAGTTGAAACCCGTGCTGGCATAGGCGGCGACCGATCGTCCGTCACGGCCGTCCCAGCCCGCGGTTAACACCGTACGTTCGTTGCGAAATTCCTTTTCAAATAGCTTGAACTCTTCGATGTCTTCGAGCCCGACCTCCCAACCATTTCGAAACACGACATCTAGACTCGTATTGAGCACCCAGCTACGCAGCACGCCCTCCTGACTTCGGTAGCGATTGTAGTTAACCATCGGGCGAATTCGCTCGACGGCTCCACGCGAGGGCCAGAAGGTGTGATTCGCGTTGGTGTCGAACTCCTTGCGGTCGTCGTCGGTCAGGAATCCCACGGCGTTGATATCGTCCTGGATACCGCTATCGAGCTCTTGGTACCGGACGTGAAAGTGCGTCGTCGAGCTGTCGAAGGAAGGGCGTAAGAACCACGCAAGACCGCCGTCGGCGGTCGGGCCGTGCACACGCATGAGTTGGCCGGTCATGCCCAACGCATCGGTAAAGAACAGGGTCGTATCGAGCCCGACGGAGCCCGCGTTCTCGCCCGCGAGACTGCGGTTCGTTGCGAGCAACCCGACGTTCGAGCCGCGAGCGAGACTTCTCTGGAGGCGCACGATGCCGTAGTCCGCCCGCTCTTCGTCGAGCCCCGTGCTCGGGACGAGATCCTCGGACGCGAAGATCGTGGAGAAACCCGTACGGCGGAGCGTCCCGCTCGCCTTCGCTCCCCACGTGATGTCGCCGATTCGCCGACTGTAGAACTGGCTGATCCGTTGGTTGAACATCTCGTTGCCTTCGAGAAAAAAGGGACGCTTCTCGGGCACGCGGAGCTCGAACCGGGTCAAATTTAGCTCCTCGACGTCCGCCTCGACGAGCGCGAAATCTGGATTGACCGTGAGATCCACGCCGAGCCGCGGCGCAGGCCGCCAGCGCATGTCGATGCCGGCTTCGTAGTTCGGCTTCTTTCCTTCCTCGAATACGGCCAGCCCGTACGGTATGAGGACCCACTTCTCAGTGTCCTGAAGCGGATACTTGATTCCGCTCAGCGCGCCGAAGCTCGACACTCTCCAGACCGTCTCGCCCGGCCCGGACCACAGCGAGGTTTCGAGCCTGCGCGGCATCGTACGCACGAAGTTGATGCGCCAGTCGTGCCCAGACTCGCCGCCGTATCTCAGTATCGAGAATGGAATCTCGAGCTCGGCGGTCCAGCGATCGACGTGGCGCGTCGCTGCGGAGCGCCAAGCGGCGTCCCAGCGCTGGTCCACGGTTCGGCCGTTGTCGGCGATGCGGCCATCCTCCTGGGTCGCGAGCGCGTTCGTGCGAAAGAGATATGCCGTGCGTTCGTCACTGAACGTATCGAGCGCGACGCTGACGGAATCGTCGGCGTCGAGCCCTCCGTCGCGTTGCGTGATTGCTGCTGCGAGGCGCGCAGGCTCGGGATCGAACGCCTCGAAAGCGATATAGAGCGCCGCGTCGGTTTGCCCGATGCGCACGGTCGTTCGGTAAGGTGACGCTCGACCGAACTCCGGCTCGATCTGGACGAAGGGCCCGTCGATGATGGCAGCTCCGGACCATTCGTCCGCGCCGATCTCGCCGTCAAGCAGGGGCGCCCGTTCGAGAAACGCGGCCTCGACGGAGGGCTGTGCAGAAGCTGGCGGCGCGAAGACGCAGAAGCCCGCGATACCACCCGCCGTCGCCGCGAACGGGCCGAGACGTCTGTTGCGATTCAGTTTCTTGACGGTGTCGATCGATCAGCTCCCGATTCGGACGTTCGGCCTAGTACTCCATGTTCCACGTGATGGAAAACTTCGTATTCAATTCGTCATCGTTGAAGGTCACGTCGTTTTTGGCTTGATAGTCGATGCCGATCCGCGAGTTGTCACCGATCCTTCGCAGGTAACCCAGGTTGAAGGCGCTAATGTCGTTACCCGTGACGGGGTCGTTCGTCAGGCGGTCCCATCTCCAATAGATGTCATCGTTCGCCGTCAGGTTGAAGTTGAAGAACGCGGTAGCGCCCGCTGCCTTTAAGCCGGGCGCAAACGCGGGCGCGAATTCGGGCTCGAGGCTCAAGAGCGTCGAAGGGATGTCGCCGCGCACATACTCGGCGCGCACACCCAAGCGCCCGACTACGTACTGCATGTCGACACCGTAGACATCCTCGTCCGCGTCGCCGGCGATGCCCGGTGGCGCGACTTGAGTCCCGAGCTGCACCGAGGCGCCGATGGCAAGCGGCAGCGAATCGAACACTTTGCGAACGCGGAAGTTGTAGTTGAGCTCCTTGTTGTTGTCGTTGAAGAAGCGATTGCCGTTGAAAATGCCGGCATGGACGCTCACGCCGTTCGACCAGGGGGCCCGGCCGTCTAAGTCGGCAGAGATCATGGCACCGCGGTCGCGCTGTCCGGGGAAGAAATAGCCGGCAAAGATCCCGCGCTCAGGCGATTCCCTGACACTGCTCGAGTGCTGAATATCGAACCCGAAAGGCTTGACGAACTGACCGACGCGGAGGGTCACGGCCTTGCTCGGGTAGTACTCGACGTAGGCGTCGTTGACGAGCTCTTCGGCAGCGCCGTCCGGAGCGGGGTGGTATTGGATCTCATAACCCATTCCGACATGGTCGGACACACGTCCCGCCCAGCGCAGCTCCATTCGATTCAGCCCGAAGTTGCGAGTGACGTCGTCTTCGCTCGCTTCGTCGATCGGATTGGCGTGATAGCGTGATTGCATGAAGAGCTCCGGCCGGGGACTCATTTCCTCTTCGCGTTCGTCGTGACCGAGGTCGGCGACCAAAATGCGATCCGTGTAACTATCTGGGTCGCTGACGTCGCCTCGCGCTGATTCAACGTCCGCGAGTGCTTCGGCATCTTGTTCCTTGAGCGCTGTGACCTCCGTGACGAGGGTCGAGACCACGGCCTCGAGCTCCGCAACACGGGCCTGAGCTGCGAGCAACTGCTGCTCGAGCGTCTCGATACGCGCTTCGCGCGCTTGGCTCTGCGCGAACAGATGGCTGGGAAGCAAGAGGCTGATTACGCTGAGAATCGCTAGGCGTGTCGTGATCATGCGTCCGGTCCTTGTGGTCTTGTCAATTCGTAGGTTTAGTTCGGTGAATCGCCAACGGGAGCTGCGCAACGAACGCCTGCAGCGTTTCCGACGCTGGCTCTTGCAGCAGGCGCTCGAACGCGCCGGTTTCAGTGATGCGTCCGCCTTCGAGCACGGCAACGAGGGAGCAGAGCGCTGCCGCTTCGAGCGGATCGTGAGTCACTACCAGGAGCGTGATCTCGAGCGTCGTGGAAAGGCGAACGATCTCGCTGCAGAGACGGGTCTTAGCGCCGAGATCCAATCCGGAAAACGGCTCGTCGAGCAGCAGCAGCCTCGGTTGCACCGCCAATGCTCTCGCCAACGCGACGCGCTGCTGCTGCCCGCCCGAGAGCTCGGCCGGGCGACGCGCGCTCAATTCGATAATGCCGCAGCGTTCCAGGGCCGCGCAGGCCCTCGCTCGGCGTTCGTGGCGTTTGAGCTTCGCGCCGGCGAGGCCGAGCACGACGTTCTCGAGCGCCGTGAGGTTCGGCCAAAGCGCGAGGTCCTGAAATACCATCGCGAGGCTGCGCTCATGCGGTGCGCGGGCGATGCGACCCGCCGATGACGCTAACTCACCATCGAGCCAAACCTCACCGGACGAGGGCGGCTCCAACCCCGCGATGAGGCGCAGCAGCGTGGACTTGCCACAGCCGGAGGGTCCGAGCAGAGCTAGATGCTCACCGCTGTGAATCGTCAAGGAAACGGCTCTGAATACGTCGACAGCGCCATACCTCTGAGCGACGTTCTTGAGCTCGACGAGTGGCTGCATCGCGTGTTACGGCGACACTCGCCACGGTGAGATGGCCCCCCAGTTCCTGAGCTCCGCTGCGGCCGACTCGTTCGTCATGTCAGTATGGCACGACGTACAGGGATTCGGGATGCCGTAGTGCTCGGTCATCGAAGGCGAGATGAAGCGAAACGTATGACTGCGTACGCTGACATCAGACACGGTCCTTGCGATCGCGGGCATGTGGCAATCGACGCACTGGGCCTTCTCAACGCTGTGCTGGCTGTGCGCCGTCAGCGTTGCTCCGCGCGGTCCGGCCGGCGAATTGGGGCCGTGGCAGGTCAGGCATATGGCGTTTGGCGGTTTGATGAGATCAGCCTCGTGTTCGGTGCCGTGCACATCGTGGCAGCTCCAGCAACTCACGCCCTTCGTGTACATGACGCTCGAGACGAAGTCGTTGCCCTGCATGCGGTTCTTGTGCGCGGAGCCTTCGGGCCAGTGCGTAAACGTCTCCTCTCCCAACCGGTGTTCCTCTAAACGCCAATAGTCGGCGAGGCGATCTCCCGGCTCGTAGCCGACGGGCCAGTCGTAATACCGGCCGTCGATCGGATTTCTCAGCGGCTGACCCTGCGAGTGGCATTGAATGCAGACGTCGTTGCCGCGGACATGATCGAGGCGCGTGGGATTGACGATATTGGAGAGCGTTGGATCCTGAACATGCGCCGCGCCGGCACCGTGACACTTTTCGCAACCCACGTTCCATTCCGTGACGCGCTTCGTTTCGATGTCGTAGTTCACGGCGTGACAGCCGTCGCACAGCGGCCCGGTCGGTCGCTGCATTTGGTCATCTGGATAGTGCTGCGTCCACCAATCGCTGCCGGGCTCGGGGTGATACCGGCGCCACGTTTGATTGCGCACATCCCACTGCGCGGGAAAGACGAAGTAGTCGTCACCCATGCGCGTGAAGTACCGCTGCTTCCATTTGCTGCCGTAGGTAAAGACGACGTCGTCCTGCTCGAACGTCACGAGAGGATTCGGAGTCGAGAAATCGCCGAGGACCGCTTCCGGGCGCTCCCTAACGTCCTGGAGGATGTTCGCCATCAACGTGCTTTGCCAACGCTCATAGATGCCCTCGTGGCAATCACGACAGGCATCCGAGCCCGTGAACGGACCATCGGCGGTCTGTGCAGGGCTACATCCGGGCAGCGACATCGTAGCTAAGAAGGCGAACAGAAGTGTGCGATTGGTCATTGCTAAGTTCCGGTAGAGCGAAATCGGTGAGCGAGGAAGCGGGTCGACGTGCGCCCTGATCCCGAAAAGGCTGCCAACGCGCCTACGAAAAGGACGGCTAGCGCGAGATAGGCAAGGCTCAAGTTGGCGACCAGCGATTCCGGTGCGTTGGCCATGATCGCGAACAAGGCGACTGGAAGGGAGTCTCGACCCGGGGGTTGCAACAGCAGCATGGTCGTGATGTCCGCAGTCGCGAGCAGCGCTACCAAGGCGATGCAAAGCGCTGTGGGTATCGCGAGAAACGGTGCGAGCAATCTTCGCAGATAGGTCACGAGGCCTACACCATGGATCGCTGCAGCGAACGCCGATGAAGGCGGCACACTACCCACGGCACGCAACAGCACGATCGCGGCGACCGGTGTCAGTCGTAGCCCGAGAACGGCCGCGACGGTGAAACGGCTGCGTAGTAAGGGGTCGAGCCAAGCGGGCGCCTCGCTCGCAATTAGGACCCCACCCAGAGCGCCGACAGCCGGCGGGAGCACGAGCAACAGCAGCAATGCGGCCAAGAGAGCAACGCGGAGGTACGCGACACGGGCGGCGCAGATGACGAGCGGGAGCGCAACCGCAGTGGCGACGATTCCGGCTCCGATGCCGTAGATGAGCGTGTTGCCGGCCGTTCTTGCGATCACGTCGAGGATTCTGTCTGGCCAGATTTGCGTGAGGACCGGCCACGCAAGGCCTGCGACGGGTGCGGCCAAGGTGAGGATCAACACGAGCCCAAGCAGCAACGGAGCTGCCCAACGCGCGGATATCACGCATCGTGTTGTCACGAGCTCTTGCGAGCGCGGCAGAAGCGCGCTCGCCAAGTGGCGGCGCAGTAGCCAGAGCAACGGTACGGTGGCGAGCACGACGATGGCCGCGATCGTGAGGCTCTGTCGCGCCGCCAGCCCGAAATCGTAGAGGGCCGAAAAGCTGACGAGGATCTGCGCGCCGGCGCCCGAGAAGCCGAGGATCTGGCCGGGACCGGGATCGGCCATGCTGATGAGACCGGCAAGCACGCCGGCCGTGACGCCGGCGGGTAACACGGCTTGCGCGGCATAACGCAGCACGGCCGGCTCACCGCCGGCCAAGCGCGCCGCATCGATCGCCCGAGCCGGGAGCGCGCGTGTCGCAAGCAGCGTCGCAAACAGCACGAGCGGTGTTCCGAGCGCTGCAAAAGACATCACCGCCCCCGACGCCCCTGACAGAAGACTGTCTGAGGGTAGTCCGAGCTCGATACGCAACATCGAAAGACCGATCGCCCAAAGAAACGAGGGCATGAGCAACGGAACGGCAAGCAACCCGAGCAATGGGCCACGCGCCGGGAATCGATATAAGCCGGCGAGCAAGCCGCTCGGGAAGCCGAGGATCAGCGCAAACACGGAGGTACCTGCGGACACGAGACCGCTGCGAGCAACGAATACTCCGAAACCACTACCGACGCCGAGCCCCTCGGACCCTTTGAGCGCGAGCTCAACCAACGGCAGTGTCGGTGCGCTGACAAGCAAAAGGCCCGCGGCGATCCCTATCGTTCGCCAATGCCCGGGTCGTTCGAGTACCGCCGGTGAGATCATTGGCCGTGTCGCGCGACCCAGTCGGCAAGAAACCCCGTGCTCAAGCTGTTAAGCTCCTCGGCGAGCGTTGTGTAATTCACGCCCATCGGGCGTATCTCGCTAAGCCGCGTAACGTAGCTCGGCGCATCGACGGAAGGACGCAAGGGGATCTGAGCCGCCTCGCTTTCCGCAAGTGCTTGCTCAATCTCGGGTCGCAACAGGAAGTCGATGAACCGCTCGCCTTCGGCCGGATTCGGCGCACCTGCGATGAGGACGGTAGCGTTCGGAATGACGAGCGTTCCCATGCCGTCCTGGTCCGGGAACACGGCGCGAACGGGCCGGTTTTCGAGAAACGCGACGTTGAAGTCGTCGGTATCGGTGACTCCGATGGCGAAGTCGCCCGCCGCGACGCGGCGCCGGACCTCGCCGTTCGACGACAGAATGGCGCCGCCGTTCTCAATGAACTGCTCAAAGAATGCGCGCGCGCGTTCTTCACCGAGGACCTGGAAAATCGCGGCCGCGTGCATGGACGTCGTGCCGAACAGTGGATTCGCGATCGCGGCGCGACGGCTGAAGCGTGGATCGATCAAGTCCATGATCGATTCGGGGCGATCCCGCTCGGCCACGAGACGAGTGTTGTAGATGAGGATACGCGCGCGGGCCGAGAAGGCCGTCCAGTACCCGTCCGCGTCACTGTACATCTCCGGCAGGCCGGCCGCTTCTGGGGAGCGGTACGGCGCGCTGATACCTCGGGACTTCAAGATCGCGGCGCGCACGGGATCGCCGCTCCAAAAGACATCGGCCTGTGGGCGAGTCTTCTCGGCGATCAAGCGGTTCAAGAGCCCGGTGCTCTTGGTCTCCTCGGTGTCCGGCACGAGACGCACGCGAATGCCGGTTTCTCGCTCGAACCGCTCGGCGATCGGGCGAGCGAAGATCTCGTCGACCGACGAGTACACCACGACTTCGTTCCGTGCGTCCGGAGATTCCGAGCAGCTCGGCGTGCCAATGACGCTAGCGAACGCAGCAACCATCAGGAGTCGTTTCGAATTCAAGATAACTCCGATCAGTTCGGTCGCCGTGCTCGCGCAGAGCCTCTATTGAGCGGCGAACGTGAAATCGTCGAATTCGGTCACGCTGTCCGCTTTGGTCCAGACGCCGACGGCGCCGGCGCCAGAGAGGTGCGTATCGTCGAGGTCAATATACTGCTTACCGTCCAGAAAAACTTTGATCGTGGCGCCTGAGAATTCCACGCGCAGCACGTGCCACTGGCCGAGTGCGACCGGGGCATCGACGTATTGGATCGTGTTTCTCCGGCCGTCGGCGGTGTAATAAAGCGATACGTTGTTCTCGAGAGCGTTGGCGCGTGCGACGTAGTAATTGTCTCCATCCTTCCATCTCCACATGAGCCCTCCGGCCTGATCTTCACGGCCCTCGAGCGGCTTGAATTTCACTTCGACGTAGCCATTCGTAATCGATGCAGCCGTCTTTGCGCACCATGGGAACGTGCCGCTACCCGATTGTTTGAGGACGCTCGGTTTGCTTGCCGCAGCGGGGTCCGATTCGACCGTCCAGGTGGGAGCGCCCCGGCCCGTTACGCCGCAGGTCCAGCCGGGCGGCGCTGCGCCAACGGGCGCTCGGTCGAAACCATCCGCCTCCGCAAACGCGCTGATCGTCGTCCCGACCCCCATCAGCATGATTAGTGAACGTTTCATGGCACGTCTCCTCGGCCTCACACCGGCTCGTCACGGAATGATCGCGAACCGTGACGTACACTATCGCGTCACCGATAGCTCCTCTCTCGCCGGGCACACAAGGCTCAGAATCGCATAGCCCCGTTAAGGCAGTATTATCGAGTACCCACAGCCGGCTTCTGCGGTTAATACTGCGATAATCGATTGGAGCCAAGCTCGCTGATATCGGCGCCCGGCATCGCGCCTTGCCAATGGACTGCGGGAATTGAACGATGCGTCTCCTGCTCGTGGAAGATGAGCTCAGGATTACGGAGATATTGACCGGCGCGTTGGTCAAGGAAGGCTTTGCTGTCGATGCAGTCGGCACTGCCGCGGCTGCGAGCGAAGCGCTCATGTCGATCGCCTACGATGCTGCGGTTCTCGACTTGGGCCTGCCGGACGCGGACGGCCTTGCCGTGCTCGCCGCGGCGCGCGCCGCGGGGGAAGGCGTGCCGATACTCGTATTGACGGCGCGCGATGCCGTCGAGGATCGAGTGCTCGGTCTCGACACGGGAGCGGACGACTACCTCGTCAAGCCCTTTGCCATAGTGGAGCTCATTGCCCGAATCAAGGCCCTGTTGCGTCGTCCGGGCGGGGCGCTCGGCGTCGTTCTGAAGGCCGGAAATCTGTCGTTCGATACGCTCGGCCGCGATGCAAAGATCAACGAGACGGCTGTTCCGTTGTCGCGACGAGAGTCTGCAATCCTCGAGCATCTGATGCGCCGCCTCGGCCGGGTCGTGCCAAGACCCGTTCTCGAGGAGAAGCTTTACGGGCTGGAAGAAGAGATCGAGTCCAACGCCGTTCCCGTCCATGTCCACCACCTGCGCCGCAAGCTGCTCGAGCATGCGGCTACCGTCGAGATTCACACGGTACGGGGATTGGGCTATCTACTCAGCGAGCCGAAGCGATGAGCATGCTAAGACCACGTTCTCTGCAGCTTCAGCTTGCGTTGCGTCTGGGCTTACTGTTTTTCGTGGCCACGGCGCTCGCCGTCGGCGCGTTGCTCGTTCAAACGTATGGCATAACGAGCTCGATGAGCGAGCAGAACCTGATCGTGCGCGCAAATGAGCTCGCCAGGGCAGTGAGCGAAGGGGGTGAAGGTGCTCCCGTTTTCACGCTTCCGGCGAGGCTCGCCACTTCGTATGACGCGCCAGCGGAAGTCGCGATTTTCGCGATTCGCGATGCCGCCGGCAACGTGATTGCCGCGTCAGGTGCCCCTATTCGAGCACTTGCTGCCACCTGGCCGGTCGCGCACGACGAGCCGAGATTCTTTCGACTAGAGTCCTTTGGCACGCGGGCGGAGGACTACTATGGCCTCGATGTCAGGCTCGCGACTGTGGCCGGACCCCTCTCCGTCACGGTGGCCGAGGCCGGCGACACAGACGCGTTTCTGCACGCCATGCTGAGCGAGTTCCTTTTCGATGTGGCCTGGATTATCCCGGCCTTCATCGCAGCCACGCTTCTCGTTGGAGTGCTTGCAATCCGCCAGGGGCTCGCGCCACTCCGCGAGGCGTCGGCTCTGGCAGCCACGATCGAGCCTCGCGCGATCTCCGTGCGCCTTCCGACGGAGGCCCTCCCGGCTGAGATCGTGCCTCTGGTGGGAGCGATAAATCGTGCCCTCGAGCGCCTCGAGGAGGGCTTCGCGCTGCAACGCAGATTCACGGCAAACGCGGCACACGAGCTGCGCACACCGCTGGCGATCATCACTGGGGCGCTCGACGGCATGGAAGGTGACGGGAACCTCTCGAAACTGCGACAGGACGTCTCGCGGATGAATCGACTCGTCGAGCAACTGCTACGTGCAGCGCGTCTCGATGGCGTGGCGCTCGATGTCTCAGACGAAGTCGATCTCCGCAAAGGGGCGGCCGATGTCGTTGAATACATGGCGCCACTCGCCATCGAACAAGATCGCTCGATCGCGTTCGCAGGTCCCGACCAGCCGGTTCGCGTCCGAGGCAACCGGCATGCGATCGAGGACGCGCTGCGAAACCTCATCGAGAATGCGATCACGCACACGGCGGTTCATACCGAGGTGATCGTCGAGACCGGAGAGGACAAGACCATCAGCGTCTGCGATCGCGGCCCGGGCATACCATCCGAGGACCGTGAACGTCTATTCGATCGGTTCTGGCGGGGCAAAGATTCGCGGAACGCCGGCGCCGGGCTCGGGCTCTCGATCGTGAAGGAGATCATGAAGGCGCATGGGGGCCATGTTTCAGCATCCAACAACCCCGGAGGGGGCGCCAAATTCACCTTGCATTTCTAACGGTCGAGGACGATGGCCGACCGCGAGTAAAGGGCAGGGGCGACCACGCAGCGTAGTGCGCGGCGCTCACTCTTGGCTCAAGTATCGTGATGGCCTGCCCGTGGCAGTTTCCAGCGAAGCCGGGGAGGGGTAACAGTGGGGGTAACTTCGTCTCTGCCTCAACTCATTACTGAGATTTGGCGCGGCGTACAGGCCGTAATTGGAAGGCGCTCCTAGCCTCCAGTAACGTCCAGCAGCGTTCCAGGATGTCCAAGAACGTCCATAAACTCCGCCGAAATCCGCATAGAATGTTGGGGTTATCTACATCATGGCGTCCCGAGCCGGACGAGAGCTCGCAGCAGCTTGGGGTAATTTTCGGGATAACTGGGTACCCTTGGGGTAACTGACGCTCACAGACACGGCTGTGAGGCTGATCGAAGACTGACATGTTCACTATGATGGGGCGGTGCCGTGGCTAATCGCTATGCGGCGCAAGGTGTCGAGGCCGAATTTGAGCCGCACTCGCGCGGTCGAGTGCTTCGAAACTTGCAACACATTCGGTCGGTTCGCGAAATGCAACGCAGTGAATCCGAAGCGTTGTTAGCCGCTACGGACGCCATCATCGATTCGACGCGGCAAGACCAGCGATTTACAGCGAACGATATCCGAACGATGCACAGAGCATGGCTGGGCAAGATATACGAGTGGGCAGGTGAGTATCGACAGGTCAACATTGCCAAAGGCGATTTCATGTTTGCAGCAGCGAACCAAGTTCCACGACTGATGCAAGCGTTCGAAGGTGGGCCGTTGCAGAAATTCACGCCGTGCCGATTCGAAGGTATCGATGAACAGGCGCGCGCTTTGGCCGTGGTACACGCGGAGCTGATCTTGATTCACCCGTTCCGCGAAGGAAATGGCCGTTGCGCGCGTTTGCTATCCGTCTTGATGGGCTTGCAAGCCGGTCTACCGCCGCTCGATTTCGGTGGTATTCGTGGTGCCGAGAAGGGCCGGTACATCGGCGCTATTCATGGGGCGGTAGCTACCGACTACGCGCCGATGGCGCTGATATTTCGGCGCGTTATTGAACGCACGCTGAGACGGACTAGCGCTTGACCGCGCGTGTCGTCTTGGAGCTCGACGTGCGTTTGCTGCTCAGCTTCGCTCCGCGTTTAAAGGGGGCGTGAATGCCCTCAATCGCCGATGAAGTGGCGACAGAGCGATGTATGCCTTCCTTTCGAGCAGCCGAGTCCCGCAAATAAGGGTTGGAAGCGGAGAGTCGAGAGGTCATGGGCGCATTCTACCAGATGATACTACCGTTCGTGATCTAAGCGGCACGACCCTGCGTGCGCGCCTGGCGAACCTTCGGTGTGCCTTCCGAGTGGACGCTGCGGCGTGCGGCATCTCGCGCGACTAGGGTGTCGCTCAGCTTACTGGGGCGGCGGGGCTGCCGGCGGCAATAACCCGAGCTGGCGCATCATCCCAATGTCGTCGCGGGCGCCCCAGTGTTCTTTGATCCGCCCATTCTCCAGGCGAAACATATGCATGTGGAGGACGGCGAATGAGCGATTCGTCGGCGGGACGCCGATCAGCTCCCACCGTCCACCGGAAGGCGGCCCACGCCTCGATGAGTGCCGCTGTACGTGGCGCGGAACGCGATCCAGTCGCCATCGGCCACCCATTCGTGAACGGTCAACTTGACGTCGGGAAATCTCGTATAAATGTCAGCGAGCACTGCGCGGGCGCCGTCCCGCCCGATTGGCCGCCCGAAGTTTTGTCCGTCCTCGGCGAAGAGCTCGATCGTGCCGTCTATGTCGCCGCGGTTGAACAGCTCCACCCAGTCTTCGATCACCTTTCGATTGATTTCAGTCGTGGTCATAGAGCCGTTCCTCCGCGCGTCCGAGGTCCCGGACGAGCTGTTTTGTGCCTCTTGTGCCTGCACGGCGCAGACGATCGCTCCGAGCAACAGCGCGAGCGAAATCCTGCCGCGTAGCATCGAGTGGCCTCTTCGTAGCGGCGAGACGCGCCGTTATTCGCAGCCTACGTCTCGCCACCTGTCGGCGTCTTGAATGGATGCGGCATTTGCGAGACCCGGCAACAGGGAGCGTGGCGACCGGTTCGTGAGCGCGTGAGCTTCTCTCGTGAAGTGCGACTGATCGGCGTAACCATTTCCTGCGGCAGCAACGGCGAGCGGCGTGCCCAGACGCGCAGCGAACACGGCGCGGCGAAATCTGACGATGCGCGCGAACAGCTTGGGCGATACGCCGACGCGATCGTTGAATAGTCGCTCGAGGTGCCGCTCGGTCAACTCGACGTGCGCGGCGGCGGCTCCCACCGAACTGCCCCGAGCGAGTGCCCGCGCAGCAGTCAAGAAACGCGCATCGACGGAGCTCGGAGGGGCTCGATCGAAAGCCTCGACGAGGCGTCCGGTCTCGAATCGTTGCGCGAGCTCGCGCGCGAGCGATTGGCTGATTTCGTCGAGCGGTACGACGAGGTCCGTCAGCTCCGAGAGCGGTATCTGCAGGATGTCGCGAGCTGCTGCGACTCTAATGCGTAGCATCACGACGTCTTGCCCGACGTACAGTGATGGATGAGCGCGTGTCATCGGGCCGTCGAAGAACTGCCGTCCGCCAACGAAGGCTACGTCGCAGCAGACATCGGGCAGGACGAGTCGGCCCGGCGGAGGCCGAAATCGGCCAAGGCTCTGTAGCATTCCACGATGTTAGCGTAGGCCTGCCCGATCGTGAACGTCCGACGACGTCGAGGAAAAGAGAGCGCTCGGTCGCGCCAAGGACCTGGCCGTCGTGGGGCTGCTCGAGGCGGTCCTGCGCCAGCGCGGCAGAGCACGCGGCTCGATACCCTTCGGTGAAGAGTGCGGGACCTGTGGGATGTCGAGGTCGTCGCAGGTCACTGCGGCTCGCAGCGTTTTTGGGTGAAGCCGGAGCAGGGGTAACAGTGGGGGTAATTTCGCAGGTGCCTCAACTCAGTGCTGAGATTTGGCGAGGCGTAGAGGCCTCAATTGGAAGGCGCTCCTAGCCTCCATCGAAGCGTCGCCGTCGAGTTCCTATCGGATCTGCCTCAGCCAACTCGACTAAACCCAAGGAGGACGCGGAGGCGACGATGACTGCAAACGTGCAACCGCCCGGCGACACGCTTGAGCAGTGGTTCGAAAGGCTCGGGTCTCCGAGGGAGCCCGAGCTCGAGGCCGCGCGACCTGATTCCTAACCGCGGCGAAGCTCGCCGAGCAGCGCCGTCCACGCCTATCGCCTCGCGTCGTCCACCATGGTGGGAACGGCCTGCGGCATTCGGACGAGGTGCACTTGATAGAACGCTTCCGTCTGACATCGGATGGCAGATACCTCCACTGGACGCAGGTGGTCGAAGATCCCGTGGTGCTTGACAACCATGGCGTACGCTATGGCGTCGTGGAGCGTCGCGAGGGCTACGTGTATCCATATGGCTGCGATCCGGCATACGGGCTCTCGATTCAGCAGCGAGGCGGGCAGTCCGCTCCGTAATCGCACCGAAACTTCCAACCGCGGGCCTGCGTGTTGCACAATGACAACGTGCCCATGGTGAGGGGGACGACCGATGGCCGAACGATTCGAGATCACCGTTAACGAGACGCGGCATGCCGTCGAGGTCGAGCCGGGCACGCCTTTGCTGTACGTGCTGATCAACGATCTGCGCCTCAAGGGCCCGCGTTTTGGCTGCGGCCTCGCACAATGCGGATCCTGCTCGGTCCTGCTCGACGGTGCGGAGGTACGCGCCTGCGTCACGCCGGTCAGCGCTGTCGGGCGACGGGCGATTACGACGCTCGAAGGTTTGCCCGAGTGGTACGCTCGACAGCACGGTCTTGACCGGGCACCCGACCTGCATCCGGTACAGCAGGCAATGATCGACGAGCAGGCCATCCAGTGCGGCTATTGCTTCAACGGGATGATGATCAAGGCATCAGAGCTGCTGGAGAACAACGCGCGACCGTCTGCCCAGGAAATCAAAGCGGCGATGAACGGACACCTATGCCGCTGCGGT
>DATCIQ010000517.1:0-2874 GCA_036507635.1 Gammaproteobacteria bacterium
GCTGCGGCGCCTGTTGCGCGTGCGTCGAGCCCGCGATGGCGAGACCCGCGCCGGCTCGTGCCGTGACGGAGAGAAAACGCCTGCGTGTCAGCATGATTCTTTCTCCCGATAACGCACAATGCCGCGCGCCGCGAGGAACAAGAGCGCGAGCGCCACGGCCTGGATCAGATGATAGAGCGCATTGTGATTGAACCATACGGGATGGAGCCCGATTCCGGCTCGCTGCACGCCGGCCGCCGCGAACGTGAGCAAGAGGCCCGCGACGCCCCAGAGGTAATGCCGCTCACGACCCCGCCGGTAGCGCCATGCGAAGACGATCAGGAGAAACAGCACGGCCGGAAGGTAGTGGACAATCGCGACGAGAAACGCATCGGTCCGCGCGAGCGCGAACAAATAGCCGACGAACAACGCCACGGCGCCCGCGCGGACCCGGCGTGCCGCGGCCGGCGCGATGAGGCGCGCACCGATCAGCCACGCGGCAAGCGCGCTCGCGCCGATCGCGACGAGCGTGCCCTTCCAAACGAGCGCATGGAGCAGCGTCGTCTCGTCGAGGAGGAAGCCGTGCTCGGTGCCGCCGAGCAGCGCCGCGAGACCGATCGCGCAGAAGAAGACCACGAACCACGCGCGCAGTCCCGCGGCCGCGCTCGGGCCGCGGCCCAGTAGCCACGCGAACACCGCGCACTCGAGCGCGAGCGCGTAGTCCGTCAGAGCGACGTCGGGTTCGGCGATCATGAGGCGTGCGGCGACGCCTTCGCGCGAGGCTCGAGGGTCCACCTCACGTGATAAGTGCCGTAGACGAACACGAACGCCGCAAGGACCATGTGAAACCAAATGGGAATCGTGCCACTGAGCCAGCGGCGCTCCGGATACACGGTCATCGTGATTGCATACCGCGCCAGCATGGACGCGAAGTACACGTAGCTGAACCACTTGAGAAATCGCCCGACGCCCCGATTAGCGCGCGAGAAGTAGCCCGCTCCGCGGACGACGTCCGCGACGAGCTTGATCATCACCGCGATCATCGCGATCTGAATCGGCAGCAGCGCGGCGTAGGGAACGAGCCCCGAGTACCACTGCTCCATAGGCGGCAAGAATCTTACGGAAATGAACGCGACAAGCGCCTGGCCGAGCACGCGCAGCACGAAGAGCCCCGTCAGGATGGCGAGCGCGAGACCGAGGCGACGCCGCAGCGAGTCGGTCATGAAAGCGCGGCGCTTTACAGAGGGCAGACGGTGTCGAGCCCGTATTGCCGGAAGAACTCCTCGGCCAGCGGATCGCGCTCGAGCGGGCCGACGACGTGCTCGCCGACGACTCCCCCGCCGCACGCGTAGTAGCCGACCGCGCCGCCGCCGATGGCCGCGCCGCCGATCGCGCCTCCGCCGAGCGCCAAGCCGCCGATCGCAAGACCGCCGACCGCGCCGGCGCCGACCGACAAGCCGCCCAAGCTCACGACGCCCAACGCGAGGCCGCCGATTGCGACGATGCCCCTGACGAGGCCGCCGATCGCCAAGACGCCCGTCGCGATGTCGCCGACCGCGATGATGCCTTTCGCGTGGCCGCGCGTTTCGCCGCGCTCGAGGTCGGGTCCCCAAGCGACGTCGTAGAGGGGAAGACCCGCGAATGTCGAGGCCGAGCGCCGGCGAACCCCGCGCGGGACAGCTGCACCGCCGCGCTTGAGCGCGCCGACTTCACCCTCCAACTCGGCCACTCGCTTCTCGAGATCCGAACGGGTTTGCATGATCGTCTACTGTAACTCCGGATCGATCTTGCAGTGCCGGTGCCTGTGAGCGTCTCCTAACGGGCGAGCGGATCCGGTCGCACTTGGAAATGCACGACGAGCGGCTTGGAGCCCAGGCCGCCTTCCATGAGCCACGGCGTGCGGTCGCCGCTCGATACCCACAAGCCCCGGCCCTTCCAGCCGGCGTCCGGGTCGTCGATGCGGCCGTCGAAACCTTTGCTGTAGAAGCCGAGCGGATAGGGAATGCGCAGCGTCACGAACTCCTCGTCGACGAGTGCGTGCACGCCGTCGAACAAGTTACCCGTGGCGATCGGTGTGTTCGCCCCCAAGCCCGACGTATCGAATTGATCGACCCACGTGTAATAGCTCGATTCGACGCTCTGCTCCTCGAAACCTTCGAAACCCGGTCCCGGCAAACGATGGAAGCTCCAGCCTTCGGGGCAGTGATCGCCCGTTGCCGCTGGGCCGTTGAGAGCGCCCGTGCACTTGCTACGGTCGAACGCGCCCAAATGACCGCTGCCGAGCGATACCCAGACGACACCGTTGCGGTCGATGTCGGCGCCGCGCGCCGCGAAGCCCGGCATCGGAACGTTGTAGATCTCGGCGAGCGTCGTCGCGGGCGGGTTCGGGCCCGGATCGAGGCGCACGATTGCGCCCGGGTTGCCGATCACGGAGCCCCAGATCGAGCCGTCGACGGGATTCGGCATCACGGCGTAGAAGCCCGCGTTGACGCGCTTGTCGAGCGCGGGATCGACGGCTTGGTCGGGCTCGACGTACTCGTCGCGCCGGCCGTTGCCGTTGGTGTCGAGAATGATGGCCGTCCAGCCTTGCGCGGCGGCGGAGTCGCCGGTCTCGAGGAACGTCTTCGTATCGATCCAGCCGACGACCTGGCCGCCGCCGCTCATCCACAGCGTGTTGCGGCCATCTTCCGCGAAACGCAAGTGATGCGTGCCGAAGCACGTATCGACGAAGCGCGTCTCCTTCGTTTCCGGATCGTAAACAGACACCTGCCGGCCGGAGCGCTCGAGCGGGAAGAGCTTCGCCGAAGCGTGCTCGGAGCCCGCGCGGCAAAACGCGGGATTCTCGATGCCGCGAATACGCGTCGTGTACCACACGCGCCCTTCGCGATCGAACAT
>DATCIQ010000518.1:0-2765 GCA_036507635.1 Gammaproteobacteria bacterium
TTCGCGACGACGGACGCATCGACGACGCCACGGCGTACGCGCGCAAGCTCGTCACAGCGTCAGGCGGCGACGCGACGGCGCTTAGGCTCGTGCGCGAGCTCGAAACGCTGCGCTAGAGCGTCAGCGCAGCGGTTCGCGCTCTGGGCCGCGCGTTTCCGTTGCGGGCTCGCTCGCCGGCGCCCGCGACGGACCGCGTCCGAACCACTTGGCGAGCTTGCGCGACAAGTAGGTCCACGTAGCGCGCTCGCGCCAGCTGCCCCACCGTGGTGGAACCCGTACGTTATCCCTGTGTTCAAGTAAAACTTGCGTTCCCGGCGACCGTGCACGCGCCGCGGGCTCAACACAGGCGGATCGGCGAGCTTGATGCCGGAATACTCCGTTCGATGCGCGAAAAAAATGCGCGTCAAAAGCCCCGGCCCCGTCGCGCCTCCCACATCGTCGTAGGTGCGAATCCGCGGCTGCTGCGTGCTGAGCTCACGCAACACGTCGCGCCAGAAGCCGTGCCCCGGCGCCGATGCCAGCACGTAATTCGCGATCATATCGGCGTCGTCGCCGAAGCGGACGGCGCGCTCGAGCGACAGCACGATTTCGGCTCCCGAGTAGTCGAACGGCCGCAAGAACTCGTAGTCGAGATCGCAATAGAGCCCGCCGACGTCGTGCATGAGAATGTACCGAAACACATCGGCGCGCATGATCGGACGCTCGAAGGCGCGAAACGTCGCATGGAAATCCGCGTGCCGCCGGCGAACGTAGTCGTCGATCGCAGCATCGGTCCAGAGCCGGTATTCCCAGCCCGCGTGATAGCGCCGAACCGAGCGCACGGCCGCTTCCCAACGCGCGGGGACGTGCTCGTCCTTCCAGAGCTGATGGACGATGTGCGGTATCTCACTCACTGATTCCCGTCTCGGTACCGTCGCTTACATGAACGCCGTCCTGATCTTACGCGGTCGGTCCCGGCGATGCATTACAATGCCGCAGCCGGAGAGCACGCACTTGCCAGCACCACCAAGCATCCACGCCCTTGTCGCGATCGCGCTCGCGTTGCTCACCATCACGCTTTACATGCGCGAGAAATACCCGCTCGAGGCGACGAGCCTCCTGATATTGACCACGGTGCTCTTGTGGTTCGAGGTCTATCCGATCGAATACGGGGGGGCGCGCGTCCGCGCAGGCGACTTTTTGAGCGGGTTCGGCAACGAGGCCTTGATCTCAGTCATCGCCCTCATGATTCTCGCGCGCAGCCTCGAGACGACGCGCGCGCTGCAATCGATCGGCGGCGTGCTTGCGGAGCTTTGGAAAATCCGTCCGCAGCTCGCGTTCCTGGCGTCTCTCTTGACCTGTGCGACGCTCAGCATGTTTCTCAACAACACGCCCGTCGTGGCGGCGATGTTGCCGTTGCTCGTCACCGTATCGTTGCAGGCCAAGATCTCCCCGTCGGGGATTCTCATGCCCGTCGGACATGCGACGATCATCGGCGGCATGGCGACGTCGATCGGCACGTCGACGAATCTGCTCGTCGTCGCGATCGCCGCGAGTCTCGGCATGCGCGAGCTCGGAATGTTCGATTTTGCGCTACCCGTATTCATCGTCGGCAGCGTCGCGATCGTCTTCCTCTGGCTCGTCGCGCCGCGGTTGGTACCCGAGCGCAAGCCACCGCTCAGCGACGTCGCGCCGCGCATTTTCGAGTCGCGCCTGCGCATCAATGAGGACAGTCCCGCCGAACGCAAAACAGTCGCCGAGCTGCTCGCGCTCACCAAGGGCCGCATGCGCGTCACGCGGATTGCGCGCGGGGAGCTGTCGCTCATGAAACTGCCTTCGACCCGCGTGAAGCCCGGCGACTTTCTGCACGTCAGTGACACGCTCGAGAACTTGAAGCAATTCGAGCGCCTCCTCGGCGCGACTTTGCTCGCCGTCGACACGGACCAGGTCATGGAAAGAGATCGTCCGCCCGCAAGCGATCAACGACTCGCCGAGGTCGTCGTTACGGAAGGCTCGGTGCTCGACCAGCGCACGCTCGACGCGAGCCGGCTGCCGTCGACCTACGGCCTCGTTCCCGTCGCGTTGCATCGGCCGGGGCGAAGACCCGGCGATACGCGTCAATACGTGAGCAAGCTCGTGCTGCACGCGGGTGACATCGTGCTGCTCCAGGGCTCGAGCCAAGGTCTCGACCGCTTGAAGCGCAGCGGTCAGGTGCTCGTGCTCGACGGCCGAATCGCCGTGCCCCAAGTCGGCAAGGGCTCGCTCGCAATCGCCATCGTGGCCGCCGTCGTCGTGCTCGCGGCCTTCGGAGTCATGCGTATCTCGATCGCCGCGGTGCTCGGTGTCGCGCTCATGCTTGCAACGCACGTGTTGACATGGAAAGACGTCACGGCTGCCGTCGATCGCTCCATCATCTTGGTCATCGTCGCAAGCCTCGCCCTCGGTCTCGCCCTCATGGCCACAGGCGCGGCCCAATACATCGCGCAGCTTTACGTCGCGCTGACCAACGGCTTGCCCGTATCGATCGTGCTCGCCGGCATCATCCTCATCATGGCCTTTCTGACCGAGCTCTTGTCCAACAACGCGGTCGCTGTCCTCGGCACGCCGATCGCGTTCAATATTGCGCAACAACTCGGCGTGCCGGCCGAGCCGTTCGTGCTCGCGGTCCTTTACGGCGCGAACATGGGGTTCGTCTCGCCCATCGGGTACCAGACCCATCTGCTCGTCATGAGCGCGGGCGGCTACAAATTCTCCGACTTTGTGCGCATCGGCGTGCCGCTGCAGCT
>DATCIQ010000519.1:0-4365 GCA_036507635.1 Gammaproteobacteria bacterium
GCCCGCGCCGCTCAACACAACGCTAGACGACCACGGAAGGAGCCACTGAGTTCATTGGAACGGCTTGCTCCACGACAGATTACTACCTCGCGCAACTGACGGGCTCTTGTCGTGAGCCGCGGCCTTGGCTACCTTGCGGGCTCGGGGGAGGGCGCCCGCGCGCGGCCGCGGAAAGCGAGTGGCACAACGATGTCGTCGACGCTGTCCAGACTATCGATCGAGGAGATACGCGAGCGCTACGCGCGCGCGGAGGACCCCGTGACGCCGCAGGCGCTCAACAAGCTCAGGCGCGATCCGCGCCGGGGCGTTCGCCAAATCTACTCAACGCTCAAGAAGCGCTACGACCGCGATTGCTCAGAGCGCACGCGGCTCGACGCGATGCTCAATTTCGAGCGCGTCCTCTGGCGCGCCGGCGTCGAGCGCATCGCCGGCGTCGATGAGGTCGGCATGGGACCGCTTGCCGGCCCCGTAATCGCGGCGGCTGTCGTGTTCCCGCCGCACACGGAATTGCCGGGCATCGACGATTCGAAGCGCCTCGACGCGGAGCAGCGCGAAACCGCGGAGCGCGCGATTCGCGAAACGGCAGTCGGCATCGGCATCGGGCGGGCCGAGGTAGGCGAGATCGACAGCATCAACATCTATCAAGCGGGCCTACTCGCGATGCGCCGCGCCGTCGAGGCGCTGCCGCTGCCGCCGCAGCACGTGCTCGTCGACGCGCGCAGCATCCCCAATGTCGCCGTGCCGCAGAACAGCTTCAACAAGGGCGACGGCATCGATTTCTCGATCGCCGCCGCGTCGATCGTCGCGAAAACACATCGCGACCGCCTCATGAGCGATCTTGCGCGCAGCTACCCTGCGTACGGTTTCGAGCGCCACAAGGGTTACTGTACGCCGGAGCACCAGCACGCGATCCGCATGCACGGCCCCTGTGCGATCCACAGGCAGTCGTTTACGTTCATCCGCGAGCTCTGCGGCGAATACTCGTCGCTCTTTTACGATCTGAAGCAGCGGCTCGAGAGCGCCAGCGGCCGAGAGCTTAATTCACTCGAGGACGAGCTCGCGGAATGCGGCGCGGCGCTCGCCGATCACGAGCAGCGCAAGCTCAAGCTCATGTTGTCGCGGCGCTGGAACCGCTGCTAGCGGCTTCCGCGCCAATCCTGCAACTCAAGCTGCGTTTCCCCGAGCCGGCAGGAACCGGCTGTTGCGGAGCAGTGCCGCCGAGATCAGCGAGATGAGAGCGCCGATCGGAAACATCTCGACGAAGGTGATCGGAACACGCACGAGCGGGTTGGCGTACATCTTCATGAACGCCTCGGCGTTCGCGATGACCACCTGAAGCTCGGCTTCCGAGGCGCCCTTGGCGCGCGCTGCCTCCAGCATGCCGTTCGTATAGGCCGCGGGGAAATCGAACCCGCTGGCCAGCGTGATTTCCCAGGCCACGACCCAGAAAAGGCTTGCCACCGCGCTGATGCCGAGCCCGACCGTCAGCGCCGGCAAGAACTTGATGACGCCACCGAGCGCTTTGTCGCGGTGGCGCTTGATACCGAGAAAAACCGCCGTCAGCGCCAGGAGCATGGCAAGGTAGCCGTAAAAGGCACCGTTCTCGGGCGCCGCTTCCATGATCATGAATGCGGTGCTCAAGGGAACGGTGACGACCAATCCGGCGATGATTCCGTAGATCAGGATGATGCGGAGCATTGGGCAGCCTCGTTGCGTTGCGATGCGCTATCACAAGCGGGGCAGCCCGATCGAGCAATCCCCCGAAAGGGTGATTTTTGCAGAATCGCCCGAAATCCGGAGCGTTACACCGGCTACCGGATCATTCCGAGCTCGCGCGCGCGGAGGATCGCTTCGGTCCGACGCTTGACTTCGAGCTTGCCGTAGAGCTTCGCCACATGCGACTTCACCGTATTGGGCGAGACCTTGAGCCGACCCGCAATTTCCTTGTTCGACCGGCCCGTCGCCAGCAACTTGAGCACCTCGAGCTCGCGCTCGCTGATGCGAAGCGTCTCCTGCACGCGCGTGTTGGCCTCGAACATGGCCGGCGGCGCACGCCGGAACAGTCTCGCTCCGACCCAAATGCCGAGCCCCATGAAAGCCACGGCAACCAGAGCGACATACATCTCGGTCGAATACGCCCGTACGAGAAACCGGTACTCGAGCCATTGCAAACCGAATGCGCCTGCCGCGAGGAGCGCGCCGTAGACCAGAATCGTCCGAAGCATCGCACAATTATATCGCTCGTCGGCGTTGCCGCGCCCACACCGCCACGCAGATCGCTTACGGTTCGACGCCCGTGACGAAAGCCTGCCAATCCGACCAGGCGCCGTCCCAGAGCTCATAGCTCAAGGCGGTGCCGTCGTCTGCTAGGAGCTCTACCCCGATCGATTCCGCGTTCGCGAATCGCTCGAGCTGATCCAAAGTGATGCGCGCGCGTCGCACTTGATAGACGGGCGCGGGCGTATCGTACGGCGGAGCGGCTGAACGTGCGTCCCACGACGACAGCGGCAGTGCGAGCGGCTGGCCGTCCATGATGAGCACCAGCGTGACGGCAGTGCTTGGCGCGACGAAACGCCAAGCCCGATCGATGGTCGTTCCGAGTCCGAGCCAGAGATAGTGGCTGCGCGTACCCATGTTGTTGGTTTCCACGGGCGCGAGATAAACATAGTCGCGTGCGGCGGTGCTGAAACGCGGCGCCGGGCGCGCCAACGTGACCATGAGGTCCGCGGTTACCCACGTGAGCCCCTGGTCGTCGAGCGTGGAGTGCAACGGCGCCTCGCTCGCACATCCGGCAGCCGCCGTCATGAGCGCCAGCGCCGTTCCGCGCGCCATTCGGCTGGTCAATTTCAAAACTCCCACCAATAGCCCGCGTTATAGAAATACTCCGAGCTCTCTTGCCGTTGCTCGAGGCCGATGGGGCCCTCGGCGAAGTCGCGAGTCGACAGCCGTGCGCCGAGCTCGAGCTCGAGCTGATGATGCCGCGGCCAGCGGAACGCCAAGCGCAGCGTCGGTGCCGCGATCCATTCCTCGGACTGGTTACCTACGTGGCGTCGAGACGACAGCGCCAACCGCGGGTTCAGGCGCAACCGCTCGCTCGTAGGAAAGCGAAAGTCGAACATCAACGTATCGCTCGTCCCGTTGCGTGTATCGCTGCGTTGCAACGAGAAGATCGCCGTATCACCGTCTTTGATGACGCTCGAGCCGACCAGGCTCGTATATATGAATGTTTGCGTGCCGCTTGCCGGGATCTCGGCCACGCTCGCCGATTCGATGGTTGCGTCGACTTCGTAATAGCCGATGTCGAAGTTAAGTTGATAGCGATCAAACAATGGCCAGGACAGCCCGAACGTCCCGTTACTCACTTGCGCCGTTCGGTCGCGCGCCAAGCGGCGGATTTGGCCTTCGGAAAACGTCTCCAACAGATCCTCGATCGTTGTAACCGATTGGCCGATTAGAGCGTTGCGCGTCGTCAAGAACGGCGCGGCTCCGACATTCACGCGTCCGTTGAGCGTCAGTTTTTCGGTGGCGCGCCAATTGGCGGTGACGAGCGCGGAGTTCAGGATCCCGTAAGATAGATCCACGTCGACGACGCCGACGATGCTCGTGCGCTCGCCGCGATAGCGGGCTTCCGCGCCGACGGCCTGCCGGTCCGCGATGCCATCGATCTCTTGCATGATCGCGAAGAATGTGAAGTCCCATTGCTCGACAAGCGCGTCCATGTCGGCACTCACGCCGATGAATTGCCGGTGCGTGTCTACCGCGGTGAATGCGAACGTCGAAGGCGTTAAAGTCTTCGTGCAGTGTTTGCGAAAAGTCGTAGCCTGCTTGCAGGTCGAGCCGGCCGGTCGCGGGCTTATCGTAGCCGACGCCGAATTGGAATTGCGCCGCGGCGTCGCCTGCACCCGCTCTCGCTCGAGAGCTCTTGCTCGATTTCGCCTGCGACGGCTCCGGCGACGTCGCTGTCGATCGCGGCCTCGATTGCATCGTCGACCGCAACATCGATGGCACCGGACACCTCGTCGTCGACGCCGGCCTCGATGCTAGCGTCGACTTCGGCGTCCACGCTGCCTTCGAGCTCCGTTTCGACTACGGCATCGAGCGTCGGCCGCACCGATTCCGTGACGTCGCCGTCGAGCTCCGATTCGAGCGTACCACGCACGGCGCCGCGCACCTCGGCTTGCGCCGCGCTCGCGTGCTCGCGCGTGCCGGCAACCCGACCGCGTACGCCGCGCACGGCAGTGCCCGCCGCGGCTTGGCCGTCACCGAACGCGCGACCGGCGACCGAAGTCGCACCGCTCGCCGTAGCGCCCGCGGAGCCTTGGGCTCCGGCGCCGATGTCGGCCGCTCCGCCGCTGCTCTCGCTGT
>DATCIQ010000520.1:0-8754 GCA_036507635.1 Gammaproteobacteria bacterium
TGGCATTCGGCCGATTGGTACGAGCGTGAGGCGTTCGATCTGTACGGCATTCTATTTCGGGGTCATCCGGACCTGCGCCGTTTGCTCACGGATTACGGCTTCATCGGGCATCCGTTCCGCAAGGACTTTCCGCTCATCGGCAACGTCGAGATGCGCTACGACCCCGAGAAGGGGCGCGTCATCTACGAGCCGGTCAGCATCGAGCCGCGCACGCTCGTGCCGAAGGTGATCCGCGACGACAATCGCTACGATCCTGAGCTCAAAGGCGGCCGCGATGCCTGAGATCCAGAATTTCACGCTCAACTTCGGTCCCCAGCATCCCGCGGCGCACGGCGTATTGCGTTTGGTGCTCGAGATGGACGGCGAGGTCATACAGCGCGCCGACCCGCATGTGGGGTTGCTGCACCGGGCGACGGAAAAGCTCGCCGAGAGCAAGCCGTTCAATCAGTCCATCGGTTACATGGATCGGCTCGACTACGTTTCGATGATGTGCAACGAGCACGGCTATGTCATGGCCATCGAGAAGCTGCTTGGGCTAACTCCGCCGATCCGCGCGCAGTACATTCGCGTGATGTTCGACGAGATCACGCGCATTCTGAATCATTTGATGTGGCTCGGCGCTCACGGCCTGGACATCGGCGCCATGACGATGTTCTTGTACTGCTTTCGCGAGCGCGAGGACCTCATGGATTGCTATGAAGCGGTCTCCGGCACGCGCATGCACGCGACTTACTACCGGCCGGGCGGCGTCTTCAGAGATCTGCCGGACCGCATGCCCAAATACCTGCAAAGCGACTATCGCAGCGAGCCGGAGCTCAAGAAGCTCAACGAGAAACGCAGCGGCAGTCTGCTCGATTTCATCGAGGCGTTCACCGAGGGCTTTCCCGGCCGCGTCGACGAATACGAGACGTTGCTGACGGACAACCGCATTTGGAAGCAGCGCACGGTCAATATCGGCGTCGTGAGCCCGGAGCGCGCGCTGCAATTGGGGTTCTCGGGTCCCATGCTGCGCGGCTCAGGCGTCGCATGGGATCTACGCAAAAAGCAAGCCTATGCCGCCTACGATCGCGTCGACTTCGACATTCCCGTCGGCGTCAACGGCGACTGTTACGATCGCTATCTCGTGCGCGTCGAGGAAATGCGCCAATCGAATCGCATCGTCAAGCAATGCGTGGACTGGCTTAGGAGCAATCCGGGGCCCGTGATGCACGAGGACCACAAGATCTCGCCGCCGCTGCGCATCGAGATGAAGGACGACATGGAGTCGTTGATCCACCACTTCAAGCTGTTCACGGAGGGTTACACGGTACCCGAAGGCGAGGCGTATGCCGCCGTCGAGCACCCCAAGGGAGAGTTCGGGGTCTACTTGATCTCGGACGGCTCGAACAAGCCGTACCGCGTCAAAGTGCGCGCAGCGGGGTTCCCGCATCTCGCCTCCCTGCACGAGATGGTCGCGGGCCACATGCTCGCCGACGTGGTGGCCGTGCTCGGCACGCAAGACATCGTGTTCGGCGAAATCGATCGATGAGCGTTAGACCTGAATCCGCGGCGCTGCCCGTGCACGTGTGCGAGGAAATCGACCGCTGGGTCGATAAGTTTCCGCCGGGCAGGGGACGTTCCGCGGTAATCGCCGCGCTGCACGCCGTGCAGCACGAGAACGGCGGTTACTTGACGACGGAGCTCATGAACGCGGTCGCCGAGTATCTCGATTTGCCGCCGATCCAGGTCTACGAAATCGCCGCGTTC
Source organism: Gammaproteobacteria bacterium (assembly GCA_036507635.1). Taxonomy (GTDB): domain Bacteria; phylum Pseudomonadota; class Gammaproteobacteria; order Steroidobacterales; family Rariloculaceae; genus DATBLZ01. The sequence goes on from DATCIQ010000520.1 coordinate 1,747, forward strand.
TATTCGATGTTCGAGACGAAGCCGGTCGGGCGGCACAGCATCTCGGTGTGCACGAACATCTCGTGCATGCTGCGCGGCGCGGGGGCGATCGTCGAGCATCTCGAAGGCAAGCTTGCCATCAAGACAGGAGAAAGCACGCCGGACGGCAAGTTCTACCTCAAGCGGGAAGAAGAGTGCCTCGCGGCCTGTTGCGGCGCGCCCATGATGATGATCGATCATCACTACCACGAGAACCTCACGACGGCGAAGGTCGATGAGGTATTGGACGCTCTGGAGTAAGGGGTCGAGCATGCGACAACAAAACTTGGTTTGCTTCGCAACGCGCCAGTTCGACAGGGAGGCTTGGTCGCTCGCTAACTACGTGCGGACAGGCGGATATCAAGCTTGGCAGAAGGTTCTGAACGGCGAATGGAAGCGCGAAGCGATCATCGAGGAGGTCAAGGCTTCCGGATTACGTGGGCGGGGCGGTGCGGGGTTTCCGACGGGCTTGAAGCTCTCCTTCATGCCGCGCGAGGCGCCGATGCAGAAATATCTCGTGTGCAACTCCGACGAGAGCGAGCCCGGTACGTGCCACGATCGCGAGATCCTCAACAACAACCCGCACGCATTGGTGGAGGGCATGGCCATCGCGGGTTACGCCATCGGCGCGACGGTCGGCTACAACTATATCCGCGGCGAGTTTCTCGGCGAACCCGTGCCGCGCTTCGAGCAGGCGGTCGAGGAAGCTTACGCGGCCGGTTGGCTCGGTCGGAGCATCAAGGGCTCGAGCATCGATTTCGATCTGCACACGTTCATCGGCGGCGGCGCCTACATCTGCGGCGAGGAGACGGCTCTCCTCGAGTCGCTCGAAGGCAAACCCGGCCGGCCGCGCTTCAAGCCGCCGTTTCCGGCGCAGTTCGGGCTCTTCGGGCAACCGACGACGATCAACAATACGCAGAGCCTCGCGTCCATTCCCACGATCTTGCGCAACGGCGCCAAATGGTTTGCCGAGCTCGGCGTCAAAGGGTCGGGCGGCACGGCGATTTTCTCCGTCTCCGGCCACGTCGAAAAGCCCGGCAATTACGAGCTGCCGCTCGGCATTCCGTTCAAGGAGCTGCTCGAGATCGCGGGCGGCATGCGCGGCGGGCATAAGCTCAAAGCCGTGATACCGGGCGGTTCCTCGGTGCCCGTGTTGCCGGCCGCGAAGATCATGGATCTCACGATGGATTTCGATACGCTGCGCGCCGCGGGCTCGGGGCTCGGCACCGGCGCCACGATCGTCATGGATGAGACGACTTGCATGGTCGGAGTGTTGCGCCGTATCGCACGCTTCTACATGGCCGAATCCTGCGGACAATGCACGCCGTGCCGCGAGGGCACGGGATGGCTCTACCGCGTGCTCACGCGGATCACGGAAGGCAAGGCCAAGCGGGCGGAGCTCGACATGCTCGTCGACGTCGCGAACAAGATCGAAGGCCACACGATCTGCGCCTTCGGCGATGCGGCGGCCTGGCCCATCCAAAGCTTTTTGCGGCATTTTCGGCACGAGTTCGAGTACATGATCGACCACGACGGCCGCAGCATCGTCGAAGATCTCGAGCAGGCGGCCGCATGAGCGGGTTATGAGCGCCACCACCGACATCGTAACCATCGAAGTCAACGGCGTGCCCGTAAGGGCCCGCAAGGGGCAAATGGTCATCGAGGTCACCGACCAAGCGGACGTGTACGTGCCGCGCTTCTGCTATCACCGCAAGCTCACGGTCGCCGCGAATTGCCGCATGTGTCTCGTCGAGATCGAGAAGGCGCCGAAACCGATGCCCGCGTGCGCGACACCGGTCGCCGAAGGCATGAAAGTGTTCACGCGCTCCGCACGCGCGATTTCGGCGCAGAAAGCGACCATGGAGTTTCTGCTCATCAATCACCCGCTCGATTGTCCCATCTGCGATCAGGGCGGCGAATGCGAGCTCCAGGATCTCGCCATGGGCTTCGGCCGCGGCGTGTCCCGTTACACGGAGGGCAAGCGCGTCGTCAAAGACAAGTATCTCGGACCGCTCGTCTCGACCGACATGACACGCTGCATCCACTGCACGCGCTGTGTGCGCTTCGGCCAGGAGATCGCTGGCATCCAGGAGCTCGGCGCGGTGGGACGCACCGAGAACATGGAGATCGGAACGTATATAGAAAAGAGTGTCGACCACGAGCTTTCGGGCAACATCATCGACTTGTGCCCGGTCGGCGCGCTCAACAACAAGCCTTACCGGTACACGGCGCGCGCTTGGGAAATGGAGGCCCGGCCCATGATTGCGCCGCACGATTGCGCGGGCTCGAACCTCTATGGCCACGTTCTGCGCGGCCGGTTGCGCCGCATCGTGCCCTGCGACAACGACGCCATCAACGAAGCGTGGATTTCCGACCGCGACCGTTTCGGCTCGTTCGGCATGTACGGCGACGACCGGCTCGAAAAGCCCATGATCAAACGCGACCAGGAATGGGTCGAGGTCACGTGGCAAGAGGCGCTCGAACTCGCGGCACGATCGATCAATGCGGCCGTCGCCCACGAAGGCGCCGACCTCGGGGTCCTGGCGTCGCCGAGCGCGACGATCGAGGAGCTGTATCTGTTGCGGCGCATCGCCGCGCATCTCGGCAGCGCGAATCTCGATCACCGGCTGCGGCGCCGCGACTTCCGCGACCAGGACGCGGATCCGGTTTGGCCGTGGCTCGGCTGCACGATCGCCGACCTCGAAGCGCAAGAAGGAATTCTCTTCGTCGGCTCGAACCTGCGCATGGAGGTGCCGATTTTCGCGCATCGCGTGCGCACCGCGGCATTGCGCGGCACGGCCGTCGGCTTCGTGAATCCCGACGAATACGAGTATCACTTCTCGACAGCCGCGTACGTCGAGGCGCCGCTCGAGAGCTTCGCACGCTCCTTGGCCGGCGTCGTCGTGGCGGCGGCGCAAGAGGCCGGCAGGCCCGTGCCGCAGGCGGTCGCCGAGAACCTCGAGGGTGTGACTGCGGGACTCGAGCACGTCGCTGCCGCGCGCATTCTCATGGACAAGAAGCGGGCGCTCGTGATACTCGGGCACATCGCGCAGCGCCACCCGCGCTTTGCGGAGATTCGCGCGTTGTCGGCCGCGATCGGCGAGCTCACGGGCGCTAAGCTCGGGTACATCGCCGAGGGCGCCAACGGCGTCGGCGCCGCGCTCGCGGGCTTTCTGCCGCACCGTGGCATCGGCGGCAAGCCGCCGGCGGCTCCGGGCTTTCACACGAACAGCATGCTGACTTCGCCGCGGCACGCCTACATCCTCTTCGGGTTGGAGCCGAATCTCGATCTCGCCGAGGGCGCGCTGGCCGAGCAGGCGTTGAAATCGGCCGACGTCGTCGTGTGCTTCACGCCGTTCGTGAGCGACTTGATACTCGAATGCGCCCACGTCCTGCTGCCGATCGCAACGTACGCCGAGACTTCGGGCACGTACGTCAATGGCGAAGGTCGCTGGCAGAGCTTCGAGCCCGCGGCCGAGCCCGTCGGCGAATCGCGTCCCGGCTGGCGGATCTTGCGCGTGCTCGGCAATACCTTCACCGTGCCGGACTTCGAGTACCGCACGTCGGAGGAAGTCCGCGACGAGCTCAAGAAGCAGCTCGGCGACGTAGCGCCGGATAACGCCTATCGCGGCATCGTCGAGATAAGTCTCGACGAGCACGAGAGCGACGCGGTCGACGTCGACGTGCCGATCTATTCGATCGATGCGCTCGTGCGCCGGTCGCCGGCGCTGCAGCAGACGGCGCTCGCGCGAGGCGAAGACGGCGAGCCGGCGGCCGCAACCCTGAGGAGCGCGTGAGCATGCAGTGGCTCGCGCAAAACGTCGCGGCGCTCGAAGCCTGGCTGACGGCCCTTTGGACGTCGCTGCCCGCCGAGCTCAAGTTCACGGCGGCGTCGCTCGGCAAGATCGTCATCGTGCTCGTGCCGTTGATTCTCGCCGTCGCGTACTTCACTTACTGGGAACGCAAGATCATCGGTTGGATGCAGGTGCGCATCGGACCGAACCGCGTCGGATGGAAGGGACTGCTTCAGCCGTTCGCGGATCTCATCAAGATGCTGCTCAAGGAAATCGTGATTCCGGCCAACGCGAATCGCGTCTTGTTCTTGCTCGCGCCGATCGTCGCGTTGATACCGGCATTGGCGGTCTGGGCGGCAGTGCCCATGAATGCGGAGTTCGTGATCGCCGATATCAACGCCGGCCTCCTGTACATCTTGGCGTTGACGTCGCTCGGCGTGTACGGCGTGATTCTCGCCGGTTGGGCGTCGAACTCGAAGTACGCGTTCCTCGGCGCGATGCGCTCCGCGGCGCAAATCGTCGCCTACGAGATCCCGATGGGGTTTGCGCTCGTCGGCGTGCTCATGGCGAGCGGCAGCTTGAATCTCGGCGACATCGTGCGCGCCCAGGCCGGAACGAGTCTCCTGAGTTGGTACGTTTGGCCGCTGTTCCCGTTGTTTCTCGTCTATTTCATCTCCGGCGTCGCGGAAACCAATCGCGCGCCGTTCGACGTCGCCGAGGGCGAGTCGGAGATCGTCGCGGGCTTTCATGTCGAGTATTCGGGAATCGCGTTTGGGCTCTTCTTTCTCGCCGAGTACACCAATATGCTCCTCATCACCGTGCTGGCCGCGACGTTCTTCTTGGGCGGATGGCTGTCGCCGTTCGCAGGCATCCCGGGGCTCGCCGACACCTGGATCGCCCAGCCGAGCTTCGGCTGGCTCGCGCTCAAGATGGCGATATTTGCATTCTGCTTTCTGTGGTTTCGCGCGACGTTTCCGCGTTACCGCTACGACCAGATCATGCGTCTCGGCTGGAAGGTATTCATTCCGGTGACGATCGTCTGGATCGCCGTCGAAGGCGCGATGGCGGCGCTCGAGGTCGGTCCATGGTCCGTGACCTCGTTGTAGGAGCGAGCTTCGCTCGCGATTCTTCGGAGTAAAGGGTGCAGAGTCTCGTAAAAACCTTCCTGATGACGGAGCTTCTCAAGGGCCTGCGCTTGACCCTCAAGAATCTCTTCGCCAAGAAAGTCACGGTGCAGTACCCCGAGGAGAAGACCCCCCAATCGCCGCGGTTCCGCGGCTTGCACGCCCTGCGGCGCTACGCGAACGGCCAGGAACGGTGCATCGCTTGCAAGCTTTGCGAAGCCGTTTGTCCCGCGCTTGCGATCACGATCGAGTCCGATGTCGGTGACGACGGCACGCGGCGCACGACTCGCTACGACATCGATCTCTTCAAGTGCATTTATTGCGGCTTCTGTGAGGAAGCGTGCCCCGTGGACGCGATCGTCGAGACGCGCATCCATGAGTACCACATGGAATCGCGCGGCGAGAACATCATGACCAAAGACAAGCTATTGGCCATCGGGGACAAGTACGAAGCGATGATCGCCGCCGACAAAGCGGCGGATGCCGCATACCGTTAGAGTAACGAAGAGAGATTCGCGCGCGTGATTCCGACGATCTTGTTCTACGCCTTTGCCGCCATCCTGGTCGTGGCCGCTCTCGGCGTGATCACGTCGCGCAATCCCGTGCACTCGGCGTTGTTTCTCGTGCTCGCCTTCGTGCAAAGCGCGGCGCTGTGGCTCCTGATCGAAGCCGAGTTCCTGGCCATCGTGCTCGTGCTCGTATACGTCGGCGCGGTCATGGTGTTGTTCCTGTTCGTGGTCATGATGCTCGACATAAACGTCGAGAAGCTGCGTGAAGGGTTTACGCGCTACGTTTGGATCGGAGCGGCCGTCGCCGCGATCGTCGTCGCCGAGATCGGGCACGTCGTTTGGTTCCGCAACCAGAACGTTGCGTTCATGGAGACTCCGGCTTCGTATCCGGCCGGCTACAGCAATACGAAGGCCTTGGGCAGCGTTTTGTACACGGAGCACGTGTACGCGTTCGAGGTTGCCGCGATGATCCTGCTCGTCGCCATCGTCGCCGCGATCACTCTGACGATGCGTAAGCGCCGCGGGCTCAAGGTGCAGGACATCGACGCGCAGGTCGCGGTGCGCCGCGAGGATCGCGTGCGCCTCGTCAAAGTCGAATCGAGCCGGGACTGAAGGGCATGGTCAGCGTCTCCCACTACCTCGTGCTCGCGGCCGTGCTCTTCAGCCTGAGCGTCGCCGGCATTTTCATCAATCGCAGGAACGTGATTCTCTTGCTCATGTGCATCGAGCTCATGCTGCTCGCCGTCAATTTCAACTTCGTCGCCTTCTCGCGCATGCTCGGCGATACCGTAGGGCAGGTGTTCGTGTTCTTCATTCTCACGGTCGCCGCCGCCGAGGCCGCGATCGGTCTCGCGATACTCGTCGTGCTGTTCCGTAACACGCGCAGCATCAACGTCGACGATCTGGACTCGCTGAAGGGCTGAGCGTGGAGGAGGAGGTCTATCTAACCATCGTCCTGGCGCCCCTTGCGGCCGCCGCCGTGGCGGGCCTGCTCGGGCGCTGGATCGGCCGCGTCGGCGCGCAATCGGTCACGATCGCGGCGGTCACCCTGTCGTTCCTGCTGTCGCTCCTGGTGCTCGACAACATCGTGTTCGACGGCGAGCCTGCGTTCGACGGCCCGGTATACGTGTGGGCGGCCGTCGGCGGCTTGACGATGCAGATCGGCTTTCTCGTCGATCGTTTCACGGCGCTCATGATGGCGGTCGTGACTTTCGTGTCGCTCGCCGTGCACGTCTACACGATCGGCTACATGCGCGACGATCCGGGGTACCAGCGGTTCTTCAGCTATATCTCGCTGTTCACGTTCGCGATGCTCATGCTCGTGATGTCGAACAACTTCGTGCAGCTCTTCTTCGGCTGGGAAGCGGTCGGCGTCGTCTCGTATCTGCTCATCGGTTTTTGGTACAAGCGGCCGACGGCGATCTTCGCGAGCTTAAAGGCGTTCCTCGTCAATCGCGTCGGCGATTTCGGCTTCCTGCTCGGCATCGCGGCGATCGTGCTCTCCACGGGCGCGTTCGACTATGCAACCGCGTTCGCAGCGGCGCCGGCGCTCGCAGGCGAGAC
>DATCIQ010000521.1:0-2093 GCA_036507635.1 Gammaproteobacteria bacterium
CGCGGGCGCCGTCATTGCGATCGTCGGCGAGAACGGCGCGGGCAAGACGACGCTCGTGAAGCTGCTCGCCAAGATGTACGAGCCGACGGCCGGCACGATCTACGTCGACGATACGCCGCTCGCGCGCGTGGCGGCCGAGGATTGGCGCACGCGCTTGGCCGGTGCGTTCCAAGACTTCTTCCGCTTCGAGTTCCGCGCGCGGCATACGGTGGGCTTGGGCGACGTCTCGCGGCTCGACGACGAGCCCGCCGTGACGACCGCGGTCGGACGCGCAGGCGCCGCGGACGTCGTGTCGCGACTCACGGCGGGCCTCGATACGCAGCTCGGACCGACCTGGCCCGGCGGCGTCGAGGTATCCTTCGGACAGTGGCAAAAGCTCTCGCTCGCGCGCGGCTTCATGCGCGACCGGCCGCTCCTGCTCGTGCTCGACGAGCCGACCGCCGCGCTCGACGCCGAAACCGAGCACGCGCTGTTCGAGCGTTACGCGGCCGCCGCGCGCGGTGACGGCCGGATCACGATACTCGTGTCGCACCGGTTCTCGACGGTGCGCATGGCGGACATCATCGTCGTCTTGGATGGCGCCCGCGTCGTCGAGGTCGGCACGCACGCCGAGCTCATCGCGCGCGGCGCGCAGTACTCGGAGCTCTATGGGATTCAGGCCGCGGCGTATCGGTAAGCGCGCGGCTCGGGCGTTCGAAGACTGAACGATGTCAGCGACGGCGTCTGAGCACGGCCTCGAGCAGCCGTAAAGCGGCCTGGTCCTTGTCGCGCCCGAGCGCTCGTTTCTGCTCGATGAGTGCCTCGAGGTCCAGCACACCGATCGAGAAACCGCCGACCGGGATCATCGACGTCTCATGGGCCAGGTCCTCGTATCGCTGACCTTTGCCGACGAAACCAAGCACGTCGAGAGGCCCGCTGTTCGTCATCAACAGCAGGTGACCGCCGGCCAATAAGTCCTCCCTGGTGGGAGAGATGGGTTTGGCGTGCTCCCGATAGCGCGCCTCCAAGTCCGTGAGCGCTGCCAGCAACCGGTCCGCGTTCTCGTCGCTGACCTTGACGAGTGTGTCGATATCGAAAGTGGTGACCGGGGCGCCGTGGAGGACGGCAGCGACTCCGCCGACGACGACGAACTCGACGCCGTGCTTTTCAAGGATTTCCAGAATCCGGAGAAAGCTTGGTGTCGGCATCGCGGGACGCAGCGTTGAAGAAGGCGATGCGAGACTCGAGCTCAGCCAGCCGATCGGCCGGTTCCAACGACAGAAACCAGTCGATCAGCGTCTCGTCATGCACGTTATGCGGCGGGGACTTCTTGAGATTCTCCACCATCACATTCTACTCTTTCCCTTACCGGATCGAAGCGGCGCCAGGCGCGCCATAGCGACGAGCACGGGGAAGCTTCGCGCGACGTTCCAACGTTTTACGGCCGCATTGCAACGCATTACACTGCATTGCATTATGGTTTCACAGCTTACAGTACGCCTTACGCCTTCCGGAAGACCTCCGCAGAGCGCTCGATCGCGCGAGTCGCGAGACCGGTATGGAGGGCTCGGAAATCCTGCGCGAGGCGCTTCGCGATTACTTGAAGGTGCAGCGCCAGCCCGGCGAACGGCCGGCGGCCCGAGTTCGCCGTTTGATCGGCTCACTCGAGACCGGCATTCCAGACCTGACCGAGAAGCATCAGCAGTTTCAAATCAAGCCGTAGTAGCCGTACAGGAGACGCCGATGCTCGAGCTACGAAGTTCTGTCACCACTGCACGCGCCGCCGGCCTGATTCCGGTCTTATCGCTCGTCACCGCCGGCGCGCTCGTCGCGCAGCCCGCCGACGATACTGCAGGACTGCGCCAAGGAACGCTCGAGCGCATCAAAGTGCACGGCCCGTCGCTCGAAGGGAACCTCGAAGGCGACGATCCGACGCGCGACGTCGTCGTTTATCTTCCCCCGAGTTACGCCGAGGAGCCGGAGCGCCGCTTTCCCGTCGTCTATTTTCTGCACGGCTACACGGTCGGCGCCGAGGCCTATGTGCGCTTCCTCGGGCTGCCGGAGGTTGCGGACCGGGCCATCGGGAACGGCGCGCGCGAGATGATCGTCGTGCT
>DATCIQ010000522.1:0-2224 GCA_036507635.1 Gammaproteobacteria bacterium
CGCGGCGGAACCGCCCGACGAGCCGCCGGGGATGTGGTCGAGGTTCCATGGATTGTGGACGGGCCCGAAATGCGTGATTGCCGACGTGCCGCCGTAGGCGAACTCGTGCATGTTGAGCTTGCCGAGCAGCACCGCGCCCGCGTCTCGCAGGCGTCGATAAACTTCCGCGTTTTCGACGGGAACACGGCCTGCAAGAACGGCGCTTGCGGCCGTCGTCAGAATACCTGCGGTATCGATGTTGTCCTTGAGCGCGACCGGAATGCCGTGCAACGGACCGCGCCAACGTCCGTCATCGAGCTCGGCTTCGAGACGCTCGGCCTGCTCGAGCGCGAGAGCGGCCGTAACGGTGATGTACGCGTTCACGCGCGGCTCGATTTGCTCGATGCGCGCAAGATATGCACGCACGAGCTCCACGGGCGAAAGCATGCGCGCGCGGATGAGTCTCGACGCTTCGTCGAGAGTGAGCTCGACGGGATCGACGCGTTGCGCTAGCACGGGGCCGGCCGCGAGCAGCGCGGCCGCCGACACGCTGCCGGCGATGAACTCTCGACGTGTATCCATGCCTCCCCCCGGCCGCTACGGGCGCGCGTGCAAAGGTACATACTTTGCCAACACCGCGGGGGCGGCTGCAACGCCCCGTTACCGGGCTTCATCTTCTTTCTCCAGTTTCTTCATGAGGCGGCGGATTTCTCTATCTTTCTCGTCCTTGGTATAGCCCTCGAAAAGCGCGTCGATATAGCGGCCGGCAATGTCGCCCGCGAGAGACCGGAGATCCGTAGCGCAGCTCGGCGCGAAGCGGCAGCGACTGAGAATCTGCGACATTCTCATGAGATGCTTGAGGTGCGGTTCCGGGACGTCAAGCGCCGACAGCGATTCGACGATCCGTGCCGCGAATCGATCGAGATAGGTCGTGCCGATCGTATTGGCAATGTTTTGCTCTTTCGGGCTTCCGTCAGCGGCGATTATTTCGAGCAAGGCGAGGCCCTCGTCGAGGTGAAACTCCGCATCGATGGAGCGAAAGCCGGATTCGACTTCACGAAGATGCCTGCGCGCCGACGTCAAGTCTTCCGATTCAGCGACCACGGTATCTCAGCCAGTGTACGCAGAGCTCTTCATTGCCGCGTCGTCAAGCTCAGCACGTAGGCTTGGTCGCACCGGCGCGGCAGATGCGCTCGCTCGAGCGGAACGAACCCATTTTGCCGGTACAGCGCGATGGCGTCCTCGAGCACGGAGGCCGTCTCGACGACGACGCGTCGGAAGCCTCGCTCGCGTGCGGCATTGATAAGATTCAGTAACAATCGCCGACCAAGCCCGCGACCGCGCGCGTCCTTGAGAAAATACATCTTGCGGATCTCCGCCTCGTCTTCGGCGAGCGGATAAAGCCCCCCGCAACCGACGATCTCGTGCCGAGGCGAGACGAGGACGCGGAAACAGCCGCCCCTTGCCGTATAGCTCGAGATCACATCTTGCAAGTCCGCGTCCGTGGTCCCCGGATCGGGTGATAAGCCGTACTCCTCGAGCACCGTGAAAACGACGCCACGAATCGCAGGCCCATCACTCGAAGCTGCATCGCGAAAATGAAAGCTGCTCATGACTGCGCGATGACGGCGCCCTCTGCGAATCGAAGCCTCATCCCTGCTTGCTCAGAGCCAAGCGCAACCCGAGGAACACGAACAAACCGCCGGCGGCTCGCGAGAAGACGGCGAGGCCCTTTGACCGCCGCACGAACAGGTCGCGAAGCTTTGCCGCCGAAAGAGCCAAAGTCAGGGACCAAATCGTGCCCGTGAATATGAACGTGATCCCGAGCACGATGAACGCCGCGACCTTCGTCCGGCTGTCGGGGTCGATGAACTGCGGCATGAACGCGAGAAAAAATAGCGCGACCTTCGGGTTGAGCACGTTCGTGAGCACGCCTTGGCGAAAAGCGACGCGCGACGATTGCGCTCTCGCCGTCGACGGCGGCTGTGCGGGAAAGCCGGCCGTCACGAGCATGCGAACGCCGAGATAGACGAGGTAGGCGGCTCCCACGACCTTCAACACCATGAACGCGGAGGCCGAGGTCGCAAGAATCGCCGACAGCCCAACGGCGGCTGCGAACGTGTGCACGAGGCATCCGGCGCAGACTCCGAGCGCCGAGGCGACACCGATTCGCGAGCCCTGGGCAATGCTGCGGCCGAGGATGTAGAACGTGTCCTGCCCCGGCGTGAGGTTCAGGATCACGCCG
>DATCIQ010000523.1:0-4436 GCA_036507635.1 Gammaproteobacteria bacterium
GACAAGACCAAAGCATTCTTTCGCAAGCACGCCGATCACTCTTATTCATTCACGGATTGCAGCAGCTTCGTGATCATGCGCGAGCTGCGTCTGACGGAAGCGCTCACGACGGATCGCCGTTTTGTGGAAGCGGGATTGCGAGCGCTGTTGTCGGCCGGCTGAACGCCCGAATCGCCAAATCCAAACGACGGGGCAAGGCGGATATCTAAGACTAATTGTCGATTGCCAACGCGTCCATAGTCCTTCCAAGAGCGAACGAACCCCTGACAGCACGCTGCAAGTATAGTTTTCGGCAACGTTCAGCTTCTGACGGCGCTTATCTTGCAGAGCGTCGCCCGCTCGTATTTCGGCGCATCGCTGCGCCGAGCGCAGGAGCTGTCGGCACCGATCCCTAGTCGGTGATTGAGGCGCTCGACAAAGCCCGCGAGCTCATCGCCGCCTTGCCGCGCCCGCAAGGGGGGCTAGAATGAGTCGTGCAGCGCTCTATTACAGGAGTGACGATGCGCGCGGTCGACGCCAAGACGCGATGCGTAGATACGCGCTTCAATTAGCAGCGTGGAACATGATTGCGGAGGGCAGCTCGGTGGTAATACGCGCAGTCGCTGTGGATGACACGATCGTCACGCTGGAACAGGCGGCCGTCGACACGCTGCGCACGGGACTTCGAGGCAACCTGGTGGCCGCTGACAGTCCAGGGTACGAAGACGCGCGTCCGGTCTGGAACGGGTTGATCGACCGGCGTCCCGCCCTGATCGCGCGCTGCCTCGGTACAAGCGACATCGCGCAGTGCGTCTCGTTTGCCCGCGAACGCGGTCTCCGCCTCGCCATTCGCGGCGGCGGCCACAACATCGCTGGTCTCGGCACCTGTGACGGCGGAATCGTCATCGATCTCTCGTCCATGCGCGGCGTGCTGGTGGATTCGACGCAGCGCACGGCACGTGCGCAAGCCGGGTGCGTCATCGGCGACGTCGATGCCGAAACCCAATTGCACGGTCTCGCGGCCGTGCTCGGCTTCGTCTCGACGACCGGCATCGGCGGGCTCACGGTGGGTGGCGGCTTCGGCTACACCACCCGGCGTTTCGGGTGGACCTGCGACAACGTGCGCTCCATGGACGTCGTCACCGCGGATGGGCGTGTTGTACGCGCCAGCGAGACCGAGCATCCCGACCTTTTCTGGGGATTGCGCGGCGGCGGCGGCAATTTCGGCGTCGTGTCGAGCTTCGAGTACGCGCTCTACCCGCTGGGTCCTGAAATCGTCGCTGGGGTCATGGCCTGGCGCGGCGAGGAAGCGGCCGACGTATTGGCGACGGTCGCCGAATTCGTCGCCGCGGCGCCGCCGGAGCTCACATGCGTGACGATTCTGCGTAAGGCGCCGCCGGCGCCTTGGTTGCCGGCCGAGGTTCATGGCAAGCTCGTCGTCGTGCTCGCTGTTTGCCACACGGGCGCGATCGCACAAGCGGAGAAGGACGTGGCGCCGCTCAAGGCGTTCCGTAAACCCGTCGGCGACATCGTCACGCGCCGAACCTACGTCGCTCATCAGCGCTTGCTCGATGCGACGCAGCCGAAAGGTCGGCGCTACTACTGGAAGTCGGAGTATTTGCCGCGCGTTGAGGCTGCCATGCTGGCGCGCGCGCTGGCCCACGCCGAGCGACTTGTCTCACCGCATTCGACGATCGCGGTGTTTCCTATCGACGGTGCGCTCAATAGGCTCGGCCCCGAGCATTCGCCGGCGGGCAATCGAGACGCCGCGGCGGTGCTCAACGTCATGTCTTCCTGGGAACAGGCGACCGACGATGCCGTGAACATCGCATGGGCGCAAACCGCGTGGGAGGACCTGCGCGAGTTCTCCACGGGCGGCAACTACGTCAATTTCCTAGCCGACGACGAGCCCGAGTCGCGCGTGCGTGCGGCCTACGGCACCCACTACCAGCGTTTGCGCGAAATCAAGCAACAGTGGGACGCTGCGAATCTCTTTCGCGTAAATAAGAATATCGCACCCGCGCCCTGAGGGCGCGACCGGTCAGCGCAGTGCCGGCGCGAGCTCCGGGCCCAAAGGCACGCTCACTTCGACGATGTCGTCGGCCGGGAGATTGAGCCGTTGCGCGGCCTCGCGGATCAAGTCGGCGCTCGGCGCCTCGTAGAGACAGTAGGTCTTTTTCTTGTCCAAACGCGGCGTATACACTTTGGTGGGTCGTATTCAATTCACCGTGGAAGTGTCTTGTTCCGTTCGAGTGCGGCGAAGCGGATCTCTTTCTACCGTCAGGCGGTCTCAACATGGCGCAAGTCCAGGCGGTCAACATATCGGACCTTTATGCTGACGGCTGGGTCACCGGCGAGGATGGCGTCGCCAACGTCGTGGCGCACCTCAACGCCGGCCGCGTGCCGGACGGGACGTTCGTTAATTTCGGCAACGGACTGCAGCGCGCCCACGGACTGTGGGCCGAAATCCATCTCGTTGTCCGGACCCACGGTCCGGCCGTGGCGGGCGAGGTCGATATCCAGACGACGGAGTTCGAGCCTGATTGCCTGGTAGACTGTATAGATCAGCGGTTTGCGGTGTTTCGAGCCGAGCATTAACCGGGGTGAGTATCGTCCAGCGATAGAGGCACCGGCGGGCCGAAGCGCGATTCCGCGGTCCCGTCGGCGTTCTCTGTTTTGGCATGGCGGTGGCATGCGCACGAATGATGCCGTATCGCTACAACGGTGCGTAGTGGATCTCCTAGGCCCGCGCGACGGCGCGTTGGAAACGGGGCCTTCCGTCCATCCAGTCGGGCGGTTCACGGCCCATCAGGCCCAGCACGGAGGGTGCGATATCGACGAGATTGATTCTCGTGGAATCGGGCCGGCAGCCGTCGTCGAGTACCGCCATGAAGCCCCTCTCGCATTCGTGCTGCGGGAGGTAGCCGTGGTACGCCACGTGCCGGGGGTTCGACAGCCGGTTGCGCTGTTGCCAATCCTTGAGCCCGAATACCCAATTCACGAGCGGATGATGGAAGTCGTGGGGAAAGAACAAACTGCCGGGATCCGCGATGAAATAGATCTCACCGAACTGGTCGTCCGAAAACTCGACGCCCAGCGAGTGCATGTCGGCATACGATAACGCAGTCCCGTGCTTCACTTCAGAGAGCATCTGCATGATCGCCGTCCTTGCCCGCTCCGAATGGCACCAGAAGCGCGCCATGATCGGTTGGAGAAAGTACGCGAACTCGTCCCAAGGGACATCGAGTCTGCGGATGAGCCGCGCGAGATCGACGCTCTTGCTGACTTTCTCCTGACCGTGGTCGGTCATCAGGACCATGCCGAATCGCTTTGCCTCGCACTTGCGGTGCAAATCGCGAATGAAGGTATCGACGAGTCCGTAATATCGCCGAAACTCTTCTGGGCTCTTGATCTGCCAATGCCCGAGCATGTCGAGTGCGTGAAACTGAACGAACTCGAGCTCGACGTCTCCGTCCTCGCAGGCTTCGCTCACGAGCCTCGCCGCGTCTGCGAGGCGATCCGAGAAGCGGTATCGGCAGCGCTCCTCGCCGAGAAAATCGACGATGGACTTCACGCCGTTCAGCTGCGCTAGCAGGTCCTTCGTGTCCGCTCGCCCGCGGAACTTCAGGCGCCGGAACTCGAACGCGCGTCGCCGCCGGGGCGGAATCGTCGGCACATCGCAACACCTGAAGAATTGGTGAAGCACGGCTTGAGCCGTCGTCGTGATGAAATCCGGGAGCGTATCGACGGCCCGGGCACCGCCGCCGTCTTTGAGTCGCGTTTGCCAAATACGATGCCGATGAGGATGCATGCCGGTAACGATCGTCGATAGATGTTCCGGGCTCGGCACCGTCTGCACCGTGGCCCAAGGATGCGAGGCCAGTAGCTCGGCGAGATAGGGCGTCTGTTCCGGGCCGACTCTGCGCAAGTCGAGGCCAGGAATGTAGCAAACCAGCTTACTCATGCAGCGTAATCCCAAGACGCCTAGTTGTGCGCCATTGTGGCAGTTCCCGAGCGCGCTGGGCCGTGCTTCGTGCACAGTCTGGAATCCCACAAGGTGTGGCGCAGATCTAGCTCTTGTAGTAACGGACGGCGATCCATGACGCAGCGAGTGTACGGACCAGAAAACCTAGCGACGCACCGTAGACGTCCGCCGTGGCGCTCGTGGATGGCGTGTCAGCCTAACGCCTCAGACAAAGGCCCGCCGACGCGCCACTTCGACGATGCACATGACGGACATGCTGTGGCCGATTGCCCGGCGGGACCGTCTCCTCCCACTGGCGCGGTATCGTTCCGCGTACGCATTAACCGCCACACTGCTCTTGCGAGCCGTCGCACGTGGCGGGCTTTGCGGGGAAATCGGGGAGCCACGACCTCGGCATTGAAGCGGATCACGATCGCTCGCGCGGGGAAACCCGTGGCGCAGCTCGGCCCCGCGCCTCGCGCGAAGCGTGCCG
>DATCIQ010000524.1:0-5640 GCA_036507635.1 Gammaproteobacteria bacterium
CCATCTTGAGCTTCGAAGGCAGGTTGACCCAAAGCTGGAGGATCTCGAGCGGCCCGCCGCGTTGTTTGAACTCTTCGGGCGAGAGCTCCGCATGCACGAGCCCCTTGCCTGCCGTCATCCACTGGATACCGCCGGCTTTGATGATGCTCTCGTGCCCCGCGCTGTCGAGATGCGCGAGCTCGCCCGTCAGAATGAACGTCACCGTCTCGAATCCGCGATGCGGATGCGGCCCGAACGGCAAGCCGCGGTTACGCGGCGGATACACTTGCGGCCCGTGGTGATTCAGAAACAGGAACGGATCGACCTGCTCGATCTCAGGTCCCGGCACGGGCCGGCGCGTCGTCAAGTCGGCGATGTCGTCGCGCAGCGCTTCGTGTTGGCGTTTGACGGTCTTGCTCGCCACGTTCAATTCCGCGACCGCGCTTCCGCGAGTGCCTCCGCCGCCGCTTTGTCGTCGACCTTTTCGACTTTGACGATCTGACACCTTTCCAGCCGCCGGTCGACGCCGCGATAACGAATGTCCGCGCTCGAATTCGAGCAGACGCGGCTCATGCGGCTTTGGATCGCGATCTCGAACGAGTCGCGCAACCCGATACAATTCGGGAACATCGTCAAGAGAAACATCTCGTCGCTGCGCCCTTCGATGAAAACGAACTCATTGTTCAAGGCATCGAAGCTGCGCACCTCTCTCACGTAGAAGCACCCGTCCTCGACGGTCGGCGGAATCGAGGCGGCGTCGACTGGAGTTGCGTCGGTCTCCGTGTCATCCCGGGCATCCTCGGCGTCCTCCTGCGCAACCACATAGACGCCGAAAGAGCCCACGGAACACATCGCGGTGAGCGCTAGAGCGCGCAGAGCTTGCATGACTCTCTCCTGCCTGCGGTGATCGGCGAAGCGTTACTCGGCCCCGGCTCGCTCCGCGGCACGCGCTGCGCGCAGAATGTTCTCGAGCCCGCGGTTGCCTTCGTGGCATGCGTACTCGAACATCGGCGACTCGGAATCGCGCTTGAGCGGCATCGCGAAGGCCCAAGGCGCCTCCCAGGTCGCGGGATCCTCGAAGCGCACTTCCCAACGCAACGTGCCCGCGTCGACCGGCGTGAAGCGCTCCGTGAGCTTGAGCTTCGTGCTCGCGTTGCGGTACGCGGCGCCTTCGCGGAAATTCGTCGTCTCGACGACGAGCGTGTCGCCTTCCCAATGACCGCGGGCATCGCCCATGTAAAAGTCGAACGTCTCGGGCAGCCGCGGCTGATCGCCGAGCGGGATCACGCGCGCCTCGTGGACCATCTCGTAACGGATTACTACGTAGCCCGGCGCCTGCGTGATGTCGTAGGCATTGCCGTAGATCACGGGCATCATCGATCCCGGCACGCCGCGGCTGATGCAGCGATCGTAGAGGCTCATGTCGGTATAGGTGTCCGGCGCATCGCGTCTGCCGAGCGCTGCGCGCTGCGCCGCTTGGCGCGCGCGGCCCTCCTCCGTCAGCGGCGGGATCTTGCCGTCGGCGGGCTCGATGACGTGCCACGGCTGGGTGTTGACGGCATCGAGATGCTCGTACCAGTGCGGCGGGCCCGCGCCCGTGTCTTCCTGCGCCGAGCCGCCGATGCGCCCCGCGGCTTCTCGGGCGCGCGCCAGACGTTCCTCGCGCAGCTTCGCCATCTCTTCGGGACCGAACTCATCGAGGCTGCGGCCCGCGAACTCGTCGGGCCGCTCGAGCGGCGTGCCGTTCTCGTCCTTGTTCGTATAGACACCTTGAAGGTCGGGGTCGCCCCACGGCGTGCGCGAGGGGGTCCAATCTCGAGCCTCGGCGGCGGGATCTTGCGCGGGCGCTTCGAGCCAGCCCACAAGGAGCAAGGCCCAAGTCGTGACAGCAATGGTTGCTCGCATGCACCGATCGTAGAAACGCGTCGGCCCCCTGTCAAACGCGGGGGTCTGGGCTCTTCCCGCGCGGGCTATTTTGCCGCTGTGTCGGAACGATCTGCCGAATAGAGCTGGCGTTCGGCCTCGATCCAATCCGATGCCGCATCCCCCGCAATGCCGTCCGCCCGGCGCCGTTCGTAAAAATTGTAGGCGAGGATGCGAATGTCATCCTCGCTCGGCTTACCCAGTTGCTCGTATTGCTGCCTGGACACCTTGGCCGCCGTCGTCCTTTCGCGCCTACTGCCTACCGTTGCCGCCATGAGAGTTCTCCTCCGATCGAAATAATCGCCTCCGTGTCGCTTAGCCGGCCTCCTGTTGCAGCCTGGCATCCACTTCTCGCTCCGCCGTGAGCCAGTCCGCAACGGGATCGCCGCCCTCGAAATCACGATATTCGGCGCAGCGATAGGCCGCCCTCGCAATCATCGCCTGCCTTTGCTCCATGGTCACCGTACGCCGTTTATCCAGCCAACTAGCTACTGCGTTCACCTGCGTTGTGTCGTCCTTGATCTTGTGTGCGGGCATCTCGCAAACACCGATACCTTGAGCAGCGGCATGCACGTAGTTCTGGCTGTCGCGGAGCGCCGCGATCATCGGGATCTTTAGACTAGTGAGAAACCGCAGAAGCATCTGATAGCTCTTCGTCTTGGCTCGAACCCGGTTCGCGACGATCGCCAGTCTCCGCTCGCTCCTATCCAGTTGCACGTCCAACAGAAGCTCCGCGATGAAGCGAGTTGCCGAATAAACGTCAACCTCGGATGGCTGGATCGGAAGCAATATGCTGTCGGCAAGGTACGTGTAAGCGTGCAGCCGTTCGTGAGGTATCGCCGCCGGCAGGTCGACGATCACGGTGCTGGAATCAGGCTGGACTTGGAGGCCGGACGGCTCCGGTGCATCAAAGCCTTCACTGTAGCCTCGGATGCCGTAGATCGGCGGCCGGTCCCCGGGACGCTTTTCCAGCCAGCGAATGCAGAACCCTTGAGGGTCGCAGTCGATTAAGGTTGGGGGTGGGCCGCGCAGCGCGTAGAAACTCGCCAAATTGGTTGCGAGCGTCGTTTTGCCGCAACCTCCTTTGGGATTCAGAACGACAATCTTATGCAGATTGTCCGCGCCCGTGATGCTGATCACCGTTCCGCCCGGATCCTCCGCAGTTGAAGACAATCGCGCGATCGCCGCCGGTACGAAAACGCAATTTCGAGAGTTGGCTCAGAATACTCCCGGGCTGTGTCCACCACAAGAGTTGCACACGCGTGCGCGCGCGAACCGCAACATCTTGTCGCTGGTCGGCGGCCCAACGTGGCTACCCGCCCGCGATCGCTCCGATGATCAAGAACGGCTCCGCGCCCGACGCGACGGCGTCCGGTAGCGGCGCGTCCGGCGCATCGTGGGTCACGTCCTCGCTGCACGCGAAGAACCGCACGAGCGGGCGACGTCGCCGCGTCGCGTGGTCGCGGATCGTGCCGCGGAGCATCGGGTAGCGGGCCTCGAGCGCGTCGAGGATCGAGCCCTGTGTTATGGGAGCCGCGATCTCGACTCTCACCTCGCCGTCGACCTTGGCGAGCGTGCGCAAATGATGCGGCAGCACGACGCGGATCATGAGAGCGTTTGCACCTCGACCGACAGCACAGCCGGAAGGTCGCGCACGATCGGGCTCCAGCGGTCGCCGCCGTCCGCGGACGCGTAGACTTGCCCGCCCGTGGTGCCGAAGTAGACGCCGCAAGGATCGAGCGAGTCCACGGCCATCGCGTCGCGCAGCACGTTGACGTAGCAATCCTTCTGCGGCAGCCCTTTGGTCAGCGCTTCCCACTCGCCACCGCCCGTCCGGCTGCGGTAGACGCGGAGCTTCCCTTCGGGCGGATAGTGCTCCGAATCGCTCTTGATCGGCACGACGTAGATCGTCTCGGGCTCGTTGGCGTTGACGTCGATCGGAAACCCGAAGTCGCTCGGCAGGTCGCCGCTGACTTCGCGCCACGTGGCACCGGCGTCGTCGCTGCGCATGACGTCCCAGTGCTTCTGCATGAAGAGCGTCTGCGGCCGCGACGGGTGCATCGCGATGCGGTGCACGCAATGGCCGACCTCCGCGTTCGGGTCCGGAATGTATTGGGACTTCAGGCCGCGGTTGATCGGCCGCCAAGTCTTGCCGCCGTCGTCGGTGCGAAACGTCCCGGCCGCCGAGATCGCAATGAAGATTCTCTTCGGATCCTTGGGATCGAGCAGAATCGTGTGCAGGCACATGCCGCCGGCGCCGGGTTGCCAGCGCGGGCCCGATTCGTGGCCGCGCAAGCCCGCAAGCTCATGCCACGATTTGCCGCCGTCGGTCGTGCGAAACAGCGCCGCATCCTCGACACCCGCGTAGACGACGTCGGGATCGTCGAGCGCGGGCTCGAGATGCCACACGCGCGCGAACTCCCACGGGTTCTGCGTGCCGTCGTACCACTGGTGCGTCGTCAGCGGCTTGCCGCTTTTCGCGGAGGTGTCGTAGACGAACTTGTTGCTCTCGCCCTTCGGCATCGGTGGGCCCTCCGCGGGGTCGGCGGCTTGCTCGGGCGGCGCGCCTTCCGATCCCGGCTGCTCCCAGGTCCGTCCGCCGTCGCTCGAGCGTTGGATGATCTGGCCGAACCAGGCGCTCGTCTGCGACGCGTAGATGCGGTCGGGGTCCGCCGGTGAGCCTTTGACGTGGTAGATCTCCCAGCCGGCGAAGTGCGGGCCCGCGACGGACCATTTCTCGCGCTTGCCGTCGGAGCTCAAGATGAAGGCGCCCTTCTTGGTGCCGACGAGGACTCGGATTCCGGTCATCTTGTTTCTCCTTCAAACTCCGACGTACTTCGCGTAGACGCTCCGCGCGACGCTCGGCTCGTGCGTGCCATGAACGATCGCGCGGCCGTCGGGAAATAAGCTCAATACAAACGGCTTGCCGCCGTCGGTGATCTCGGCGCGAATCATGAAACGGCTGGCGGCCACCTTGCCGTGCTGCCGGAGCCTCCCGGCGATCTCGTCGAGATCGAGCGGCGCGGCAGCCTGCCGGTGCGTGAGCTGCACGGCCTCGCGGCCGCACAGCGTCGTCGCCCCGGAGCCGAGCTTGCCTTCGAGATATTCGAAATTGCCGTGCTTGCAGCACGGACAGTCGCCCTGCTCGTAGGCGCGGGCGACCTTGAGCTCGACGATCGTGTTCGCCCAAAGGTCGATGTTGAGCATCGTCGGGCAAACACGATCGAGGTTGCCCGTGAGCACCTTGAGCGTCTCGGCGACCTGGAAGCTCGCGACGATGCCGACGGCGGGCGCCATGACGCCGGCCGTGTCGCAGGTCGGGTTCGTCCCGGGCGGCGGGGCCTCCTCGAAGAGGCAGCGCAGGCACGGCGTCGCTGAGTTGCCGCCGGGGCCCGTCTCCCACGCTGCTTTGCCATCCCGCGTGTGCGGCAGGATTGCGAACGCCGCGCCCACGGTGCCGACGGCGCCGCCATAGATATAAGGAATGCCGTGCTTGACCGCGAGATCGTTCGCGAGATATCGCGTCTCGAAGTTGTCGAGGCCGTCGACGAGGATGTCCGCACCGTCTGCATAGCGCTCGATATTCTTGTGGTTCAAGTCGTCGACGATCGCGGTGACACGCACTTCCGAGTTGGTCCGCGCGATCCGGCGCCGCGCCGCCTCCGCTTTGGGGATGGCGTCGGCGACATCCTGCTCGTCGAACAGCACCTGGCGCTGGAGGTTCGTAAGCTCGATGAC
>DATCIQ010000525.1:0-2099 GCA_036507635.1 Gammaproteobacteria bacterium
GTCGTCGGACTCGGTGTCGCGCGAGCGCTGGCACTCGCGGGCCGCGAAGTCGTCGTGCTCGAGAAGAACGCGCACATCGGCGAGGAGACTTCGTCGCGCAACTCCGAAGTCATTCACGGCGGAATCTACTATCCCACCAACAGTCTCAAAGCGCGCCTTTGCGTTACCGGCAAAACGCAACTTTATGAATACTGCGAAGCCCGCAACATAGAGCATCGACGTTGCGGCAAAGTCATCGTCGCGATCGACGACGCGCAGATCTCGCGCCTGACCGCGCTGCAACGTCAGGGGAACGAGAACGGCGTGCACGACCTCGAGCGGCTCGACGCCGCCGCGCTGCGTAGCATCGAGCCGCATGTCCGGGGTACGGCCGCGCTCTGGTCACCGTCCACGGGCATCGTCGATGTGCACGGGCTCATGCTCGCGTTCCAGGCCGACATCGAAGCCGCCGGCGGCACCATTGCAGTATCGGCGGAGTGTGTCGCCGGTACCGCCGAATCCGACCGCATCCGGCTCACGGTAGCAAGCGGCGGCGCCGAGAGCAGCGTTTCGGCGCACACGATCGTCAATGCCGGCGGCTTGCACGCGAGCCGAGTCGCACGTGCGCTGCTCGGCGCGGCGGCGGACGTTCCTGAGACGCGCTATGCGAAGGGCAATTACTTCACTTACCAAGGCCCGAGCCCATTCACGCATCTTGTATACCCACTGCCCGTCGCGGGCGGGCTCGGTATTCACGCGACGCTCGATCTGTCGGGCAGAGTGCGCTTCGGGCCGGACATCGAATGGATCGACACGATCGATTACACGGTCGACCCTGCGAGAGCGGCCGCTTTCCACGTCGCTATACGTGAATACTGGCCCGAGGTCAGAGCCGAGAGCCTCCGGCCCTCCTATTCCGGCGTGCGGCCGAAGCTTCACGCAGCCAACGAAGCCGCCGCCGATTTTCTCATCCAAGAGACGCCGTTGCGGGGCAGCGCGAGAATGGTGCACCTCTTCGGTATCGAGTCGCCGGGATTGACGGCCGCGCTCGCGATCGGCGATTACGTCGTGAACCTGCTGCGATTGTAGGAGCGAGCTTCGCTCCCGATTTTGACGAAGAATCGCGAGCGAAGCTCGCTCCTACATGGGATCCGATCGCGAGCGAAGCTCGCTCCTACTGGAGGTTGAAACGAATGCGCAGTCGCGTGCGACGCTCGTAGACGCGGCCGTCGCGCTCGAAAGGCTCGTAGCGATAGAGCGATACGGCCGCAAGCGCGGCTTGCTCGAACCTGCCGGGGGGCTCCGCGCCGACGGTGACGACGTCGTGAGGAATGCCGTCCGTGCCGACGATGAATTCAGTGTCGACCCAGCCCTCTATTCCGCGGCGCCGTGCATCGTCGGGATAGATGACTTGGCCCGTCGAGACGAGACGCAGCTCGCCGGATACCGCGGGGGTCGTCAAATACTCGGCTTGCAAACGCGCCCCAGTGAGGTCGCCGCGCACTCGCGCGACCGTCGCGTCGTCGGCGACGATCGAGAGCGGCGCAAGCAGAGATTCGGCGCTCTGCCAATCGCCGGCGGCGATCGTCGCGTCCGCGCGGCGTACGAGAAGCAGGCTCAGGTTTCGCCACGCAGACTCGAGGCCCGGATAGCTCGGATTCGCGGCGCGTAGCCGTTGCAGATGGTAAAGCGCGCTGTCGTTTTCCGGCGCGATGAGCCGGTCCTCGCGCATGCGCGTGACGCCCGACGCGAGCATGTCGGCCTGCGCGCGGCGCGCGGCCGCTTCGCGCGCGGCCGCAAGATCGAGATCGAGCATCGCAAGCGTCTCGCTCGCGGCACCGAGGCGAAATGCCTCGTCCGCAAGCTCAGCGGCACGATCGATATCGCCGGACTCCAAAGTCAGGCGTGCCGCTTCGGCGACCGCCTCCCCGACCTCCGCCCGAATCGCGAGTACGTCGGGATCGGCCGGTGCGATGGCCGTGGCGCGCTCCAGGTAATCGCGTGCACTGTCGCCGGGCGGCGAGAGCAATTGATTCTGCCTGAGCCGCGTCCATGCGATCGCGAGCAAGCTCTGAAGCTCCGATGGCTCGGCGCGCTGAGACGCGGGCGGCGTCGCAGAC
>DATCIQ010000526.1:0-6054 GCA_036507635.1 Gammaproteobacteria bacterium
CAGGAGCACCCAGGTCGGCATGCTCAAGCCCAGGAACGCCCAGTTGATGTCGGCGCACTCTCCGGAGCCCGTGAAGATCATGCGCACGGCGTCGGTCACGGGGAATGCGTCGAAGATATAGTCGAGCCCGGGCCCGCATTGGGGCACTTGGTCCTTCGGCAGATTCTGGAGGTAGACGTGTCGCCCGGCGGTTGCAACGCCCAGCCCCGCAACGACCACGCCGAGCGCGGCATAAAAGCGTGCGCCGGCGCCTTTCGGGCCGTGCAACCCGGCGATCAACAGCACGACGCCGAGCCCGAACATTTCGACGCGTTGGAAAATGCACAACGGGCACGGCTCATAACCTTGCACGAATTCCGCGAAATACGCGTAGCCGAGCAGTCCGATCACGGCGGCGACGCCGCCGAGGTTGACCCGGCGGCGTTGACTACGCGAATCAATCACGAACCGGCCTCTTCGCGCCGAACGCCCTTGCGCACCTCTTCTTCGATGCTGTCCAATCCCATGTACCGAATGTCCTTGCCGTGCACCATGAAGATCACGTACTCGCAGATGTTCTTCGCATGGTCGCCGATACGCTCCAATGCCCGCGCCATCCACGTCGTATCCATGACGCGCGATATCGTGCGCGGATCCTCCATCATGAACGTAATACCCTGTCGATAGATCGATTCGTATTCCTCGTCGACGACGTCGTCGGCTTTGACCACCTCGAGAGCCGCAAGCGCATCGAGACGCGCGAATGCATCGAGCGTGTTGCGAACCATCTTTTTGACGTGTTGCGCGAGGTTGCGAAGCTCCCGGTAGTTGGTCGACGGCCGCTCGACGCTGGCGAGCCGCGCGGCGAGAACGCCGACCTTTTCCGCTTCATCGCCGATGCGCTCGAGGTCCGTGATCGTCTTGATGATGGCGATGATCAGGCGCAGGTCGCTGGCCGTCGGCGCGCGGGTGGCAAGAATGCGGCTGCATTCCTCGTCTATCGCGACCTCCATGCGATTGACTTTGATGTCGTCTTCGGCCACTTGCAGTCCAAGGGCGCTGTCGGCGTCCGTGAGCGCTTTGATGGCGCGATCGAATTGCTCTTCGACGAGCCCGCCCATCGCGAGAACGGAATTCCGAACGTGCTCCAGATCCTCGTTGAAGCGCCTAGAAATATGTTGACCGAGCTCTTCAATTTCCATGCGGCCTCACTCCAGTACCCACAGCCGACCCGAGGGATTATACGACGGCTTCGGTCGATCCCTTGCGCAATACAACCTGCGCCGGGGCAAAACGGCAGGTGAACGTGCTGCCCACGCCTACACTGCTTTGAATCGCGAGCGTGCCGTTATGTCTTTGTAACGCGTGCTTGACGATCGCCAAACCCAAGCCGGTGCCGCCCGTCGCTCGCGAGCGTCCGGGATCAACTCGGTAAAACCGCTCGGTGATGCGCGGGATTTGCTCAACCGGAATGCCGATCCCCGTATCGCGCACCTCGAACACGGCGCCGGCGTCGTCGGCGTGCCAGCTCACGTCGACGCTGCCGTTCGACGGCGTGAAGCGGACGGCGTTGTGGATCAAGTTATGAAAAATCGAATGCAGGTCCGTTTCGCTGCCGAGCAACGCCGCGTCGGAATCGATCGTAAGGTTGAGCTTCGGACGATCCTTGCGCGATTCGAATTCCCGGACAATGGCGCGGAGCGTCTCGGCGATGTCGACCAAATCGCGCTTGGGCTTCGAATCCTCCGATTCCAGTCGCGTGAGCTCGATGAGATCACGGAGTATTTGGGTCATGCGATTCGCTTGGCGCAACATCTCCGAGATCGGGACTCGCCAGCTCTCGGGCAGCTCCTCGTCGTCGGCAAGCGCGTCCAAGTAGCCGCTGATGACCGTCAACGGCGAGCGCAGCTCATGCGACGCGTTCGCGACGAAATCGCGGCGCGTCTGCTCGACCTTGAGCTCATGAGTGACGTCGCGAATGATCGCCAGTCGTTGCTCCTGCCCGTATGGGATCAGTTGCACCGACAAAGAACCCACTTCGGCCGTCGGCGACGGCATCGTGATGCTCTTAACCGTGGGTTTCGCGAGATAGCGGACGAAATCCGGGTGACGCAGCAAATTGTCGATGCGATTGCCGATGTCGCGCGCGGGATCGAGGCCGAGCAGCCGCGTCGCGGCGGGATTGAACCAGACGATCTCGTTGGCGGCGTTGAGAATGATCCCCGCGTCGCTCAACGCTCCCGTGCTTTCGCGCACCTCGCGCAGCAGCCGGTGAAAGCGCTTCTTGCGGTTGCGTGATTTGGCTTTGAGCTTGTCGATGCCGGCGACGAGCTCGGGCCACAACCCGCGCGTCTCGAACAACATGAGGCGCTTGCCGCCGGAAATGACTCGGTCGAGCAGATACACGTTCCTGAGCGTGTACGCGACGTATAGCGCAAGCGCTCCCGAGAGCCACCACGCGACCCGCCCGAACAGGAAACCCAGCAACAAAGCCGCGAGCAACCAACCGCCCAACCAGAATAAATGCGATGCCCAGCGGCTAGGCAAAGTCAGCTCGAATTCGGCGCGAACCGATAGCCGGAGCCGCGGACCGTGCGAATCAGCTCGTCGTAACCGAAAGGCGACAACGCTTTGCGGAGACGGCGAATGTGCACGTCGATCGTGCGCTCCTCGATATAGACGTTGCCGCCCCAGACGCGGTCGAGGAGCTGCGGGCGGCTGTAAACGCGATCGGGATGCAGCATGAAGAACTCGAGCAAGCGAAATTCGGTCGGACCGAGCACGACTTCCGTCTTGCCCACTTTGACTTCGTGGCTCGCGGTATCGAGTCTGAGCTCCCCGGCCTCGATGACTTCGTCCTCACCGGCCGAGCTGCGGCGGAGCGCGGCACGGATTCTCGCCAGCAACTCGCGCGGCGAGAACGGCTTGACGATGTAGTCGTCGGCGCCGCCGTCGAGGCCGGTAACCCGGTCGTCTTCCTCGGCGCGCGCGGTCACCATGATGACCGGGATCTCGCGCGTTTCGGGGTCGCGCTTGAGCTGGCGCGTGAGCTCGAGCCCGCTGATGTCGGGCAGCATCCAGTCCATGAGGACGACGTCCGGGTGACCGTCGGCGATCGCGGCACGCGCCTCGCGTCCGTCCGCCGCGGGCCGGACTTGATAGCCCGCTCGCCCCAAATTGAACACCAACATTTCGCGGATGGGGCGCTCGTCCTCGACCACCAAGATCTTCTTCTGGCTCATGGTTCTATTCGCCGGTTACGTTTGCCGACAATTAGATTCGTCCATTATTGCAGTTTGGTTAAATTCTGTTTACGGCTTGTGGCGGCGCCAGGCCGAAGCGTCGCGTAAATAGGTCGGCACCGCGCCGGCGGCGCGCGTCACGCGGCCCTCCCGCCAGTCCTTGGCCGCCAGCGGCAGCAAGTCGCGCGCCCGGGCGGGCAAGTCCGCGATAACACGCGCCGCGCCCCCCGCAAGCGGTGCCAAGGCCTCGGGATACGCTGCGAATCCCGTGCCGAGCGCGGTCCATGGCCCCCATTCCGGCATTGTGACAGTTTCGGGTAGGCCGATGCGCTCGGCGCCGCGCGGTTCCGCGAGCCCCTGCCGCACCTCGAAGCAACCCCAATAGACCTCGCCCATGTGCGCATCGACGCACACGAGAGCACGCTCCGCACCCGTCGCCTCCCACGCCCGTTGGGCGGCCGCGGCGAGACTCGAGACGGCGATCACGGGTAGATCCGCCGACAGCGCGAGCCCCTGCGCCGTCGCCGCTGCCATCCGCAACCCAGTGAAGGAGCCGGGCCCGCACCCGAACACGATGGCGTCGAGCGAGCGCACGTCGAGCTCCGCTTGCGCGAGGAGCTCCGCGATGAGCGGCAACAGCAGCTCACTTTGCTCGCGCGGCGTGGCAATGAAGCGTTCGAACACGCTACCGCCACGAGCCACCGCCACGGAGCCGAGAACCCCCGACGTCTCGATCGCGAGCAGCGCGGTCACTCGGAATCGCGAGCGAAGCTCGCTCCTACAGAATCGCGAGCGAAGCTCGCTCCTACAGCACCGGCCCCCTGTGGGAGCGAGCTTTGCTCGCGATCTTCGCTCAAGGTCCGCGCATATGCGAGTGCCTCCTCAGCGTCGTCGATCTGCGGCATCGGCGGGAGGCTCGCGAGGAACAGGCGGCCGTACGGCCGCGTGCCGAGGCGCGGATCGCCGAGCACGATGAGACCGCGATCGGCGAAATCGCGTATCAAACGTCCGACCCCCTGCTTGAGCGTGAGCACGGCCTGCGGCAATTGAAACTCGACGAACGCATCGCCGCCGGCGCGGCGGATCGCCGCGACGCGCGCCTGCACGAGCGGATCGTCCGGGGCCGCGAACGGCAGCTTGTCGATGACGACGATGCGCAGCGCCGGCCCGCGAACGTCGACGCCTTGCCAAAAGCTGCCGGTACCGAGCAGAACGGCGTCCCCGGATGCGCGGAACTGCTCGAGCAATTGACTGCGTGCGCCGTTGCCTTGCACGAGCACGGGCCCCGGCGCGCGGCGCGACTTGAGCCACTCCTCCGCCGTGCGCAACGCGCGGTAGCTCGTGAACAATAGGAACGCGCCGCCTCCGGCCGCCTCGACGAGCGGCCAAACGCGCTCCATGAGCGCCGCGACGTGCTGGGCGTCGCGCGGCTCAGGAAGCCCGCGCGGCATGTAGAGCCGCGCATTGTTCACATAGTCGAACGGGCTCGCCAACACGTGCGTGATCGGCGCGTGCACGCCGACACGCGAGAGAAAATGATCGAAATCGTCGCCCACGGCGAGCGTCGCCGACGTGAAGATCCACGTGCCGCCCTGATCGTCGATGCGCTCGGCGAGCGCCCGGCCGATGTCGAGCGGCGTCCAGTGCGCGCCGAATCCGCCGTCCTGGAAAT
Source organism: Gammaproteobacteria bacterium (assembly GCA_036507635.1). Taxonomy (GTDB): domain Bacteria; phylum Pseudomonadota; class Gammaproteobacteria; order Steroidobacterales; family Rariloculaceae; genus DATBLZ01. The sequence continues at coordinate 4,894 of DATCIQ010000526.1, forward strand.
CGAGCCACTTGAGCCCGTCGCCGTCGTCGGCAGCCCCGAGCGTCGCGAGACGAGCGGCGCCGTCGGCACAGCGCTCGCGGCAGCGTGCGATCCCTTGCGCGCCGTCGGCGAACGGCTCGAGCGCGTCGGCGAGCTCGCGCAAATGCCGCTCGAGCTCTCGCAGGCCGTCGCGAACCGCCGCCGGTACGGCGAACCAGGGCGTTCGGCCGGCGCAGCCGCGCGCGGCGATGCGCGCGTCGCCGAGCTCGCGGCCGGCAGCGGCCACGGCGCTTTCGAGGAGATTGCCGACGTGCGCGGCGCGGCCTTCGGCCACGACATCGCGCAGCAAGAGCTCGATCTGCCGGCTCGTGACGGACACACCGAAAAACTGCTGCGCGATATCCGGCAACTGATGAGCTTCGTCGACGATGACGGTATCCGCGCCCGGCAGCAACTCGCCGAATCCCGCTTCCTTGAGCGCCAAGTCGGCGAGCAGCAGGTGATGATTGACGATGACGATGTCGGCGGCTTGAGCGCGGCGCCGCGCCCGCAATACGAAGCATTCGTCGAGATGCTCGCAGCGATTGCCGAGACAGTTATCGACCGTCGAAGTCACGGTGCCGCGCAGCGCATGATCCTCGGCGAGATCGTCGAGCTCGGTGAGATCGCCGCTTTCGCTCGCGTGACCCCAGTCCGCGAGCGCTTGCAGCGTCGCGCGCAGCGACGCGCTTTGACGTCCGTCCGTGCGCGCCGTCTCGAGGCGATGCCAACACAGATAATTGTTGCGCCCCTTGAGGAGAGCAACCTCGACGGGCCGACCCAACGCGCCGCCGAGCGCAGGCAAATCGCGCGTGTAGAGCTGGTCCTGAAGCGTGCGCGTACCGGTCGAGATGATCGCGCGCCGACCGGACAGCATCACGGGCACGACATAGGCATAGGTCTTGCCGATACCCGTGCCGGCTTCGAGCGCAGCGTGTCGGCTCAAGGTGATCGCCTGCCACACGAGTCGCGCCATTTCCTGTTGGGCCTCCCGATAGGTGAACCCCGGCAGCGCTACGGACAGGGTCCCGTCGGGACTGAAAACTTCGGCCAGTGTCGGCATAAGTCGAATAGTAGTGGCTACGGCCTCCCGGTGGGAGCGGCCGCCGACCGCGATTCGGCGAGAAACGGGGCGGCCCCGAC
>DATCIQ010000527.1:0-3012 GCA_036507635.1 Gammaproteobacteria bacterium
ATTGGAAAAAAGCTCCGCGCGCAAGATGTCGAGATCAGAGTCCCGGCCGAGCGGACCTGTCGCATCCAGGAGATCCATCTTTTGACGATCCATTGCCTTTGCGATCTCATCGACGCGGAGATGCTCGGATCGTAGGAGCGAGCTTTGCTCGCGATCTTCGAAGAATCGCGAGCGAAGCTCGCTCCTACAAAAGGGCAAATCGCGGCCTCAAGGCCGCTCCTACCCCTATTCGATCTCGAGCCACTCGGTGACGGCATCTTGGCTCGCCAAATGCAGGCGCCACGCTTGGCCCTCGGCGACGGAAGCCGCCGCCTCGCGCACGCGCTGCGGCGTGTTGTTGCGCTCGCTCAAATGCAGGCCCATGACCCACTGGAGACCCGTATGCTGAATCCCCGCGACGAGCTCGGCGCTCTGCGCGTTGTTCAAATGTCCGTATTTGGAAGCAACACGCGTCTTCAAGGCCGGCGGATACGGACCCTCCGCGAGCATCTTGAGATCGTGGTTGAATTCGACGGCGAGCGCATCGCAGCCTCGGACCCGCTCGACGATCGTCGGCGTGATGTGACCCGTGTCCGTGAGGACGGCGAGGCAGCGGCCGCCCGCGTGAAACACGAAGTGACAAGGCTCGCGCGCATCGTGCGGCACGGGGAACGGCTCGATCGACAACGCGCCGATCGTGAGCGGCCGGTGGCAATTCAAGCTCGAGCGTTTGCCGAGCCCTTCGATCCCGTTCGCCGTGCCCGGCGTCGCCCACACGGGGATCTTATAGCGTCGAGTGAACCTGGCGATGCCGTGCGAGTGATCGCCGTGCTCGTGAGTGACGAGGATGGCGGCGAGGTCGCTGGGGCTACGGTCGGCGGCTTTGAACCGCTCCTCGAGCGTCGTGCGCATGAGCCCGCAGTCGATCATGACGAGCGTATCGTCGGCTTCGACGAGCAGCGCGTTGCCCCGACTTCCGCTTGCGAGCGACGCGAATCGCAACCTCGAAGCTCCGTGCGCCGTGCTATTGATCTTTGGGACTGCCCTTGCCTCGCCCGGGCGGCGTATACATCGGCACGGGAAACTGCGCGACGTTGCCGCCCTCGGCGTCTCTCACCTTGCTCACGCCTTGCTTCTCGACCTCGTCGATGCGCAGGATCGAATGCATCGGCAGGTACGTCCTCTTCACGCCCGCGAACTCGCTTTGAATTTTTTCTTCCGTGGGATCGACGACGACCGAAGAGCGCGTGCCGAACACGAGCTTCTCGACTTCGATGAATCCGAACAACGAGCCGTGGCTCACGCGCCGCGCATACACCTCGTAGACCTTGCCTTGGTTCAAGAAGAGCACCTTGTAGATCGGTTGGGAGGCCATCGTTCGCAACTTTGTGGGCATGCCGACGCAGCTTAACATACGGCCGCGATTGCTGAGACTTCCGTCACATTCCGAGCGCGTCGACGCAGCTCGTGCCGGCTCGCGTGTCTATACTGACCTGGACCGGCGCCCAGCACGATCGGGCTGCCGCCCCGCACGCGAGGAACTCACGAGCTATGGCGTTACGCCTGCAAATCGTCAGCCGCCACCGACAAAGTCTCGGCGAGCGCAGCATTAAGGAATTCGGCCAGAGCGGCGGCACGATCGGCCGCTCACTCGAAAGCGATTGGGTGCTTCCCGACGGACAGCGATTTCTCTCGAGCCGTCATGCGAGCATCGATTTCCGGTCGGGCAGCTATTACCTCATCGATACGTCGACGAACGGCGTATACGTCAACGGCGCCGATCAGCCCGTCGGCCGCGGCAAACCGCAACGGTTGTTCGCGGGCGACCGAATTCGCATGGGCGAGTACGAAATGCTCGTCGAGATCAGCGAGATCGATTCCACGCGCGAGCAGCTCGCGGATCTCGCGCATGTCGATCCCGTCGATCGCAAGCAGCGCGTCGACGCCCCCGAGCCGACGGGCAAGGATCTCGTCGACGCATTCGAGATCACGGGTGTCGACATCGAAGTCGTGCTCGAGGGGGACCAGGCCAAGACGCTGACGCCGCTCGACTACAAGTTCAAGAGCAACGACCTCGAGCTCGAAGAGGATGCGCCGCCGCAGAAAGCGGTATCCAAAGCGAGATCCAGCGCGCCCGCGAGATCCAGCGCACCCGCGAGAGCTGCGGCGCAACCGAAAGCCGCCCCACTCGCGCCGCAATCGAAAGCCGCCGCGCCGGCCGCGGCGCCGCAAACGTCCAGGGCGAAGCCCAGGGCGAGCACCGCGCCCGCTCAGGCACCGGCCGCAGCGCCGGCCGCGCGCAATGCCGCCGCCCCGGCTGCACGCAACGCCGCCCCGGCAGCGCTCGATGCTTTCTTTCGCGCGGCCGGCATGCAGCCGCGCGCGCTCGACGAGCGCCAGTCCGAGGAGATGCTGCAGCGGCTCGGTCAGCTCACGCGCGAGATGGTCGTCGGTCTCACGGAGAATCTGCACCTGCGCGCCGCGCAGAAGACGGCCTTGCGCCAATCCAACACGACGATTCAACCGCTCGACAACAATTCGCTGAAGTTTTCCGCCGGCGTCGACGAATTGCTCAATAACCTGTTCTTCCGCGAATCCGAGCAGTACTTGAATGCCGTCGAATCCGTGCGCGAGGCGTTCGGCGACCTCAAGCGCCACCAACAAGTGCTCATGAAAGCGATGCAAATGGCCGTCAGCGACTACATCGCGCGCCTCGATCCCGAGCCGCTCGAGGAGAAGTTCTCGAACGGCCGCCACGGCCTGCTCGGGGCGGCCAGCAAGCTCAAGTATTGGGATCTCTACAAGGACCTGTACCAGGTCGTCGCGCAGCAGCACCCGGGCGAGCTGCCGCAGCTCTTCCTCGAAGAGATATCGCGTGCGTACGAAACGGAAGCATCGCGCACGGCACCGGCTTCAAAGCCGGCGCTCAAATTCAAAGCCGGCGCCGCGTAGGTAGGAGCGAGCTTCGCTCGCGATTCCTCTCTTTTGTGGGCGCGACCCCCTCTTGTGTAGGAGCGAGCTTCGCTCGCGAAT
>DATCIQ010000528.1:0-9777 GCA_036507635.1 Gammaproteobacteria bacterium
GCTTTCGATACGGAGCGCAACCAGTCGACGCAGGCGACCGGCTTCGTCGTCGACGCCGAGCGCGGGCTGATTCTCACCAATCGACACGTCGTGACGCCGGGTCCCGTGCGCGCGCAGGCCGTCTTCCTGAATCAAGAGGAAGTGGATCTCGTGCCCGTCTACCGCGATCCCATCCATGATTTCGGTTTCTTCCACTACGACGTCGACGAGTTGCAATTCATCGTCCCCGCCGAGCTGCCGCTCGTGCCGGAAGCGGCCCAAATCGGGCGCGACATTCGCGTCGTCGGCAACGATGCCGGCGAGCAACTGTCGATTCTCGCGGGCACTATCGCGCGCCTCGACCGTCAGGCGCCCAACTACGGCCGCGGCAACTACAACGACTTCAATACGTTCTATCTCCAGGCCGCATCGAGCACCTCGGGCGGCTCGTCGGGCTCGCCCGTCATCGACATCGAGGGCCGCGTCGTGGCGCTCAATGCCGGCGCCAATACGCAGGCGGCGTCGAGCTTTTTCCTGCCGCTCGACCGCGTCCGCGTCGCCCTCGCGGCGATTCAAGCGGGTGAGGCCGTCAAGCGCGGCACACTGCTCACGGAGTTCGTCCACAAGCCCTACGCGGAGCTGCGCAGGCTCGGCTTGAATCGCGACACGGAAGCCGCGATGCGCGAAGCTTACCCGCGCCAAACGGGGCTGCTCGTCGTCGAGCAGGTGATTCCGGGCTCGGCCGCCGCGAGTAAGCTGCGTCCCGGCGACATCCTCGTCAAGGTCGAGGATCAATTGATCTCGGAATTCGTGCCGCTCGCAGCCCTGCTCGACATGCACGTCGGCAATCCGTTTTCCGTCGTCGTCGAGCGCGGCGGAGAGCAGATCGAGCACGAGATCGTCGTCGACGATCTGCACGCGATCACGCCGAGCGAGTACATCGAGTACGGCGACGGCGTTTTTCACGATCTGTCGTATCAGCAGGCGCGGCATTTCTATCGCCCGGTCCAAGGCGTGTACGTCGCCAATCCGGGCTATGTGTTCGGCACCGCGGCGATCCCTCGCGCCAGCCTGATCACGGACATCGCCGGCCAAGCGCTCGCCGACCTCGACGACATGCAGCGCGTGCTCGAAAGCATTCCGCAAGGCGCACAGGTCAGCGTGCGTTTCGTCACGTTCGATGAGCCGCAGAGCGAAAGACAACGCATCATCGTCAACGATCGCGATTGGTTCCCGAGCACGCGTTGTCGTCGCGACGATGCCACCGGCGAATGGCCGTGCGAACCGTTGGCATTGAGCCCCGCCGTTGCGGAGGTCGCCGTGCAGGAGACGACTTTCCCTCTCGAAGGGGGACGGCACGTGCAACGGATCAGGCCGTCGCTCGTGCTCGTCAACTTCAGCATGCCGTACACGGTGTCGGGCGTATCCGATCGCTATTACTACGGCACGGGATTGATCGCGGACGCCGAGCGCGGCTGGATCGTCGTCGACCGCAACACCGTGCCGGTCGCGATCGGCGACGTGCGCGTCACGTTCGCGGGCTCGCTCGAGATTCCGGGCCGCGTCGAGTACGTTCACCCGCTGCACAATCTCGCGGTGGTTTCCTACGACCCGCGACTCATCGGCGACACGCCGGTCGAGAGCGCCCGCTTCGACGTCGCGCCGTTGGCGCCCGGGCGCAAAGTCTCCGTCGTCGGCCTGTCGCCGGATCACAAGCTCATGGCGCAGTCGGCGGAAGTGGCGTCCGTTACTCACGCGAATTTCCCGCTGTCGCGGACGCTGCGTTTCCGCGACACGAATCTCGAGGCCGTGACGTTGGTGAACGGCCCGACCGATTTCGACGGCGTGATCGTCGACGGAGAGGGGCGTGTCGTTGCCATGTGGGCGAGCTTCGCTTACCAGACTGGGCGCGATCTCACCCAAGTCAACATGGGCATACCCGCCGATCTCCTCGTCGACATGATCGAGCATCTGCGCGCCGACGAGCCGTTGCGCTCGCTCGAGGTCGAGTGGCTGCCGATGCCGCTCGCCACGGCGCGCAAGCTCAACCTGCCCGAGAGCTGGGTCAAGCGCTACGAGGATCACGACCCATCGCGCCGCGAGGTTCTTTCGGTTTCGAGCACGGTCGCGGGCACACCGGCCGAGACCGTATTTCGGTCCGGCGATATCTTGCTCAGCATCGACGGTGCCGTGGCCGGCACGTTCCGCGAGGTGGAGCGCGCGACGCAGGCCCCCGACGTCGAAGTCGTCCTCTTCCGTGACGGCGAAGAGATCACGGCGAAGTTGGCGACCGTTGCGCTCGACGGCATAGGCATTGACCGCGCGGTGCTGTGGGCCGGTGCGCTCGTGCAGGCGCCGCATCGCGAGCTCGCGGCGCAACGCGGCCTCGATTTGGGCGGCGTCTACGTTTCGTATTTCAATTTCGGCTCGCCGGCAAGCCGCTCTGGATTGTTCGCCGGCCGCCGCATTGTCGCAGTCGACGGGCATCCGACGCCCGACCTCGACATGTTCGTCGCGGCCGTGCGCGGTCTCGCCCACGGCGAGTCGGTGCGTCTCAATACCGTGAGCTGGAACAACGTTCCCGAGGTCATCACGCTCAAGCTCGATAACAATTACTGGCCGAGCTACGAGTTGCGCCGCGAGGATTACGATTGGCAGAGGTCATCGCTGAATTGACCCTGGGGTCGGGAGGTGTGCGGTGAGGCCCATATCGCTCGCCGGCATCGGCATTCGCTTCTTGTTTGCCTTCGCGCTCGTGTGCCTGACTTGGAATCCCAGCTCCGTCAATTTCTATCGCTGGGCTGTGAACCAATGGTCCGACATGATGCCCGTGGTTCTCTTCGTCGGCTTGGCGCTCTTGATCGCCTGGGTCGTGTTCGTGCGCGCGACGGCACGGGCGCTCGGCCCCATCGGAATCGTCCTGGCGCTCGCGCTCGCCGGCTCGATTCTTTGGATCATCATCCGCTACGGCCTCATCAATCCGGCGAATAGCGACGTGCTGACCTGGGTCGTGTTGACGTTGTTCGCGGCCGTCCTCACGGCGGGCATGTCGTGGTCGCATCTGCGCCGCCGCTGGTCGGGACAAGCCGATGTCGACGATGTCGACGAAGTCGACTGACAAAGGCGTTATTGCGATCGTCGCGGCGGCTGCGCTCGCGATTTGGCTTTCCTCGGCGCCTGCGCCGGCACAAAGCCTGTACAAGTACCGCGACGCGAACGGCGCCTGGGTGTATAGCGACCGTCGACCCGATGCCGCGATTGCGTTCGAGGAGCTGCCGCTCGTGGCCGGTGAGCGGCCGGCCGATGTGGCGCTCATGGAAGACTTCCGGCCCGACGGCTCGCTCATGCTCATGGCGCGAAACCCCTACCATGGCCCCGTGCAGATCGCCTTCGAGCTCACGGCGATGCACAATCTCGGCGCGCACGTGCCGACGCGCGGCAATCGGATTCTCGAGCCGCGCAGCGTGACGGAGTTGCTCCGCCTCGAGCGCGCGCGCGACACGGACGCCATGAGCGTCGAGTACCGCTTTCAATACATCCACGGCCATCCGGGCGCAAAGCATGCGCCCGAGGAGCCCTATCGCCTTCCTTATGCGCTTGCCAGCAGCTTCCCGGTCTCGCAAGCGTACCCGGAGACGATCACGCACACGGATGCGGCGAACCGCGACGCGCTGGATTTCGTGATGCCGGTGGGAACGGGCGTATATTCGGCGCGCGCCGGCATCGTCATCGAGGTGGCGAGCGACTACTTCGAGTCCGGCGTCGATCTCGCCGCGGACGGCCCGCGCGCGAACATCGTGCGTATCCTGCACGACGATGGAACGATGGCGTTGTATGCGCACCTCAATTGGAATTCGATTCGCGTCGCCCCCGGAGCGCGCGTGACGCGTGGACAGCATCTCGCGGACTCGGGCAACACCGGCTTCAGCACGGGGCCGCATCTGCACTTCGTCGTGCAGCGGAACGCGGGCGGAATCATCGAGTCCGTGCCCGTGCAATTTCGCGGATCGGGCGGGAGCAGCATCACCGTTGCAACGGGTGACGATGCGACCGCCTATTGACCTGAAAATGTGCGCTGCGTCAATGGTTGCGCGCCCGCATCTCGCTATTCTTGATGCATCGATGGTCCCGGGTCCGGGCCGACCTTATGCGGGGTTCCGATGCAGCTCAAATTCGTGGCTTTCGTTTGCCTTACGTGCCTCGTCGCGGCGAGCCCGCTCGAGGCGTCCGAGCGCAAGGCGCTCGATGCCGTCTCGACCGATGCTTTGAGCTCGCAAGGGCAACGTGTGGTATCGGATGCGGATAGCCTCCATTTCATTTGGTGGATACCCGTGGAGTTCTGGGAAGCCACGTTCGCGCAAGATGCGTCGGTCCCCGAGGCGGATGCCGACGAGATCCTGCGCGTGCTCAGGCCCTATTCGATGCTCGCGGTCGTGCAGGCGGACATCTCGTCTCTCGGGGCGTTCCGCTTTTTCGATCGCGATCGAGTCGCGGACGGCCTGTCGATCACCTACGCGCCGGCAGGCGGCGCGAAACCGAGTCGTCTGATGCCTTTGACGGATATCGACGCGGATCTCGAGGTAATCATCGGTGTGTTGCGCCCGGTGCTCGCGGCCGCGATGGGCAACATGGGTGAAAATTTTCATTTTTTCGTGCTATCCGACGTGAGGGGCGGCAATCGGGTCACATCGCCGTATGAGCTCGGCGAGATCCAGGTGAGCCTTGCCGACGGATCGGCGTCGGGAGTGGGGACGAGCATCGAGTTGCCCCTCGATGCGCTGTTCGTGCCGCGACAGTGCCCGGACGGGCGACCCGCACATGTCACGTGGAGCTACTGTCCGTGGGGTGGGGAGAGGCTCGCGGACTGAGCTCTGTCGCGAGGGCCTAGGGCTCGCGCTCGCGTGCGTAGAGCCCTGCGAGCTGTGCCAAGTCGCCCGGCGAAAATCCATTGAGACGCGCAATGTTCTCGCGCGTCGCCACCTGCTCGCGGTAGCGGCCGAAGAACGCGGGAATATCGCCGCCGAACTGAAACGAGTACATGATGTCTTCGAAATCTGCCGTATGGCGCAGGCCGAGCGCGTGGCCGAGCTCGTGCAGGCACGTCAGATAGACGACGACATCGCGCCATAGAGGATCGTCCCGCGCGAGCGTCGCGACTTCTGCATCGAGCGCATCCGTGTCCGGCCGCACGAACACGGTCGCGCCGCGGCGGCCGTCGACGAGCGTCGCGCGCATTTCCCCGTACTGACCATAGCTCGCCGGTACGAAATACACGCGCAGCAGCGCGTTCGCTTCCGGGCCGGGCTCGAGACGGAACGCTCCGGCCGCGCCGCGCTCCCAGGCTTCGAGCGCCCAAAGCGCGAGCTCGCCGTCGGAGATTTGATAACGCGAGCGTCGCGTGCCCTCGCCGATGAAATACGTGATGCGTCCCGAGGTATCGAGGGGCTCCAGCGCTTGCGTTGGTTGCGCGTGCGCGGTTTGCGACAGCAGCGACGCAGCGGCTAAGACCACCCATGCGCGCCCGTCCGGGTGATTCGGCATGGAGCGTTACGCTAAGGACCGGCTCGCGGTCGGTCAAGCGGGAAAGGCGCCGAGAGGTCGGCGGCCCTTTGTGGCGTGCGCGATACGTAGTATAAGTTGAGGGCACCGGTGCCCGGACGACGGCGCATCTTGAGCGGAACGCGAGGAGAAAACCATGATAATCACCCTGGCCGCCGCGCAGCTCGCCGCAGGCGTCATGAACATGCCGTGCGAAAGTCTTCGCGAGCTTTCCATTCGCGGTGCAACGATCACGGCAGCGACGTCAGTCGACGCAGGTCTCATCACGCTCCCGCAGTTCGGCCCCCGCGCCGGCACGAATCGGCCGCCCGAGCCCATTCCCGCCCACTGCCGCGTGACGATGGTGCTGACGCCGACGAGCGACTCGAACATCAACGTCGAGCTGTGGCTGCCGACCGAGGGGTGGAACGGTAAATTTCTCGCCACCGGCAACGGCGGCTGGGCGGGCGCCGTTCAGCAGGGCTACGCCGACATGCTGGGGGCGCTCCGCCGTGGCTACGCGACGGCCGCGACGGACACGGGCCACTCGGCCGCCGACGGCCCGGCGGGAATGTTCGCGCTCGGGCACCCCGAAAAGATCGTCGATTTCGCCTATCGCGCCGTTCACGACATGACGGTCAAGGCGAAGCGCGTCATCGACGCGTTCTACGCGCCGCCGCTCGAGTACGCTTACTTCAAAGGCTGCTCGACGGGCGGCCGGCAGGCGGTCATGGCCGCGCAACGCTACGCGAGCGATTTCGACGGCATTATCGCGGGCGCGCTCGCGAACCGTCACATCCACATGCATACCGTCGGGGCGTATCGCGGCATCCGTCTCGCGCGTCATCCCGACGAGGCGATCTCGGAAGAGAAAGCACGGCTCGTCAACGACGCCGTGATGCGCCAATGCGACACGCTCGGCGAAGGGTTCTTGAACAATCCGCGCCAATGCTCGTTCGATTTTTCGTCGTTGGCCTGCGGAGCCTCCGGCGACGGCGTCTGCTTGAGCGAAGCGGAGCTTCGCACCGTCGAGACGTTCTACGGCGGTGAGAAGAACAGCCGCGGCGAGCTCATCTTCTCCGGTCAGGCCCTCGGCAACCCGTTACCGGCGCTGCAAAGCTCGCAAGAGGGGCCGGGATCGTTCGCGTTCGACACGATCCGCATCCTCGGGTTCCAGGATGCCGACTATGATTGGCACAACTTCGATCTCGACCGCGACATGCCGGTCATCGACGCAGCCGTAGGCTGGGTCGATGCTGTGAACCCGGATCTGCGCGGCTTCGAGGGCCACGGCGGCAAGCTACTTTTGTACGCGGGGTGGCGTGATACGGGCATCACGCCGGAGAACACCGTGCTCTATTACGAGAGCGTGCTCGAGGAAATGGGCGGGATGCAGGATGATTGGCTGCGCTTGTTCATGGTGCCCGGCATGGGGCACTGCGGCGGCGGCGACGGTCCGAACACGTTCGATACGCTGACGGCGCTCGAGCAGTGGCGCGAGCAGCGCGTGGCGCCCGAGCAAATGATGGGGACGAACGTGGAGTCGGGGCTCACGCGGCCGCTCTGTCCGTACCCACGGTATGCGCAGTACGACGGCAGCGGCAACCTTGCCGATGCGGCCAATTGGAGCTGCGCAGCGCCCTGAGATTGGCACGCATGCGCACGTCCGCCAGGGGCAGGATCAGGACGTGGGCGGGGAGCGTCGCCGTCCTTCTCGTGGCGGCCGCGGGTGTCGCGGTGTTTCGTGGGCCGGCGCTCGAGCAAGGCGAGCGTGCCGCGGCGCAGTCGCCGCCGGTGGCCGCGGCAGCCGTGCAAGAGGACAACACGGGCGTGGGGGAACCATCGCCGCCCTCGCGCCATGCCGACGAAATCGCGCGGGCGCGGCAAGCCGAGCTCAACGGCGCGTCACCGACCTTCAGAAACACGACGTTGTTGGTCGCGATTCGCGACGCCGGCTACGTGTGCGAGGACCTCATCGACGCTCGGCAGAGCGGTGATGAGCTCGCGGGATGGCGCGTCTCTTGTCGCGACGCGTTGGCATATTCGGTTGCCGTGGATCGCTCCGGCAACCTCGTCGTCGATCCCATGCCCCACTGGGAAGGCGTCCCGCCCTTCGCTCCGGGGCTGCTGCAAGAGCCCATCGAGATCGTTCCCGATCCGCGTTAAGCGTGTCGGCCGGAATTGCCGCCGGGCGCGGCAGTTGCGAGCGCGGCCGTGAGCTCATCGAGACGCGTGACCGGCGCGCGGCACTCCGTGCCGCGGCACACGTACGCGACGGTGCTCGAGGTCGCACGGCGCGCCGCGAGCAATCCGGGGAGATCGCCTGCATCGTGCGGAATCGCGAACACGAGCCGCTGTGCGTGATAACCCGTTTGCGCGGCCGTCTGCCACACGCCGAGCTCGGCGCTGGCGCCGCGCAAGATCACGAGCTCGGGCGGCTTGAGTTGCCGCTCGAGCGCGCGCAAGAACGTGGCGTGAGCATGCGGGTAACGCTCGATCGACGGCCAGGCGGCGCGCAGCGTCGCCGTCGCGGCATCGAGATAACGCGGCTCGCCGAGCAGATGGCCGACGTCCGCGAGCACGCCCGCGGCGACCGCGTTGCCCGAAGGAACGGCTTCGTCGGCCAGCGGCTTCGGCCGGTGAATGAGCGGCTCGTGGTCGTCGGCCGTAAAAAAGAATCCGCCGCGCGCATCGGCGAAGTGGCCGAGTAGGACCTCGAGAAGCTCTTGCGCGAATGCGAGATCCGCGGAGCGCCAACGGCACTGCAAGAGCTCGACGAGCCCTGCGGCGAGAAAGGCGTGATCATCGAGATAAGCGTCGAAGCGTGCGCGCCCGTCCTTGTACACGGCTTTGAGGCGGCCCTCCCGCCAGAGCTCGGCGCGGATGAAATCGACGGCGCGCGTCGCCGCCGCCGCGAGGTCCGGGCGACGCAAGATACGTGCCGCCTTCGCGAGCCCTGAGATCATGAGGCCGTTCCACGCGACGAGCAGCTTCTCGTCGCGGCCGGGCCACACACGGCGTTCGCGCGCGGCCAGCAGTTTCGCGCGTGCGCTCGACAGCCGGCCCGCGTCCGGCCCCGCGACGTCGACCTCGCCGGCGACGCGCAGATGCCAGGCTTTACCTTCGAAATTCGGCGGTAATGTGAGCCCGTAGCGGCGCTTGGCGACCGCCGCCTCGTCGGCGTCGAGCAAAGCATCGAAATCCGCAGGCGTCCAAACGTAGAACTTGCCTTCGTGACCCTCCGAATCCGCATCGAGCGTCGCGTAAATGCCGCCGCGCGCATCCTGCATGTCGCGCATCGCCCAATCGGCGGTGGCGCTCGCGACGTCCGCGTAGAGAGCGTCACCGGTCGCGGCATATGCATCGCTGTAGGTTGCAAGCAGCGCGGCATTGTCGTAGAGCATTTTCTCGAAGTGCGGGATGCGCCACTCGCGATCGACACAATAGCGAAAGAACCCGCCGCCCAAGTGATCGTAAAGGCCGCTCAATGCCATCCTCGTCAACGTGAACGTCGCCATGTGCCCGGCGCCGGAATCCTCGCCACCGGCGCGGCTCTGCTGCCATCGGCCGAGCAGGAAATCGAGATTGCTCGAATGCGGAAACTTCGGCGCCTCCCCGAAGCCGCCGTGCCGTGCGTCGAAAGTTTCGCCGAGCGTCTGGCGAGCGAGCGCGAGCGGCTCGCGCGTCAGTGGCGCGGCGTGATCGGCGGCCGCGACGTCGAGAGTGCGCAGCGCATCGACAAGAGACTGGCCGTTGCGGCGAATCTCGTCGCGTTGCGCTCGATAGTAGGCTTCGACACGTACGAGCACGTCCCGAAACGCCGGCATGCCGTAATTGGCGCTCTTCGGGAAGTACGTGCCCGCGAAAATCGGCATGTGATCGTCGGGGGTCAAGAACATCGTCAACGGCCAACCGCCCGCGCGGCCCGTGAACATCTGCTGCGCGAGCTGATAAATGCGATCGAGATCGGGACGTTCCTCGCGGTCGACCTTGATGTTGACGAAGAGCGCGTTCATGAGCGCCGCCGTCTCCGCATCCTCGAACGACTCGTGCGCCATGACGTGACACCAATGGCAGGCCGAGTAACCGACCGAAAGCAAAACGGGCTTGTCCGTCGAGCGCGCGAGCTCGAGCGCCGCGGCGTTCCATGGATGCCAATCCACGGGGTTATCCGCGTGCTGCAGGAGATATGGGCTCGTTTCCCGGCTCAGCGCGTTAGGCATCGGTCTTCTGTAGGAGCGAGCTTCGCTCGCGATTCTT
>DATCIQ010000529.1:0-10370 GCA_036507635.1 Gammaproteobacteria bacterium
CCTCGCTCTCCGGGAAAGCATGGCGCTCAAGGGGAAAACTCCCGATTTCGCGTTCGTGGTTCGCGTCGAACGAGTGCTGATCCACTGCCCGAAGTGCGTCATCCGCGCGGGGCTGTGGGAGCCCGAGTTCTGGCCCGACGCCAGCGGGACCGCCGGAATCGCCGAGGGGATGATCGCGCACGCGAAACTCAAGATGACGCCGGAAGAGCTCTACGAGGAAGCCGTGAAAGACGGTGCCACGACGCTGTATTGAGGGCGTGAGTATGTCCAGTCAGACGGCGATCCCTTCAACACGGCTCGCTTGATCGACAACGCCCGAACTTGCGGTCCGGATAAGGCGCCTTGCATTAATCGGAGAGGATGCCATGAACCCCCAACAGCACATCCTGCAGGTCGCCTCCGGCTATATCGCCTCTGCGGCACTCTATGTAGCAGTTCGTCTCAACATCGCCGACTTGCTGGCGGGGGGCAGCAAATCCGTGGCCGAGCTGGCCGCCGCCACCGGGAGCAGGGAAGATGCCCTGTACCGGGTGCTGCGTCTCCTGGTCAGCCTGGGCATTTTCGAGGAGCGCGCATCTCGGCGGATCGGCCTGAACGCCTCAGCCCAGGTTCTGCGCAGGGACCAGCCCGGTTCCCTCCACGGCATCGCGCTGTTTTGGCCCGACCCCTTCCACTTCCGCACCTATGCTGAACTGCTGTCTTCGGTGCAGAGTGGTCGGCCGGCGGTGGACAAGGTGTTCGGGATGCCGCTGTTCGAGTATCTGGCGGGCAACCCGGCGTATTCCGAAATCTTCAACGATGCGATGACCGCCCTCAGTGCGCCCGTCATCGGCGCAGCACTGCAGGCCTACGATTTTTCCGGCTACGGCACCATCGTCGACGTGGCAGGCGGGCATGGCGAAGTGCTGATGGCAATCCTGCAGGCCTGCCCGAACTCCAAAGGCATCCTGGCCGAAGTGGGCCATGTAGTGCAGGGCGGCCTCCCGCGTATCCGCGCGGCGGGCTTGCAGCAACGCTGTGAAGCCGTGGTTTGTGACTTCTTCAAGGCGGTGCCAGCAGGGGGCGATGCCTACGTGATGAAGCACATCATCCATGACTGGGACGACGAGCGCGCGCTCCTGATCCTGAAGAACATCGCCCTTGCCATGGGCGACAAGAACGGTCACGTGGTGCTGCTGGAATCGGTGATCCCGGCGGGGCCCGAGCCGGACCTCGGCAAGTTCATCGACATCGAGATGCTGGCTCTGCCCGGTGGCAAGGAGCGCACGCAGCAGGAGTTCGCTGATCTTTTCGCCGCAGCCGGGTTCCGGCTGACGCGCGTGGTGCCGACCGCTTCACCCCTATCCGTGGTCGAAGCCGTGCGGGCTTGAGCAGTCGAGGGCGGCTGCGTGCGACGCCGCCTCGGTTAGAATGGCGCGCTGATCGCGAAGGTAATACAACTATGAGCATTCCTGGCGCCGTCGCTGATCCCGCAAGGCACGACACGACGCCGGCCGCAAAATTCCCCTTTGGAGGTCGACGAGGTTGAACGGGATACACGATTTGGGTGGGATGACCTGCTTCGGCCCGGTGCGCCGTGAGGAAGGCGAGCCGATATTCCACGCGGATTGGGAGCGACGAGTTTTCGGCATGAACCTCGCGGCGCTCGCGTTTCTCGGGCCGGTCGACCGTGCCCGGCACGCGATCGAACGCATGGATCCGGTCGAGTATCTGACCACTACCTATTACGAGCACTGGCTCGCGGCACTCGTCACCATGGCGAAAGATCTCGGCTATGTGACGGAGCAAGAGATCGAGACGGGCCGGCTCGTGGGGATCAAGCCGACGCCGTTTCGGGCACCGAACGCGGAAGCGATCGAGGGCCTCGTACGTCACGGTATGCCGGCGACTCGGGACGATGCCGGAGCCGATCCGGCTTTCGCAGTCGGCGACAGAGTGCGAGCGCGCAATATCGAAGTTGCGGGGCACACGCGGCTCCCGCGGTACGTTCGGGGCAAGGTGGGCGTCGTCGCGGCTCGCCATGGCTCGCATGTCTTCCCGGACACCGCCGCGCACGATCGAGGAGAGAATGCCCAACCTCTATACACCGTGAGGTTCGATGCGAGAGAGCTCTGGGGCGACAATGTGGAGCGACGCGACTGCGTCTATATCGATCTTTGGGAGGACTATTTGGCGCCCGCAACATCGAGACCACGAACATGAGCGACCACGAGCACGATCACGACCATCCCCACGGCGCGCCGCCGAGCCCCTATCACCGCAGCGAGCGCACCGGCGACCGCAACAAGGAGCTTACCGAGCGCGTCAACAAGCTCGAGTCGCTGTTGATTGCGAAAGGCCTCGTGGCCAAGGACGCACTGGACAAGCTCATCGAGATTTACGAGCACGACTTAGGCCCCATGAACGGCGCCAAGGTCGTCGCGCGCGCCTGGGTCGATCCGGACTACAAACGTCGGCTACTCGAGGATGCGACCGGCGCCATCGCCGAGCTCGGTTTCGGCGGCTTGCAAGGCGAGCACATGGTCGTTGTCGAGAACACGCCGAAAACCCACAACGTAGTTGTATGCACGCTGTGCTCCTGTTACCCGTGGCCCGTGCTCGGTCTCCCGCCCGCTTGGTACAAGGACGCGGCTTATCGCTCGCGAATCGTGATCGATCCCCGCGGCGTGCTCCGCGAGTTCGGCACCGCGCTCGACGACGACATCGAGGTGCGCGTTTGGGACAGTAGCGCGGAGGTTCGTTATCTGGTGCTACCGGAGCGGCCGGCCGGCACCGATCACGTGAGCGAAGCGGAGCTCGCTGCAATGGTGGATCGCGATGCGATGATCGGCGTGACCAGAGTCTCGCCGCCATGAGCAAAGAGCGCTCTGCGCGGCCCGACGTCGCGGAGATGGGCGATACCCCTCTGCCGCGCAAGAGCGGCGAGCTCGTATTTCACGACGATTGGGAGCGGCGCGCGTTTGCGCTGGCGGTGAGCTTGGCCGAGCGGGGCCTGTTCGAATGGAAAGAGTTCCAGCAACAGCTCATCGAGTCAGTCGGGGAAGCCGAGCGCGGCGATCCGCAGCATCCGAGCCGTAGCTACTACGAGAGCTGGCTCATGTCGCTCGAAAGGTTGCTCAAAAAGAAGCGGCTGTTGGGGTGAGGCGCAGCGTCTCGCCCGGCGCGGCTGGTTCGTATTGGGAAATCACACGCCGCCGAGTCGAACGGACGCAGCGGTCAGCCGGCGGCTAAGACGATATCCCATTTCATGAGCTGCACGCCGGGCTCGAGGTCCGGCGTCGACGGCGCAGCGGTGGCGAGCACCAGGTGCCGCTGTTCCTCGGGGACGGCATTGAAGGCGTCGTCCGTTTCATTGTCCGGCTCGCCCGGGAAATACATCTGCGTCACGAGACGCGTGCGGGCGCCTGCAATGTCGAAGTGAATATGCGGCGGCCTGAGCAACGGGCCGTTGGCCGGATACGCGCCGGGTTTGATCGTCTTGAAGCGATAGCGGCCCTCCGCGTCGGCCGTGAGTAGCGCGTAGCCCTCGAAGTTCGGATCGAGAGGCGCGGGATTGAGGTCCGCGGGATGCGTATAGCGGCCGTACGCGTTTGCTTGCCAGAGCTCGATCCGGGCGCCGGGCACCGGGTCTCCGGCCGGCGTCATGACTTTTCCGGTCACCTCGATGATGTCCCCTGCGGCACGCCCCGGGCGGCCCTTGATCGAGGTGAGATCCGCGTCCTGATCGGCGGGCTTCCGCACCGGATAGGCCGGCCCCAAGCCTTGGCCAGGTGTCGGCACGAAAGGTCCGTCGGCGCCTGCGAACTGTCCGAAGGTGCGGCCGTTGTACCCGGCCGCGATCATGGCGCCGCCCAACACTAGGCCGTGGTGCAGAAGTGCTCGGCGCGAATAATGGAAGCCACGGTTGTGTTGTTTAACCATCGTCTTTCTCCAAAGGTTCGAGCCTCCGGGCGTGTCAGCGCGCCACTGGAGACAACGCTACAATCGGCCGGAAACGTTCGCTTCAGGAAAGCGTTATTCTTCTCTTAGCGTTTCCTTAAGAGTTCGGATTAAAGTCTTAAGGGCGAGCCGCTTCGGCCGACGGGGGCGACCGTGAGTCAATCGGCGGGAACAAGAATAAAAATCGGCCAGTGGACAGTAAGCCCGGCCTTGAACCTGCTCGAGCGCGGGGAGCAGTCGCTCAAGATCGAGCCGCGGGCTATGGACGTGTTGGCCTATCTCGCTCGACGCGCCGGGGAGGTGGTCTCGGTCGATGAGCTGATCGCCTCCGTCTGGCGGGGCGTCGTAGTCGGCGACGGCTCCGTGTACCTGGCGGTGAATCAGCTTCGCCATGCGCTCGAGGATGAGGGGGACGGTACACGCTATATCGAGACGATTCCGAAGCGCGGCTATCGCCTGACGGTCCCGGTCGAGCAGCTCGAGCCCGAGTCGATGACTGCCGAATCCATGCATGTGAACTCGACGTCCGAGGGCCTGGTTCGCGCCGAGGTACCCCATCCGCGCAGGGCCGGCCGTGGGTGGTGGCTCGGTGGCGCGGTCGTCGCAGCGGGGCTCCTTGTGCTCGCAATCTCCTTCGTGGTAATCGACGACCCAGTCGGCGAGCCGCCGAGTCGGCGACCGGTGATGCCTGACTCCGTTGCCGTCCTGCCGCTGGAAGACTTGAGTCCCAGTCGCGAAAACGCGCTGTATGCGATCGGGATGCACGCCGAGATCATCAGCCAACTCACGAAGATCAGAGATCTGAACGTGATCAGCCGCGAAGGCGTCATGCAGTACGCGGAAAGTCGGCCGCCGCTCGAGCAAATCGCAGCGGATCTTGGTGTGCAATCGCTACTGGTCGGGACGTTTCAACACGCCGGCGGCCAAATTCGCATCGCCGTCCAGCTCGTGGACCCCGGCACGCTCACCAATCTCTGGGGCACGGAGTATCGAGAGGAATTCGCGGATATCTTCACGGTCCAGGCGGACATCGCGACGGGTATCGCGCAAGGCCTCGAAGTGACAATTACGCCTGCCGAGCAGGCGCGCATCGATAGGCCCCTGACGGATTCGACCGAAGCCTGGGCGCGATATCTGCAAGCGATGGCGCTGATGGACTACGACCTGCACCCCTGGTTGCTCCCTGAGGACGTTCGACAATTCCATGCGCTCTTGGATCAGGCCATCGAGCACGATGCACGCTTCTCGGCCGCGCATGCGGCCAAGGCCGTTCAGTATGCGATGTACATGCTGACTCCGAAGCCGGTCTCGGATCGGAGCACGCCGGCGGCTTGGCAACAGGCGGCGATCAGATCGGCCGAGCAGGCACTCGGAATCGACACGAACAACGGCTTGGCGTACATGGCGCTTGGGATGACCTATTTTCTGAGCAACCAAGGTAGTCGTGCGCTCGCAGCGTTCGAACGTGCCTTGGAGCTCGATCCCAACAACATCGATATCCTCGACGATTTCGCTCGGTTGAACGTTGCTCTCGGCCGACCGGAACAGGCGCTGCAACAGGTGCGGCGCATGGCCGAGCTCAGCCCCAATCACACGACGTTGCCGTTCCGATTTTTCTCGGTCGGGCGGCTCGATGAGGCTGCCGAAAAATACTATGACTCGCTCGTGATCGACGCGGTTAATCCCGACCATATTTCGAATCTGGCGATCGTCGAGGCGGTTCGGGGCAACGCGGAAGCCGCGCGCGAGTATGCGGAGCTCTCCGACGCGCTCGAAGCGAGCCGCACGAGGTCAGCCTCGACCACTTTGACATTCGTCGCCGCGAAGCAAGCGTATGTTTTCGGGCGCATCGGAGACTCGGGGGCCGCAACTAGGCAGTTCGAGCGGCTGCAGGACATCGCTACCAGATTCCACGTCAGCGATATCACATGGGCCTTGGCGGCTCTCGGCATTGGGGATCGCGCGCGCGCACTCACGCATTTGGAGGCGGCCGCGACGAGTGCCTACAGAGTGTCCGGGCTCGAAGACGAGTTCGTGTACAATGTGTTTCGCGACCCCGTTTTGGATCAAGCGGAGTTCGTCGAGGTGCGCAGTAAGCTGCGGCTGAGATGAACACTCCGTGTGTCACGACAACAAGAAGAACCGGGGACACCATGCGAAATCCATCGCTGCACGCCGGAGCCATCGTTGCCGTCTGTGTTCTGACGGGAGCCCAAGTCACGCTTGCTCAAAGGCGATTCTTGAGAGTTACGATGCTCTTGACGCTGTGCTCGAGCGCCTCTGCTCACCACTCCGTCACGCCGTACGATCAGAATACGTTCGCAGAACTACAGGGCGTCATTGCCGAAGTACGCTGGCGCAATCCTCACATGGGCATGACGCTGCTCGTCGAGAACGAGCAGGGCGTGGAGCAGGAATGGAAGCTCGAGGGCGACTCCATCGATGCCGTCATGCGGCAAGGGTTGACCCGCGAGTCGCTGAACGTCGGCGATCGCATTAGGATGGCGGGTTGGCCCTCGCTGAGAGGTTCGAGAGAGCTGTTCGCGATAAACGTTCTCCTTCCAAGCGGCGAAGAAGTGATCATGACCGACTTGGAATTTCCACTTCGGTGGACCGCGCAGCGCGCTGCCGCCGACGCCCCGACGCACAGCGAACCAGGACGCGGCATATTTCGCGTTTGGAGCTTCGGCGCTCTGTACGCACCGCGCAAGCCATTCGTGTACACACCCCGTGCGCAGTCGGCGCGTGCGGACTGGGATCCGTCGATCGATATGCTGGCTCTCCAGTGCATTCCTCCCGGCATGCCGAACGCGATCTTGAATCCCTATCCGATTGAGTTCATCGATGAAGGGGACCGGATTCGCGTGAGAATCGAGGAATGGGAGGCGACTCGAATCATCGACCTGCTATCAACCGATATTCCTTTAGACGCTCCAAGCAGTCCTCTCGGGTACTCGGTAGGTCAATGGGAGGCGGACACGCTCGTCATCCGAACAGCCCATGTCGATTTTCCCTACCTCGACGACGAGGGCACTCCGATGAGTAATGAGGTGGAGATGATCGAGCGCTTTACCGTGAGTGAAGATGGCAGTGAGCTCGACTACGAAATCACCGTGACGGACCCGCGAAATCTGGTCGAGCCTGCTGTTTGGGACTCCGCGTGGAGTTGGGTCCCGGGGACGGAAATCCGTCCGTTCGAATGCGATACCGAGTAGCCATTCACGCCATGACGAAAGGGGTAGTCATGAATCGACGCCGGTTCGTACAGAGCTCACTCGCGCGCCGTACTTCACGCGACGCGGCGTGCCGGAAGATTCTACGCAATTGTGCAGGCGCTTTACCCGCACAGGGCGTCCTTTTGATCAGCGAGTCGGTGTTGCATCCCGATTTTTCGGGCTCGAACTTCACAAACGTGAAAGATCTCATCATGTTGGTCGCCAGCGAGCGGGCGCGAGAGAGCGTTCCGAGCACGAGTATCGGTCTCTTCTCGACGCGACGGGCTTCGATGTGGTCGATATCGTTCGGTTGGAGGCACCACGGGATCTCCTCGTGGCAACGAAGCGATAGTTTCCAGAAGCGAGGGCACTGTGGGAAACCAACCGCAATCCGGGGCTTTACCCCCTCACGTCCAACTCATTCAGACCTGCCTTGCCTATATAGAATCCAAGCTGCTGCTCGCCGCAGCACAGTTGGAGCTCGCCGATAGACTCGCGGGTGGCGCAAGAAACGCGGAAGAGTTGGCTCAAGAGCTCAAGCTCCACGCCCGTTCACTCTACCGCTTCATGCGAGCGCTCGCCGGCATGGGCATTGTCACCGAGGTTTCGAAACACACGTTCGAGCTCACACCTTTGGGGA
The DNA here is from genome assembly GCA_036507635.1 of Gammaproteobacteria bacterium. Lineage (GTDB taxonomy): Bacteria > Pseudomonadota > Gammaproteobacteria > Steroidobacterales > Rariloculaceae > DATBLZ01. The sequence continues at coordinate 7,795 of DATCIQ010000529.1, forward strand.
AAGCTCTCAAACGGGATGCACCAGGTTCGGCGTACGGAACAATACTGACTTTAGCCGGACCGATTTTGAGCCGCTCATACGATCACATTCTCCATTCGCTCAAGACGGGCGAAACCGGTTTCGAGCAGGCCTTTGGCAAACCGCTGTTCGACTACCTCGCGGAGCATCCGGAGGAAGCATCGATCTTCAGCGAGACGATGGTGGGCGTCCATGGGCGCGAGCCGCCGGCTGTCGCCGCGGCCTACGACTTTTCGAGGTTCACGAGCATCGTCGACGTTGGCGGCGCGACGGGCAACATGCTGGTCCATATTCTCAGCCGATACGCGCGACCGCGCGGCATTCTGTTCGACCTGTCGCACGTGGTCGCCGAGGCGCCGACCTTCATTGCGAATCATGGATTGCAGGATCGGATATCGATAGAGTCCGGCAGCTTCTTCGAGTCCGTTCCAAAACGTCACGACGCCTACCTCCTCTCACACATTATTCACGACTGGGACGAAGACGAGTGCCTCACGATCCTGGGAAATTGCCGGTGCGCCGTTAACGACGATGGGAAGCTGCTTCTCGTCGAAATCGTCCTTCCGGAGGGAGGTACGGCCCAGCACGGAGATGTCAGCATGCTCGTGAAGATCGCGGACATGAGCATGCTCGTGGCACCCGGGGGGCAGGAAAGAACCGCGTCCGAGTACGCCGAGTTGCTCGAGAAAGCCGATTTCCGGCTGACGAACGTAGTTCCGACGAATTCCGATGTCAGCGTCGTCGAGGCGGTGCCGGTATAGAAAAACGCTTGGAGGGCCATTCCGATGATTCGAACGATTGACCGAACGCGGACTGCAACGCTTCCTGCGGGCGCTTTGTGGCCTTTGGCGCTGATAGTGGTGGCCGCCGTCCCGACGTCGGCACTTGCTCATCACAGCTTCGCGAAGTTCGACAGTGAAAGGACGATCGAGATCGAAGGCGAAATTGTCGACGTGCGCTGGCAGAACCCTCACGTTAGTTTCGTGCTGCGCGGGCAAGGCGCGGATGGACAAATCCAGAATTGGAAGCTCGAGACGGCGTCGCCCGGCATACTGCGTCGGATGGGCGTGGATGCAGGCGTGGTCGCGGCGGGCGATAGGGTCAAAGTGGTAGGTAATCCGGCCGTCGGCGGCAGCCCCGAGATGTCTCCGACCAACATGCTTCTCGCCGACGGTCGTGAGCTTCAGCTGATGCCAAGCGTTCCGCTCCGTTTCTCCGATCGCGGAATCGGCGATCAGAATGCCTGGCAGATCACGCAGGGCGATTCCAGTCGCCCCGAGCTCGGGCTGTTTCGCGTTTGGAGCTCGACGTTTGCGAGCGCAGTCACTCTTTTCCCCGACAATGACGAGCGATCCGGCTTCACTGCGCTCGACTATCCCCTGACCGACGCGGCGCGGCGCGTCGTGGAAAGCTTCGATCGCGTCGAGGGGAGCCGCAAGCTCGCCAACGACTGCACGCCCAAGGGCATGCCGTGGATCATGGAGCAGCCGTACGACGTCGCCTTCGAGCGGAACGGGAACGACATCTTGCTGAGGCTCGAGGAGTTCGACGTCGTTCGACGCGTTCACATGGATTGGTCCGGCGATCGACCGGCTGAGCCGTCTTCGCCACACGGCTTCTCGACCGGTGCTTGGGAAGGAGAAGCGCTCGTGGTCACGACGACGAACTTGAGCTCGCCGAACTTCAAGTGGGATGTCCCGCAGAGCGAGCAGGCCGAGATCGTCGAGCGATTCACGCCGAGCGCGGACGGCGCGCGACTCGACTACGAGATCGTCGTCATGGATCCCGCGACGTTCACCGAGCCGGTTCGTCTTGAGAAATACTGGATATCGATCCCGGGCCAGGCGCTCGACGCTTACAACTGCGGAGCGAGGCTCTCGCCCTAGCGCGTCCAATTGGCCGGCGCTAGGCGAACTAGCCGTATGTGCAACCGAGAGGATCGATCAGGAATCAACGCTTGTATCGACGAGCACGCTCAATCTCGCGAGCGTTCCGCTTTGTAATCGTAGCTGGGATCCCATTCGAGTTTGCCGAACAACTCGACCACGTGCTTCTGCTCGCGGCGCGCGACAAATTCTTGGAGCGCTTTGGTGACCGCTGCCTTTTTCGTGCGCTCGCCGCTGACCTTCTGCGCGCGCTCTATGAGCTTGGGATCGATAGAGAGATTGGTAGCCATCTGTGTGAACCTCTACACATTAGTCTAAACACTGCCAACGTTTGTTGGAACTCGACCGCGAAGCGGCCTTGCGGGACTTTTGCGGGACACGGTTATGCGCCGTTATGGACCGTCCTGATAGCTAGCAGCGAGCGCCTTCCGCGGGCATTAGTTAAATCAACGAGTTGCAACCCGAGCGTTGCTTTCGCAATGCGGAGGTCGAGGGTTCGATCCCCTTCTGCTCCACCAATCGCCACACGTACTCGATGACCTTGGCGAGCTCCGGAGCCGAGTAACGTGTCGTCACGTCCCCGCACTTGTGGCCGAGCAATCCGCTTTGGGGTCAGCAGCGGATTCAGGTGGAGTTTGCGCGGCTCGGTTTCAAGGTCTGTGCCCGCCCCCA
>DATCIQ010000530.1:0-23687 GCA_036507635.1 Gammaproteobacteria bacterium
GCGAGATACGCGTTCTCGATGCCCCGTATGATCAACCCCGAGCGCTGAGCGAGCCGCCGATCCGCTCGGCGATCCGCCGTACCAGCCGCTCGAGCTCCGCCGTGCTCGGCGCGGCGTGCCGACGTTCGTCGTATCTGCGGCGAATCCAGTCGTTTCGCCAAGAATTCAGAGGAACGCTGTCCGTGCCGGCGCGACGTAATCTCGGTGAGACCGTCCATCGCAGGGACGCGCGGCCATGCCGAGCGAGCGGCCAGCGTTGCGCTGCGCTCCACCGCTTGTCGATCCGCCGGGTTATGCGCGGCACCGGCCCGAAAATGCGAGATCGCCTTGCACGTGCGGGAGGTAGCTGCAGTTGTGCGCCTGGTTGCCGTTGCGGTCGTAGGAGCCCTCGGCCGATAGCGCTGCGGTGCTCGCCGCCGCTGTCAAATCGCTCTAAGATCGAGCTGCGAACACACGGACACCCGGGCGGAGATGCCGATGAGAGACGCGCAGGACGATCGCGAGACCATCGAAGCTTCGCGTGTTCGGCGACGCACATTGCTCGGCGCGTTCTGTGCCGGCGCCTGCGCGACGGTCCTGCCGCTCGCGCGGGCGCGCGGCCAGGCACGCGCGCTGCCCCTCAAGAATCTCGGGCTAGAGCATCTCGACATCGTAGTCCCCGATCCGGCCGAGTCCGCACGCTTCTACAAACGCGTGTTCTCATCGCCGCTGCACGAGCAGGACTTCCGCGGCGGGAAGCGCTACTTCGTGCTGCTCGGCGATCTGCCGCCCGACCGGCAAGTCGGCTACATCGCCATCGGTGCGGCCAACGGCCGGCCGATCACCGTGGGGCATTACTGCGCGCTCGCCGAATCGGCGGACGTAACGGCCGTCGGCAAGGAGCTCGCGGCTGCGGGATATCCTGAGCCCGGCGGCGGCTTCGGCATGATCCCTGATCCCGACGGTCTCGAACTCCAGCTCTTCAAGCCGCCCGCGGGGCTTGTGACCGCGGCCGTGCCGTCCACGCTCGAGGTAACGCACGACGGGGCGCTCGCTCCGCTCGGGCTGGAGCACGTGCTGCTCGCAGTAAGCGACCTCGAGCGTGCCCTGCGCTACTACCGCTTCGTGTATGGCGAAGGCCTCGAAACAAGCGACACCGCCGCTCCCGAGCGCGTTTGGTTCAAGCTCGCGCGTGATACGCGAATCGGCCTCGAGCCCGTCGCCCAAGGTGCGATGCCGCACTTCGTGCGTTTCGGCGTCAAGGTGGCGCCGTTCGACAGCGCGGCGGTCGCGCCAGTTTTGCGAGCAGCCGGCGCCGAAGTGCTCTCGGTGGCGCCGTCGCTGATCCGCTTTCGCGACAACTACGGCATCACACTTGAGGTCGTCGCAAGCTAGCGGGGCTTTCCCTCACCGGCCGTTCGCTCGAGGTAACGCGCCGCGGACAGCATGTTGCGCATGCCATAGTTGCCCTCGTGGCAGGCGTACTCAAACACTCCGGCATCGTCCGGCCGCGCCTTCAAGTCGAGCGCGGCGGTCCATGGGGCGGTCCACGTGGCCGGATCGACGAACGTGACCTGGTACTGGATCAAGTCGTTTGATGCACGCGTGAAGCGCTCGATGAGGCGCAAGTCCGGAGAAGCGCCGCGCGTGGCGGCCTTGAGGTTGGTGGTTTCAACGACGAGCGTCGTACCTTCCCAGTGGCCGCGTGCGTCGCCCATGTACATCCGAATGGCCGGTGACACGTGCGACGCTTCCGCTTGTGGCGACGAATCGATCGGAATGACACGCGTGTCATGAATCAGCTCGTAGGTGATCGCAACGACACCCGGAGCCTGAACGATTCGAAAATTCGCGTTGTAGACGGCCGGGAACATCGCGTCCGGAAAGCCGCCGCCGTGGACGATGCACCGCACGCCGAGCCCGTAGTCCTTGTATGAGTCGCACGGCTCGCCACGCTGCAGGCTGCCGCACCGTTGGACCGGTAGCGGCGCAGCCTCAGGCTTTCGCGGCGGCAGACGCCCATTCGGCGGATCTATCACGAGCGAAGTGCGCCGCGAGTTCGTCTCGTATTCGCGCCAATGCGGAATCGGTGCGTTCGGCGCATCGACCTTGCCGGAGAACACGTCGACTGGCTTCAGATCGCGCTCGTCGCGTTCCTGCACGTCGGCCAGCCGCTTCGCGTATTGCTCATCTGTGAGGAACTCGCGAGTCCCGAATTCCGCCGGCCGCTCGAACGGGACGCCGAATTCCCCTTCGCTCGTCCACTCTCCCTGAAGGTTGGGATCGCCCCACGGGGTGCGTCGCGCCCACTCGGCCGTCGGGTTGCTTTGCGCTTCGGCGGGGCGTGTCAATCCCGCGAGATGCGCCCACACCGCGATTGCCAACATGGACGCGGTAGTCGTCCAAACCGCCCTAGCATTCATGTCTTTTCCCCCGCGACGATTGTAGGTCGCTCGGATCTACGTTGCAAAGATGCGGATTCCGGTTATGCGGGGCCAGCGTTCCGGTCCATCATGCCGGGCCGGTGTGACGTGGTGGCGTGACCATCTCATGAGACACCCTGTCGTGCACGCGCGCACCGGGGTCACAATCTGTGACCTCGAGTTTGCAGCTGTTTGTTTCTCCAAGAGCGCGGCGCGCGTCCACGCTTCGACGAGTCGCGCCAGCGGCACCTCAGCGGTAGTACATCAGGCTCGACAAAAACAGCGTCAGCTCGGAGAACGCACTCGAGCTAGAGATCGGTACGTGCAGCAACTGCTGGCCGAACACGTACGCTGCGCCGATCTTCGAGGTGTAGCCGAGCTTGCCGTTCGTGCGCCAATCGTGGATGAGCAGGGCCGCGGCGATCGCGGCCATCGTCAGGTACGTCGCGAGCACCGGCAGGTAGTCGAGCTGAAACACTACCTGCTCGACGGCGGCGCGGGCACGGACACGGCGCAAGGCGGAGACGGTGACGACACGTTCCGGTTCGACGAGTTCTCGTCGGCGAACGGTGTCGAGATCATCGACGGCGTCGGTGGCACGGACGTGATCGCGGGCACGGGTGGCAACAACGCGATCGACGTGAGCGGAGTGACGCTGCTCAACATCGCGGCGATCGACGGCGGGGCCGGTAACGACACGCTGACGGGCACGGCCAATGCCGACGTTCTGATCGGCGGCGCCGGCAACGACACCTATGTCTTCAACGCCGGCGACGGCCAAGACACGGTCACCGATGCCGCAGGTGCGGAGGACACGATCGAGCTCGGCGTCGACCCACTGAGTATCGTTCTCAGCCGAACGGGAGACGACCTCGAGATTACGGCTCGCAGGCAGCACGTCCGCCCTCACCGTGACATCGTGGTATACGGATAATGCCTTCCAGACCGAAATTCTCGAAGCCCAAGACGGTGCGACGCTCTCGAGCAGCCAAGTCGAGCAGCTGATCCAGGCGATGAATCAATTCTCGGCCGACAATGGCGGTATCAGCTGGGAGCAGGCGATCAGCGAACGGCCCGAGGATGTCGAGAACGTGATTACCACATACTGGCAAGCAGCCGCCTGAGCTAGGCCGGCCCGTTACGCCGAGCCCGAAGCCGCGGGTATCTTTCAGCGGCCGGCCAAGACCGGCCTGCGCCGGCTCGTCGACGCGCTTTATAGGGTCATGTGAAGACTGAGAAATCTTCTGTAAGTATTTGATTTAGATGGCTCTCCGGGCCGGACTCGAAAGATAGCCTGAAACCCGCATGAATGCTGGCATATCGCCTTGGATAGTCCCTAGAAATACCCCTGACGATACCCCCACCGAGACGCTGCTACCACCGGCCGCCGGCCAGTGCGCTTGCTAGAATGTGCCCAGGGATGTCTGCGGCTACACGTGCTTCAACAGATGGCAACGGTTCAAGAAATCCTCGATCAGATTCTGCGGCTTCCTGCCGAAGAGCGGCAACGGCTGGACGAGTTGCTCGCTCAGCAGGAAGAGCGAGAATGGCGGGACGAGGCGGATCAGGCGAGAAGCAAGGCTCGAGAACGAGGCCTCGATCAGGAGGCGATCGATCGTGCTGTGCGGGCTGTGCGCCATAATGAATGAAGGTCTTCTTCGACACCAACGTGTATGTGGCGGAAGCCGTTCTCGGTGATGCGGCAGAGCGGATGGTCGAGGCGACGTCCAAGGCCTCTTGGTACATCTTTACCAGCGTCCATGTGCTCGACGAAGTCGAACGCGTCATGGTCGATCGTCTCGACTGCTCTCGGCGCTTCGCGGTGCTCACTCGGCGACGTGTTGCCCGCCGTGCGAAACTTGTGACGCCGCCACTCTCCCGGCACCAGGTGCCTGACGATCCCGATGACAACCCAGTTCTCCAAGCAGCCCTGAGCGCAAGCGTGGACTACCTCGTCACGAACGACACAGATCTCCTCTCACTCTCGCCCTATGAAGGGTTGCGCATCCTTTCGATGAGTGAGTATTTCAAGCTCTTGCAGGAGCACGGTCTCTTAAGGTAAGCGATCTGCAACAGGCTCCGTCGAGCTTGGGGTCGGGACCCCCGGCGCGATCGCCGTCTTCGAAACGACCAGCGACGTTCACGCGGATAGTGGCGGATAGTGCGGCGGAAAGTGCGTTCAATGGGTCTTATGTTGTAAGCCAGTGAACGGCGCGGGATCCGAAGGCGAGGCACGAATGACGGCGGATGTCGGCGAATGTCGGCGTTGCGGGGCTTTCACCGGGGAATGGCGGACGCCGCCGCGCATCGATTATGGGCGACCGGCCGGGAAATCGATCTCGCTCGGTAGGGCGGACGCAACGTCGCTGTCCCGCCGGTTGGAAGGGTGCGCGGTGAGCGGCGAGCCATTCAAGGGGCAAAGCAGGAGTCGAATCGCTGCCCTTTACCGCAATGTTGCGAGCCAATTCGGCGGAATTGACGAGCGGCTATCAGCGTGCGTTCCTCTTGAGCGCTGATGCCCAGTCGCGGACGACGGTGAGCGGCGGCGCGGGCGGCGACGGTCCGGTGGGATTCGGAACGATCAGGAACCGCTGGTCGTCGACCGCGAACCACAAGTCAGCCTGCGAAGTCCATGTGGCCTCGCCGCTACCCGCCGCTTGGCCCATGCGCATGTCGGTCTTGAACAGGAGACGCGGCGTGCCGCTCTCGAAGCGGACACCGGGCGCGACTGCGACCGCATACACCGCGTTTTCGAATCCGACAAAGAAGAGCTCGGCGCCGTCCCGACTCCAACGCGGCGCTTTGCCGCCGTTGACGGAGATCTTCCTTTGGTCGGTCATACCGGGAAATGACCGCACATACACCTCCAGGCGCCCGGTCTCGTCCGAGACGTACGCCACCCATCGCCCGTCCGGAGACGATCGACCGCCCGTTTCGTTGAACTGCGACTGTAGCAGCGGAAGAGGGGTGCGGTCCGGCATCTGCAAAGCCCACAGATCTCTCCGCGCGTTGGGCCCCTCCTCATACAGGATGTATCGCCCGTCCCGTGACCAATCGGTCGGGACCCTGTCCGGCCCTGGTGGCAACAGCGCCTCGTCCGGCCGGTCCCCACCGACCGCCTTGCGGTAAAGGTAGTGGCCGCCGTCGGGGCGATACGCAAAAACAATCTCATTGCCATCCGGCGACCACACCGCTTCGTTGTGGTGCAACCCGTCAAACGTAAGACGTGAAGTGGAGCCGCGAATCAGATCGATGATCCAGAGGTCACCGGTGCCCGTGTGGAGGTCGTGCATCTCCACTGCGAGCCGCGAGCGATCCGGCGACAGACTTGCTGTCTGATAGTCCCCGGGCTCGCCCACCGCGCCGATGATGTTTCCGGAGCGATCGATCCAGTGCGGCTGCGTCGCCGCCTGGATTCCATTCACACGATAGACGAGCGTCCCCGTCTCCGACACGTCGAACGCTGCGCGGCCGTCAACTGAGACGAACGCGACCGATTCGGCGACAGGCGTCGCTTCCCCTGACAGCGCGAATCGAGTCGCATCGAATTCCTGGGCCATGAGTCTGCCTTCGCGGAGAAAAAGCAGATGGCCAGACGCTGCATATCGAGCCATCTCCCGCGTGGCCAGAACTCGCCGCGTATCCGAGGAGGTGAGATCGCCGGCGTAGATTCCCCTGCGTAGACTGTCCGCCAACGCAAGATAAAGGAAGTGACGGCCGTCGGGCAGAAACTGCGGCCTAACGTGTGCGGTGTCTCCAACTAGACCCGGCTGCGTCACAGGTGTCGGCGTCCCGCCCGCGTCGGACACGCGGAACAGCCCACTCTGCCGGCTCGGCGCAAAGATGATGACCCCATCACGATTCCACGTGCCTCCGGCACCGCCACCCCCATCCGTCTCGGCCAGCGTGGTCGCGCTCCCGCCCGCCACGTCCACTTTCTTCAGCTTGCCATCGGCGAAAAACGCGACGAACCGGCCATCAGGTGACCAGAATGGGTTCGTCCCGCCATCAGTCCCGCTGAGTCGGACCGACCCGAGAGTGTCGAGCGAACGGATCCAGATCGAACCGCGACCCGACGATGTCTCGCTCACCACGAGCGCGAGACGGCGCCCGTCCGGCGAAACCGCAAACGGCGGAACACGATCGACGACACCGCCGCCGAAGGTCATCCCCTCCGGCGGCAGCAGCACGAACTCCTGCGCTTGCGGCTGCGCAACTGGCGGATCCCGAAATACGATCGGAACGACTGCGATCACCGCGACGACTGCGGCAACAAGTGCGCCGATGGGCCACCACCGTCGCCCGCGATCTGGTTCGGTCGAGAATGGCGGGTCGCGCGAACCAGCCAGCGGCTCCTCCAATTCGTCGAGCCCGTTACGTTCGGTGATCGGCGCGTCGTTCGAGGTCGCATGCGCTTCGTTGAGATCTACGAGCGCATCGCCAATATCACGCAACCGTTCGCGCCGTTCCTTTCGGAGACAGCGCCGCAACAGCCGTCCGACTGCGGCCGGCGTTTCGCGAGGCACCCTGTCCCAATCGGGCTCCTGCGTCGCGATGCGCTCGTAGGTGTCGCAATCATCGTGGCCCTCGAAGGCTCGCCCACCGCTCAGCATTTCGTAGAGCACGCAGCCGAAGGCCCAGATGTCCGTCCGCCGATCGACCGCACGGCCGCTCGCTTGCTCAGGACTCATATAGGAAGCTGTGCCGACGATCGCGCCCGGCATCAGAGTGACCACGACGGTCGTGCCGCGGTGGCTATTCGGGTCCGCCTCGAAAACCTTCGCGATCCCGAAATCGAGCACCTTGACCGTGCCATCCGATCGCACTTTGATGTTCGCGGGTTTCAGATCACGGTGCACGACGCCGCTCTCGTGCGCGGCATCGAGCGCTTGCGCGATCTGGTGCGCAATCTTCAGCACCTCGTTCAGCTGCAGTCCGTTGGGCCTTGCGCGGGCGAGGCGGTCGGCGAGCGTTTCGCCGTCGACGAGCTCCATGACCAATGCCTGCTCGTCGCCCGACGATTCGAATCCATGCAACGTCGCAATATTCGGATGATTCAGCGAGGCGAGAAGCTGAGCCTCGCGCTCGAAGCGCCGCAACACTTCCGGATCGCGCCAGTGCGCCTCGGGCAGCACCTTGAGCGCCACGTCACGCTGCAGTCGCGTGTCGCGAGCGCGATAGACTTCGCCCATCCCGCCCACGCCCACGAGCTCGATGACCTCATACAAACCGAAACGATCGCCGCGTGCGAATGTCATCAGTTATGCTGCGTCGATAGAGTAGCTGCCGATCTGTGTTCGGGCGCGATACTCGGGGTCGCTATCCCGACATCGTCATCCCGGGCAGGATGATCGCGAAACGCGGTCGCCTTAGCGTGGTATAGGTTCTGGTCTTGTCGTTCGACAGTCATGAGCCCCCGAGCTGGGAGTCGTTCAAGTGCAAGCCGGACCGGCAGGCGACTAGGAGATCGGCGAGGGAGCCGATGCATATCTTTGGCCTCTGAACGGATGGTAACCTCATTCCCCCGTAACCTCTACCTTGGAGCGCCGGGCCGCTAGCAGTGACGAATGTTCTCTCGCCGAGTCCGATCCCGACGGAGGCGTTCACGAAAGCGTCGTCGGCCGTCGACCGGCTCGAAGAAATCTACGAGCGCAACACGGCGTTCCTGCGAAGCCGCTTCGAGGGGTATGTCGCCGGCGAGTCGCTCGATCGCCGCGTGCGCGCGTGTCACGACGGGGACCCATGCGCGCATCGACTCGCGGCTGTCGTACGGTTTCGTCTCGGGGCCCGGAGTGCACGAGACGACGCTCACGCGGCCTGACCTCTTCCGTGACTATTTCGAGGAGCAGATCGTGCTGCTGCTCGAGAACCACGGCGTGCCCGTCGAGATCGGCGAGTCCGGGGAGCCGATTCCGATCCACTTCGCGTATCGGCGCGACGCGAATCTCGCCGCGAGTATCGCGAACCTAAGGCCCGATCGGCCGCTGCGCGATTTATTCGACACGCCCGATCTCGCAACGATGGACGACGCTATCGCCAATGGGACTCGGCCGCATTCGCCGGGCGCGCCGGCGCCGCTCGCGCTGTTTCGCGCCGCGCGCGTGGACTACTCTTTGCACCGGCTCTATCACTATACGGGCACCGACCCCGAGCACTTCCAACACTTCGTGATCTTCACGAACTATCAATTCTACGCGGACGCTTTCGCGCGTTTGTGCCGCGACCGCATCGCCGGCGGACAGTCGGCAGGCGAGGCGTTCGTCGAGCCAGGCAATCGGGTCACGCGCAGCGAGCGGCTCTGCGGCCGCGGCGCCGCGGTCCGATCGCATGCCGCAGATGCCGGCTTTCCATCTCGTCGAGCCCAATCGCGACGGCACCACGATGATCAATATCGGCACCGGGCCGTCGAACGCGCGCAACATCACCGATCACGTGGCCGTCATGCGCCCGCACGCGTGGCTGATGCTCGGCCACTGCGCGGGACTGCGCAATTCGCAAAAGCTCGGCGACTACGTGCTCGCGCACGGGCTACGTGCGCGACGACCACGTTCTGGACGAGGAAGTCCCGCTCTGGGTACCCATACCAGCGCTCGCCGAGATGCAAGTCGCGCTCGAGGAGGCCGTCGGCGACGTCACCGGCTTCAAGGGCTTCGACCTCAAGCGCGTGATGCGCACCGGGACGATCGCGAGCGTCGACAACCGCAACTGGGAGCTTGGAGACCAAGCCGCGACGATCCGCCGCCTTTCGCAATCGCGCGCGGTCGCGCTCGACATGGAATCGGCCGCGGTCGCAGCCAACGGCTTTCGCTTCCGCGTGCCCTACGGCACACTGCTGTGCGTGTCCGACAAGCCGCTCCAGGGCGAAATCAAGCTCGCAGGAATGGCCACGGAATTTTACCGTCAGCGCGTCGGCCAGCATCTCGAGATCGGACTCCTGGCTTTACGGAACCTCAAGAGGCAGACGCGCGAGAGGCTTCACTCGCGCAAGCTTCGCAGCTTCGCCGAAGTCGCGTTTCAGTAGAGCCACGGCTTGTCGATGCAAATGAGACAGCCCCGATCCGGGCTGCTCCCGCATGAGGGTGTATCAGTCCCACACTGTTTTTTTGCCCTTGTTCAGCTCGAGTATCGGGTTCATTGTAGGCAGGAGCATCCTGGCAAGTAGTGGTAGTTTCCGTACCGCCATTGTCAGACGGTGTATGCGCCCACGAGAGGAACTTGAAAACGCACACACGGCTATACGAGAACGGATCGGCGAGGTCTCGATCGTCGAGCGCAACCAAGAAGCGTACGTCTATACGCGACTCAACCACGGCGCGTGATTGTAATCATGCTGCCCAGGATTCGGTTCGGGAGAACTCGCCGTCTACTATGCGGCCGTAGCACGTGTTCTTGCCGGCGGGACATGATCGGCGTCGGCGCGGCTGCGGCGTTACTCGTCAATGCGAGCACGTAGTGGAAGAAGCTCGCGACGTTCTCATAGCCCTCAGCGATCTGGTATCAGACAGGCAGCACGGCCTTCCTCTGTTCGGAGTTCGACAGCAATCGTCGATAGCGGCCGGTGTAAATTGCCGAAGGCTATGCTTGCAGCATGCACCCAGCGGTTCGTTCAATCTTGGAACGACTATGCACGCCGCTGACAATCGACAATTGGTCTTAGAAAGTCGCCCTAACATTTTGTTTATACGAATAAAAATGGGCTCCCCGGGCCGGAGCCGCATTACCGCTGAATGGCCAATATCCGTACGGGGTGCAGTCCGGATGTTGACGAAGAATACCCCCAGAGATACCCCCTCCCTCAAATAGTCGTTAGCGGTCTGTGAACCATAGTTGACTACGCTGTGTCCTATGGTTTACATTGACCCGTGCCAGAAATCGTTCAGTCCGAGAGCTTCGCGAATTGGCTGACCGGGCTCGCTGATCGTAAAGCGAGAGCGAAAATTCAGGCGCGCATCGACAGGCTTGCGATCGGAAACCCCGGCGACGTCAAGCCGGTTGGGCGCGGTGTCAGTGAGATGCGCATCGACTATGGGCCAGGCCATCGCGTGTACTTCATACGGCGCGGTCCGGTTCTGATTGTGCTCCTCTGCGGAGGGGACAAGAAAACGCAAGAGACGGATATCAAGCGAGCGATCAAGATAGCAGGGGACTGGAGAGACTAAGTCATGGTACGCAAGAGCAAGGCGGCGAAGAAAACGCGAGAGAAGTTCTCTCGTTACGACACTGCTGATTACCTGAAAAGCGAGGGGGACATGGTGGCGTACCTTGAAGCGTGCATGGAAGAAGCCGGCGACGACCCAACGTTCATCGCGGCCGCCATTGGCAATATCGCCCGTGCACACGGGATGGTGCAGCTCTCCAGAGAGACTGGGATTACTCGTGAAGGCCTGTATAAAGCACTTTCGGCTCATGGGAACCCGAGCCTCGGAACCGTGCTCAAGGTCATGAAGGCGCTTGGTCTAACGCTCGCACCAAAACGAGCCGTCGAGGCTCCACGTCGCCGCCGCACGGCGTAACGACGCCATCATCATCGTCATCGGGCAGCGCAATCGCCCGCAGGGCATTTCCTGCCATCATGACTCTGAAAACGCCAATGAGACGCGGGCAACCGATCCGCGTGTCGGCTCGCCATTGGCGGCCCCGGTCCGATGGTCCCGCGATCGCGACGTCGGAGTCGATCGAGTTGTAGCGCAATCCCGCCAAGGCTTCGAAGCGCTCGCTCAACCGGTATGCCGCATCGATGCTCGTCTGTGAAGACTTTCCCTAGTAACCACGGCGCGGCTCGATAACCGACACCAGGCGCTCGCCCGCCGCATAGCGCCGAAGGTTTTCCATTGCGAGCACGACGAGGCGGCGCTCGAGCTGATCCGAGGCAGCCGCCATGTGAGGTGTGAGCACGACGTTCGGCATATCCCAGAGCGGGTGTCCGGGCGTCAAGGGCTCAGGGTCGCTCACGTCGAGACCCGCTCCGGCGAGCTTGCCGCTCTGGAGCGCATCGACTAGATCGCCGGTTACGACTGTCTCTCCTCGGCCGATGTTGATGAAGAAGGCGGTGGGCTTCATCACCGCGAACGTGGCTTTGTCGAACATGCCTCGTGTTTGCGGTGTGAGCGGAAGAGCGTCGACGACGAAATCTGCCCACGCGAGGAGATCCTTGGTCTCATCGGCAAGCCCGACGTACTCCACGAAGTCGGGACCCTCTCGGCTGCTGTTGCGCGTTCCCCTCACGTGCATGCCGAACGCGCTGCCCCGACGTGCGATCTCGGTGCCTATTCCACCGAGCCCGACGACGAGCAACTTCTTGCCATCGAGCTCCGGGATGTCGGAATCGAGCACAACGCCCGCGTTCGCCCAGGGCTGGTCGAAGCGACCACGGCTCTGCTCCACGGCGTACCGGTTCATCCGCCGCGATACGGCCAGCAGAAGGGCCATCGCGTGGTCGGCGACGGCCGGACTGTGGAGACCCTGCGAGCTCGTCAGGAGAATGTCCCCTTCGGCGACGCCCGGTTGGCTCGCGCAAGCGTCGGCGCCCGCCGAGATGAGGTGGACCCACCTCAGGCTCGAACCCGCTTGGACGATCGCGGGAGTGCATAACCCGACGTAGACGTCGGCACCGGGCACCACTGCGACCGCCGCTTCCGGACTATCCACTCCAACAATCTCCGCGCTCGGTGCAACGGCGCGCAGCAGAGGTACCCACCTCTCGCTTCGCATCGTCACGATCTTCCGGGGCGGCGCCCAGTTTGCTCGCTCGCGCACACGCGCTCTGCCTTCCGCCAACTCGAAGCGCGCGATGAGTGCGACGGCTTCCTCGCAGTGATCGCAAGCCTGGGTCGGCTGCGCAAAGGCTTGCCCGCCGGTTAACGGTATGAACAACGTCAAACAGAGCAGGCCGAATGATGGACGCAGCGGCTGACACATGGCGATTTCCTCCCTTTAGTAATAGAAGGTGTGCGGCGCACCATCGAAACCATGCACGCGCCCCGTCAGCCGTACGTGGGGCCACCGTCAAATACCCCATCAAAACAACGTCAAATCTGGGCTATGCTTCGGCGAGGTCGAGTTGGCAAGCCAAAAAAGCACCGCAACCGGCAGCGACAACAGGCGATGAGCACCCCTTCGAACAGCGGGATCGGGACGGGCCCAGGCTGGTCGCTCCGTCTGTTTGGAGGGTTCGAGCTACGCACATCCGCCGGGGAGCGAGTGCCTCTGCCCGGAAAACGCGAGCGTCTGCTGCTCGCGTATCTCGCGCTGACAGACGCGCGGCAAATTGGCCGTTCTCCTCTGGGGGGATGACGCGGACGCGACCGCGGCGGACAATCTGCGCACCTGCCTCTGGAGCCTACGCAAGGCGCTAAACGACACCCGGCATCGTGTCGTTGCCTCGGACGGCGAAAACATCGTTCTCGACGGAAGCTGCTTCGACGTGGACGCCGTAGCCTTCGAACGGCATTCGGGAGAGCTCGACCGATCCAATCTGGAGTCGGCTGCCAGTCTCTACACGGGGGAGCTTCTGGACGGGCTCGATGTCGAGAGCGAGGATTTCGAGGTTTGGCGCCGGTCGGAGGCTAATCGCTACAGGGAACAGGCGGCGAAAGTGCTGCTCCGTCTCATGACCGCTCTCGGCGACGCGGGCGAGACGGAGCGCGCGATCGAAATTGGGGCGCAGCTGTTGCGCCTCGAGCCGCTGCACGAGGCCGCGGCGCGCCGGCTGATGCGACTGTATCGCGACAGTGGCCGCCGGGGGGCGGCCACCGATGTCTACCGAACGTTAGCGGCGACGTTGCGAAACGAGCTCGATACGGAGCCCGAGGCCGAGACGCGCGCGACGTTTGCGAACATCGGACGTAGCGCTGACGAGCGTTCCGCTGGGGCGCATGAACCTGTCGCGACGACGCGCAGTGCCGACGTGCCGAGCGCAACGGCGCAACGGCCGCCGGCGATGCCACGGCAGAGCCGTACGCGCACGACCGTCGCCGCCGCCGGACTCACCCTCATGATCGGGATCACTACGTATTGGCTCTTGTGGGTGCCCGCCAGCCCTCCGCCCCCAGCCGCCGATCAGGGCGCCTTCGGGCGGACGCTCGCGCCCGCAAGCCCCATTTCCGTGGTCGTGCTTCCTTTCGCAAACCTCTCTGGCGATCCGAGCCAGGAGTTCTTTTCGGACGGAATGACCGAGGAAGTCACGGCCGCGCTGGCGAAAGTCCCGAACCTGCGCGTGGTGGCGCGAACATCGGCGTTCCAGTTCAAGGAGCCAGGGCAGGACGTGCGGATGATCGCGCAGTCGCTCGGCGCATCGCACGTGGTCGAAGGCTCCCTACGTCGAAGTGGGACGCGCGTCCGCATCAGCGTCCAGCTCGTCGAAGCAGAGTCGGGAACGGACCTTTGGAGCGAGAGCTACGACCGAGAAGTCGACGACGTGCTTGCCATCCAGGACGATATCGCCAACGCCATCGCCGCAGCGCTGCGGGTTCCGCTCGGCCTCCAACACAGCCCGCAGATTACCTCGACTCACATTGACGATGTGGACACCTACCAGAAGTTCCTCCGGGCACGAGCGATGGTGCATTTGCGCGGCTACGGGTCCCTTGCCGAGGGAACGGCGCTGCTGGAGCAGGTTGTCGTGAGCGCTCCGAGCTACGCGCCAGCCTGGGCCTTCTTAGCCCAGGCCCGTGTGTTCGCGCTCAACTACCATCCCGGTTGGCTCAGTGGCGACTTCGAGTCGTTCGAGCCGCTTGCCGCGGCGTCCATGCCAAAAGCCGAGGCCGCAGCGCGGCGCGCGATCGAGGTCGATCCAAGACTCGCCGACGGCTACGCGGTGCTGGGTCTGGCGCTCGAGCTGCGCGGGGAGCTTGCGCAGGCGGAAGATCTTTATCGGCAGGCGATGGTCCTCGACCCCACGAGCCCGGACGTCCTGCATTTCTACAGCAGACTGCTCGCCGAGGTTGGACGCCTAAAGGAGTCGCTCGCGATGAGGCAGCAGCTGCAGGCCCTGGATCCTTTCGTGCCCGTGTACACCCACGTCACGGCCTGGGTCCTTTGGCTGAACGGCGAAACAGACGCTGCGATCGCTCTCTCCGAATCCCTACCGCCTTTCTACCGCGGTTACGCGTCGCCGCGGTTACTGGCCTCGGTGGGCCAATACCAAGAGGCCGCCGAACTCATCACTACCAACGCTCCCGGAATGTTTCTGCCGGGAGTGGTGGAGGCCGCTGCGGCCCTGTTGCGTTCCGCACCCACTCAAGTGGCTTCTCCGGAAGCGCTGCCCCGGCTCGGGTGGTTCAATTTCGTGTATCTCCACGTGGGGGCGCCCGAGCGTACGCTCGAGTTCTACGAAGCCGGTGTGGAGACAGATTACTCGGTCAGCATCTCGAATGCGCTTCTCTGGCATCCGTACTATGCCTCGTTGCGCAAGACGGAGCGTTACAAAGACTTCATGCGCAAGCGTGGGGTTGTCGAGTACTGGCGCAGTCGCGGCTGGCCGGAACTGTGCTGGCCCCTCGACGCGGACGATTTCACTTGCAGCTGAAGGGCAAGCCATTTGGCAACGACGCGGGCCCGCCAGGCACTCGCGGAAAGGAGTGCGGAGAAATGTCAAAGGCCGGTAAAGGGATCTTAAAGAGTGCGCGCGCCGCGCGGGCCTATGCGCGTGGCAACGTGACGGGAGGGCTTTGTGGCGCATGTTCCCGACGATATCGATGTGCGCGCCGCGCGGACGAAGCTCGCTCTTACTCGCGAAGCGTTCGCCCAACGTTTTGGCTTGTCGGTGGATGCGGTGAAGGAATGGGAGGGCGGAAACCTGAGCGTGCGACGCGCGTGCTGCTCACGGTCATCGAGCGTGAACCCGAGGCCGTGAAGCGCGCGCTCGAGATTGCTTAGCCGCTTCGACTGAACGACCCTTGCCTATAAGGCGAGGGGTTCATGGAGAGGAGTCGATTTGAAATCTCCCCGCGCGCCGCAGCCGTCCTCTCGTATTCCACATTAAAGAGTCGACGTAACCTATTGATATAATTGGCTCCCCGGGCCGGACTCGAACCAGCGACCAACGGATTAACAGTCCGTCGCTCTACCAACTGAGCTACCGGGGAACCGGTAGAAAAGGCAGGGCATTTTAGCGCAAATCGACGACGATAAACTGCTGCTCATCGACGCCGAGAGTAAACCCCGCGGCGGAAGAGTGCCGGCAGGGGCGGGCTAGCTCGCCATGAACGATTCGATTCGATCGAGCGCCGTGTTGAGCGTCGGCAGCGACGCCGCAAATGACAGGCGCAAGTGACTGGGAGCGCCGAACGCGGAACCCGGCACCACCGCGACACGCGCGGACTCGAGCAGCGCCGTGCAGAACGCGACGTCGTCGTCGATACCTTTGCGGCGCATCGCAGCCGCGACGTTCGGAAACAGATAAAACGCGCCTAGTCCCGGCGGACAGACGAATCCCGGGATGGTGTTGAGACGCGCATGCACGACGTCGTGGCGCGCCTTGAACTCGGCGCACATGTCACGGACGCATTGCTGATCGCCAACCAGCGCCGCACGCGCCGCCGCTTGCGAGATCGTGCAGGCATTGGTCGTGCTTTGTCCTTGGATCGTCGTCATCGCTTTGATGATGGCCTCGGGACCTGCGGCATAACCCAACCGCCAGCCGCTCATCGCATAGCCCTTCGACATGCCGTTGACGGTCAGCGTCCGGTCGTAGAGGTCGGGGCAGGCGAGGGCAAAGCTCGTGAACGGCTGCTCGGCCCAATAGATGTGCTCGTAAATCTCGTCGCTCAAGATCAGCACGCGCGGCCGCCCCCGCAGCACCTCGCCGAGCGCTTGCCATTGGTCGCGCGTATAGACGGCGCCGGTCGGATTGCAGGGACTGTTGAGAATCACGAGCCGTGTCTGCGGCGTGATCGCCGCAGCAAGCTGCTCCGGCGTGATCGTGAATCCGTGTTGCTCGGTCGCTTGCACGATCACGGGCTCGCCTTCGGCAAGCCGTACCATCTCGGGGTACGACACCCAGTAGGGCGCGGGAATCACGACCTCGTCGCCGGGGTCGAGCAGCGCCTGACAGGCGTTGTAGCAGGCTTGCTTGGCGCCGCTCGTTACGAGGATCTCAACGAGCTCGTAGTGCAATCCATTGTCGCGCTCGAGCTTCGCGGCGATGGCGAGCTTGAGCTGCCGGGTACCGTCGAGCGCCGTGTACTTCGTATTGCCGGACGCGATCGCCTCGATTCCCGCGGCTCTGATATGCTCCGGAGTCGCGAAATCGGGCTCGCCGGCGCTCAAGCTGATGATATCCTCACCTTGCTCGCGCAGGTTGAGCGCTTTGGCCGTGATGCTCACGGTAGCAGACGGGCGAATGCGCTGAAGCCGGCGCGCGAGTCGAGTAGCCAAGTCGCAGTTACCTTAGACGTCCTGTCGCCGCGCTAGTGTAAGCGCAGCGGCAATCTGCTCCAAACGACATATGAACGATCGCAAATTCAAACTCGTTGCCGACTTCGCGCCGAGCGGTGATCAGCCCGAGGCGATCGCACGCCTGCTCGACGGCATCGATAGCGGCCTGGCCACGCAGACGCTGCTCGGAGTCACGGGATCAGGCAAGACATTTGCCGCGGCGTCCGTCATCAACGCCGTGCAGCGGCCGACGCTGATTCTCGCGCACAACAAGACGCTCGCGGCGCAGCTCTATGGAGAAATGCGCGAGTTCTTCCCCGAGAATGCCGTCGAGTATTTCGTCTCGTATTACGACTACTATCAACCGGAAGCGTATCTGCCCGCGACGGACACCTACATCGAGAAAGACGCCTCGATCAACAATCACATCGAGCAGATGCGCCTGTCGGCGACGAAGGCGTTGCTCGAGCGGCGCGACGTCATCATCGTCGCGACGGTATCGGCGATCTACGGCTTGGGCGACCCCGAGGCCTATCACGGCATGGTTTTGCACCTGGTCCGCGGATCTTCGATCGACCAGCGCGAGCTCTTGCGCCGCCTCGCGGAGCTTCAGTACACGCGGAATCCCTTGGACTTGGCGCGCGGCACGTTTCAGGTACGCGGCGACGTCATCGATATCTTTCCGGCCGATTCCGACCGCGATGCGGTGCGCATCGAGCTCTTCGACGAGGAGGTCGAGCAAATCAGCCTGTTCGACCCGCTCACGGGCGCGATTACACACGCGGCGCCGCGCGTGACGATCTACCCGAAAACTCATTACGTGACGCCGCGGGAAACGTTGCTTGCCGCCGTCGACCAGATCCGCGTCGAGCTCGGCGTGAGGCTCAAGGAGCTCCGCGATGCGAATAAGCTCGTCGAGGCACAGCGGCTCGAGCAGCGCACGCGCTTCGACATGGAAATGATTCTCGAGGTGGGCTATTGCACCGGCATCGAGAACTACTCGCGCTATTTGTCCGGACGCCGGGCGGGGGAGCCGCCGCCATGCTTATTCGACTATCTGCCGCAAGACGGGTTGTTGTTCGTCGATGAAAGTCACGCGACGATCCCGCAGCTCGGCGGCATGTATCGCGGCGACCGCGCGCGCAAGGAGACGCTCGTCGAGTACGGGTTCCGCTTGCCGTCCGCGCTCGACAACCGGCCGCTCAGGTTCGACGAGTTCGAGCACATCGCCCCGCAAATGATCTTTGTCTCGGCGACCCCCGGCGAATACGAGCGTACGCACGCCGATCAGATCGTCGAGCAGCTCGTGCGGCCCACGGGACTCGTGGATCCCGAAGTCGAAGTGCGCCCGGCCAGCTCGCAGGTCGGTGACGTGCTCTCGGAGATCACGGAACGCGTCGCCGCGAGCGAGCGTGTGCTCATCACGACGCTCACGAAGCGCATGGCCGAGGATCTCACGGACTATCTCCAGGAGCACGGCGTGCGCGTGCGGTACCTCCACTCGGATATCGAGACCGTCGAGCGCACCGAGATCATCCGCGACCTGCGGCGCGGTGAATTCGATGTGCTAGTCGGCATTAATTTACTGCGAGAAGGTCTTGATATGCCTGAAGTTTCGTTAGTCGCAGTCTTCGACGCCGACAAGGAGGGCTTCTTGCGCTCGGAGGGCTCGCTGATCCAGACGATGGGGCGGGCGGCGCGCAACATCCGCGGCAAGGCCATCCTCTACGCGGATCGTGTCACAGGCTCGATGCAACGGGCGATCGACGAGACCGAACGGCGGCGCCGTCGGCAGATCGCATACAACAAGGAGCACGGCATCGAGCCGCGCACGATCATCAAGGCCGTCCAGGACATCATGGAAGGGGCGCGCGAGGCGGCACCCGGCCGGCGGCGCGACCGCAAGAGCCGCATGCCCGCGATGCCCGTCGATCTAACGCCCGAGCAGCTCTTGGCACGGATCCAGAAGCTCGAGAAGCAAATGTATGCGCACGCGCGCGATCTCGAGTTCGAGGAGGCCGCGCGGCTCCGCGACGAGATCAGCGCCCTGCGCCGCGAGGGGTTGGTGCATTCCGAGCGTCTGGCGACGTAGAACCTGAACGAGCTTCAAGTAGTTCCTCAAAAGAAGCGCTTCCGCGGAAGCGCGCCTGTGCGTAACTCTGGAACCCCATGGAACCCCATCGGTTACGGTGATCGTTCACCGATCTCGGCCAATGCCTCGCCGGCAGCGTCTCGGACGGCACCATCGCCGCTCAGCAACGCGGTGCGAATGGACTCGAGCGCCGCATCGCTACCGATGGCGCCCAACGCATAAACAGCCTGCTCGCGCACCGCGGCCGAGGAATCGTAGAGTGCCGCGGAAAGCAGGCGTACCGCGCCATCGTCGTGCAGATCCGCGAGGGTCAGCACCGCAGCTTCGCGCACGCGAATTGCCGGATCGCGTATCGCCTGTTCGAGAATGACGAGGCTGTCGGCAGCGGGCAATTCACCGAGCGCGTAAACCGCTTCTTGGCGCACGTTTTCGTCCGCGTCGCTGACAGCCAGCACGCCAAGCTCGGTCGAGGCCAGGGTAACATCGCTTGCGGCGACCACGGCGTCGATACTCTCGAGCACATCGGCCTCGTCGTGGGCGTGAGGTAAGCCCACAGGGGGGGCGGCGATCGACCACCGAGCGCACAGAGCGTCATCCGTCGATAAGATCCAGAGCCGGTTGGGTGACGTCTCGGCGGGGCCGTGCCATGACCCGACGTAATGCAACTGGAAGTCTCGGCTGCGTAGCAGCACATCGAGCGCATTCGGCACGGATAGATCATGAAATGCCGTCGTCATGCGCTCCGTCAAAGACGCTCGGGCGTCGTCGTCTACGATGACTGCGATACCGTCGCACTCGGCGATTGCGCGCAACAGATCCGCGAGCGGCACGCCTCGCGCATCGACACTGACGCGCCCGTTGCCGGTCTGGACATACCCCACCGTGCGCCCATCTTCGGTGGCCGCGCCGCAAAGCGGCTCAGGCGCGTTGTCTTGCGCCTGAGCCAGCGCGGCCACGCCGAACGGCGCGGCCATCCACGCGCGAGCGAACCTTGGATTCATGGTCCGAGCACGAAGCAGCTTTCGACGGCGGTTTGGTTGAAATTCTCTTCTCTCGCGAGCACTTCGTACTTGAACGTGTCGGTCAACCCCAAGAATTCCGCGGGCACCGTCATTGACGTTTGCGTAGGCGGCAGCACAGAACTGAAGACCGCCACGAATTCCTCGCCGAGGATTTCGAGCGTTGCCTCGACGACGACCTCGTAGTTCTGAATCGTGACGGGTATCGGCGGCTGCACGCCGGCGCCACCGCCGTCAGGATCCGGGTGCGACATCGTGACCGGCGTCCATGCGATCTGCACCGGCGCCGCTACGACGCTCGCATCATAGCCAGGCTCCTCAGGGTCGCACTGCAAAGCCATGGACAGGGAATTGACTGTGACGACCGCGGGCGCGGGCATCGTGTGCGAAATGTCGACTTCGCTCTCGAGCTCGAGGCCATCGAGCGTGCGCCCCTCGATCTCGTACGTCCCTTCCGGAAAGCGCTTGAAAAAGCGCGCTGGCGGCAACTCGTCGAACGGGGGCTCCGTGCTCTCGAAAAAGAGCTCCGTGAGGCCCTGACGCCATAGTCGACCGCCCGTCCGCAGGGTCATCAGGGTAGTCTCGTTGAGGTCCTCGATCCGAATCCATCGCCAGCCCTCGCCGTCGAGCTTGCCGTGAATGCCGAGATCGCCGTCCGTGTCGTTCAGCTCGAAAAAGAGAAACGCCTCCTCGAAGGGGATCTCGTTTTCTGCCCACACGGTCGAGGAGGTGCCGCCGGCAAGCGCCGCGGGAGCTCCGAGCAACATGCTCTTCCATGCTTTCATGACTGGTTTCTCCTGTTTGCCGCCATTCCACAAGCTACGACGTTCGTGAGCATCCAATCCTTCGCGCGCCGGGCGCGCGGCACAGGCGCCCAACGCCCCACCGCCGGTTAACGTCTTTTCGCTGTCGCGCCGGGCGGCATTCGTATATACAAGGAGGCATGCCGCGGCCGAAAACCCGAACTAAACCCAAACGAGCGCTGGCACGTCGGCCGGCCGCCGCCGTACCGGGGCGCCGCAAGTCGCGCTCGATCGGAAGCTACTTGATCGACCGCATGCGAGCACTCGGGGTGAACGACGTGTTCGGAATCCCGGGCGATTTCGTTCTCGGGTTCTACGGCATGCTCGAAAAGAGCCGGGTCCGGATCGTCGGCACGTGCAACGAGCAGAACGCGGGCTACGCGGCGGATGCCTATGCGCGGATCAACGGGATCGGCGCCGTCTGCGTAACCTATTCCGTCGGCGGCTTGAGCCTCGTCAACCCGATCGCGGGCGCGTATGCCGAGAAGTCCCCAGTGATCGTGATCAGCGGCGCGCCGGGTGTCGATGAGCGCGCCGAAAATCTGCTGCTGCACCACCGTGTCGGCGCATTCACCACGCAGCTCGAGATTTTCGAGCGCATTACGGTCGCCGCAACGTGCCTCGACGATACTCTGACGGCGTTTCGCGAGATCGATCGCTGCCTCGATGCGGCGGTCGCCCATAAACGGCCCGTGTACATCGAGCTGCCGCGCGATCGCGTCGACGCGGTGCCGCCGTATCAGGACGTCGTGGCCGCCACCGAGCTTGCGAGCAATACCGCCGCGCTCGGGGAAGCGTTGCGCGAGGCGAGCGAGCTCATCGGCCATGCGCGCCAGCCCGTGATTCTCGCCGGCATCGAAGTACATCGCTTCAAGCTGCGCAAGCAGGTCATCGCCTTCGCCGAACGGCATCGGATCCCGATCTGCTCGACGCTGCTCAGCAAATCCGTCGTCAGCGAGCTGCATCCCCTCTACATCGGCGTCTATGAGGGCGCGATGGGACGCGCCGACACGCGTCGCTACGTCGAGGACAGCGATTGCTTGATCTTGCTCGGCGCGTTTCTCACGGACATGGATCTCGGCATCTACACGGCGAAACTCGATCCGAACCGCTGGATCTTCGCGAGCAGCGAGGACGTGCGGATCCGTCATCATCATTTCCACGATGTGTCGTTCCCTGATTTCGTGCACGGGTTGCTCAAGGCCAAGATCGGCGCTCCGACGCGAGAGCTTCCGCCCATGACACACTCCGAGCCGTCCGGGTATAAGCCGAAGGACGGCGCGAAGATCACGAGCAAGCGGCTTTTCCAGCGCGTCAACGAGCTGCTCGACGAGCACACGGTGGTCGTCGCGGACGTCGGCGATTCGTTGTTCGGCGCATCGGACCTCGTCATTCATCGCGACAGCGAGTTCTTGAGCCCCGCGTATTACGCGTCGATGGGGTTCGCGGTTCCCGCGGCAGTCGGCGTGCAAGTCGCGAATCGCCGCTTGCGGCCGCTCGTGCTGGTCGGCGACGGCGCGTTTCAGATGACCGGGTTCGAGCTTTCGACCGCCGTTCGCCTGAAGTTCAATCCGATCGTGATCGTGCTCAACAACAAGGGCTATACGACGGAGAGGTTCCTGCAAGAAGGCCCATTCAACGACCTGCACGAGTGGCGTTTCCACGAGATGCCGGCCGTGCTCGGCGGTGGCATCGGCATGGAAGTCAGGACCGAGCAGGATCTCGAGTCGGCGCTCGCGAGGGCGCTCAAGCAACGCGACACGATCAGCATTTTGAATGTGCATCTCGAGCGCGACGACATCAGCCCGGCGCTGGAACGGCTCACGAGCAGCCTGCGCAAGCGCATCGCCGCGGATTGACGGCTGCCGAGCACGGGACCATGACCCCCAAGCGGAAGTCGCCGAAGGATCGCACGACATTGGTTAATCGTCATACGCTGCTTCGCCTGTGCCGCGCCCGAGACAGATTGCGCGAAGCGCACGTGGCGCACCTCTCGATTGCAGACGTCGCAAGGGAAGCAAGAATTTCGCCGTACCACTTCATTCGTCTGTTTCGCGCGGTTTTCGGAGAGACTCCCCATCAGTTCCGGATCCAAGCTCGGTTGGAACGCGCGAAGTCGCTTCTGGCCGCGGGCGACTATTCCGTCACGGATGTTTGCATGGCGGTTGGATTCACGAGCCTCGGTAGCTTCAGCGACCTTTTTGCGCGGCGCGTCGGGGCTGCGCCTTCGGAATACCGAAAGCGGATTCGAACAACCGTTCGAGCTCCGTTTCGGAGCTGCTTCAGCCTGATGGCGGGCTCCGCAGGCGACGCAATTTTCGAGAAGCACACGAGTGTGAATCTGCCAGACTAACGCCAGGATCACTGTGCGCAGGGTGGGGGAGGCAACATGAGAATCAGGCTGGTCAGCGTTTTTGTCGACGATCAAGACAAGGCGCTAAGGTTCTATACGGATGTGGTGGGATTCGTGAAGAAGCACGACATGCCCGCAGGCGGGGCTCGCTGGATCACGGTCGTCTCGCCGGAGGGCCCCAATGACCTCGAGCTCGTGCTCGAGCCGAACGGCCATCCGGCGGCGCGCGCGTTCCAAGAGGCCCTGTTCAAAGACGGCATACCGGTCACTGCTTTTCAGAGCGACGACATCCGGGCGGAGTGTGGCCGGCTCAAAGAGCGCGGTGTCGCTTTCACGATGGACCCCACCGAAGCCGGACCAGTGACGATGGCTGTGTTCTCGGATACGTGCGGCAACCTGATCCAGATTTTCCAAACTGGCTGATCGTAACGTCACGAGGGACCCATGTTCGTCATCGAGCTCATCTACAAGGCGGACCTCGCGGAGATCGACGCGCACATGAAGGCGCATATGGTGTATCTCAACGAGTACTACGCCGCCGGCAATTTCTTGGTGTCGGGCCGCAAGATACCGCGAGACGGCGGGATCATTCTGGCGGTCGGCGCGAGCCGGCAGGAGATTGAAGGGATCGTGAGACAAGAT
>DATCIQ010000531.1:0-6300 GCA_036507635.1 Gammaproteobacteria bacterium
GTCGTCGCAGAGCATCTGATGAGCGACGTGCCGCTCGGCGCGTTCCTTTCCGGCGGTATCGATTCGAGCCTGATCGTCGCCTATGCGGCGCGCGCGATGAACGAACCGTTGAGCACGTTCAGCATCGGTGTCGACGAGGAATCGCAGAGCGAGCTGCCGTGGGCGCGACAAGTTGCCGAGCGCTACCAAACGCGGCACACCGAGACGGTGGCGGAACCGGACTTCGTGCGCTTGATGCCGCGGATGGTGGCGACGATGGAGGAACCCGTCGACCCTTTCGCCTATGGCGTCTATCTGGTTTCCGAGGCTGCGCGCAAGCACGTAACGGTGGCGCTCGGCGGTGACGGCGGCGACGAGCTGTTCGCCGGCTATGATCGCTACAAAGGACAGGAGCTCGCCGAAATCTACTCGCTCGTGCCGCGGCCACTGCGGCATGGTCTGCTGCGGCCGATTCTGCGCCGAATTCCGGACAGCTACGGCTACAACACGATGGCGAGCCGGCTGCGCTGGTTGGATCAGATGGCCGACAGCAGCGGTTTCGAGCGCTACGCCAGCAGCGCGGCGACGTTGCGGTTTCCGACCGCCAGAAAACAGACGCTGCTCACGACCTCCG
The DNA here is from genome assembly GCA_036507635.1 of Gammaproteobacteria bacterium. Lineage (GTDB taxonomy): Bacteria > Pseudomonadota > Gammaproteobacteria > Steroidobacterales > Rariloculaceae > DATBLZ01. The sequence goes on from DATCIQ010000531.1 coordinate 614, forward strand.
CGTGGGAGCATGTCGGCAAGTTGGAGAGCGAGCGCCTACTCAAGCAGTACTTCGAGGACGGCTCCGCGTCCGCGTTCCTCGACCGAATGCTCCACGCGGACTGTATGACGAGGCTCGCGGACCATCAGCTGCCGATCGTGGACAAAATGTCGATGGCGCACAGCCTCGAAGTCCGCAGCCCGTTCCTCGACCGGCGCGTCGCCGAGTTCGCGATGCGCATTCCGAGCCCCATCAAGCTCAGGAAACGCCGCATCAAGTACTTCACTCGCAAGCTCGCGGAACGCTACCTGCCGCACGAGCTGATCTACCGGCCGAAGCAGGGTTTCGGCTTCCCCCTCGCTATCTGGCTGCGCGGACGGCTGAAGCCATTGCTGGATCGAACAATCGCCGAGAGCCGCTTGGCGGAGGCCGATATTTTCCGCCGCGACGAGATGCAGCGCCTCGCCGTCGAGCACTGCAGCGGCGGTATCGACCATAACTACCGGCTGTGGATGATCATCAACCTCGAAATGTTCTGGCGCTGCTACATCGAGCGCACACCTGTAAACGAGTTGGAGGCCTGGATCTCCGAAAGCCTATAGACGGCAAAGCCGTTACGCCGAATCGGCGGAAACCGGGGCGAAACGGAGTCGAAATTGATTGGCGATTGCTTGCGCGACGCTCACGGGCCGCCCGAGCGGCAGAACTTGGGTGCGCGGATCGCTCAGTATCCCGAGCAAGCTCTCGAGCGGATGCTCGGTGTCGACTGCGTACGCCAGGCCGAAGCCGAAACTGGCGATCCGCCGCTCGTCGCAGGTCAAGGGCAGCGGATCGGTGCCCCTGAGCACACGGATACCTAGCTTTTGCGCCAACGCGAACTGCGGAACGGGCCAGGCTTTCGGCCGTCCGCCGTTATCCCCGAGGAAAAACTTATCTCCGCGCTTCTCGGCGAGGACGCGCTCGATTAGCCGACCTCGCCGGCCGCTCCACTTCCCGACGCCCCACGGAACGATGCCGGTTCCGCCGGATCGCTCGATTGCCGCGAGTGTCTCATCGATCGACGCCCCGTTCAGGACGACCTCAGCCGCACCGAAAGAGAGCACTTCGAGCTTCTCGGCTGTTGCGAGCTGCTGGCCCAAGACGAGCACCAGCCTCTGATCGCCTCGGAGGGCGAGGAACGAGTACGCTTCGCTCGTCGAACGTATCGCCCACTCCGGCACGATGGGCTTGTGGGACGACGCGGCTTCACGGAGAAGCGCGGCCAAGTGGACCCCCGGAGGATCGGCGACCAACAGCATCGGCATGCAGTCGCGGCGCCCGCCGCCCAACTGCTCGAGGTTACGGAATCCGATATCCAACGCAGTTTCGACGGGCACATGCGGATACACATGCACATGGCCGTCGACGACGGTCATGCCGTCGCTCAAAGGCATGCTCGCGTTGCGATTCATCTCGGCCGTGGAGGTCTATTGGCCGCCGGCGACGGCTTCCTTGCTCTCTTGTTGCAGCGCCTTCGAGTTACGCCCCTGAATGATCGAGCGCACGGCATACTCCTTCATGTCGCTCGCGTGAGTGAAGATGATGAGCTCGCCGACGAGGCCGAGCGCAAACGTCTGCACACCCAGGACGACCAACAGTGAGGCGAGCAACAGAGCCGGACGATCGGCGAGCCCCACACCGAAGAATGCCCGCTGGATCACCATGACAATGACAAAGACGCCGCCGAAGCCGGCGGCGAGAGCGCCGATCGTCCCGAAGAACCGCAGCGGCTTCTTCGTGAAACGGACGAGGAAGAAAATCGTCAGCACGTCGAGAACGCCGTGTAGGTACTCGCGCAAGCGATAACGGCCGCGGAACATGTCTTTCGGCGATTGCGCAAGCTCGACCTCGCGAACACGAAAGCCGCGCTTCGTCGCGAGCGCGGGCAGGAATCGATGTTGATCGCCGTAAAGCGGAATCTCGGCTGCAACTTCCCGCTTCAACAGCCGGACGCCGCACCCTAGATCCCGGTATTCGATACCGCTCACGAGCTTGAACAATGCGTGGAAACCGCCGCGGCGAAGCCTATCGAGAAACGTGCTCGCCCGTGGCCACCGCACCGCGATCAACAAGTCGTCTTCGCCCTCGGCGGCCGCGAGCAGCTTTGGCAGCTCGGCAGGGTCGACTTGATAATAAGCGGGCAACGTGACCAGTATTCCCCCGCGTGCCGCATCGAACCCCGCCGTCAATGCGGCGGACTCGCCAAACGCTCTGGCGAGCTCAATGACTCTGAGCTCCGGCATCGAGCCGGCAACGCTTTTCAAGGCTTCGAGCAGCTCCCGCTTCGGCCCATCCAGCACGACGATCAGCTCGAATCCCGCGCCGATGGATCCTAGGGCCTCCGCATACTCCGCAATGAGCGTCGCGAGGTAGTCCACTCTCCGTCCGACTGGAATGATCACGCTATATCGCACCATGTCTCGTTGCACTTCAGACATCCTTGCCTCTCTCCGCTCTCATCGGCTCCACGGCCAGCAGGCGCGAATACTCGGTCAGGTCCACGTTCCCCGTGGCGTAGATGAGCTCGCCGAGCGCGCCGCCCATGATCAAGAAAATCGCCAAAGCCCCGAACAGCACGCCCGTTCCCGCAAACGGCAGAATCAGCTCTCCATCGACCATCGTGAATACGGGGATAACGGCTGCGACCAGCGCCACGAGGCTGCCGATCATGAACGGCACTGCGAGCAAGCCGAACCAAAGCAGCGGGCGCTGCGTGAAACCGATGATCGTCTTGATCGCCAAGAGATCGAGCAGCACCTTGTACGTTCTCGACAAGCCGTACTTCGATGCGCCGAACTGCCGTGCGTGATGCCTGACCGCAACCTCCTTCACGTGCGCCCCCGTGATTGAAGCCATCGCGGGAATGAATCGATGCATCTCGGAATAAAGCGGAACGCGCTTGATAACGCTCGCACGATAGAGCTTGAGCGAGCAGCCGTTATCGCGGATCGGCACGCCGGTGACTTTGCCGATGAGCCGGTTGGCGATCCACGAAGGTACTTTGCGCGTCAGGAGCTTGTCTTGACGGTCTTTGCGCCAGCCGACGACCATGTGCGTATCGTCGTCCATCTCGGCGAGCATGACCGGGATATCCCGCGGATCGTTCTGCAAATCGCCGTCCATCGTCGCGATGACTCTGCCGGCCGCTAGATCGATGCCGGCGGCCATCGCCGGCGTTTGACCGTAGTTCGCCCGGAACTCGACGACGCGCAGGCGCGGATCCCGATCCGCGATCCCCGCGGCGCGCTCGAGCGTGCGATCGCGACTGCCGTCATCGACGAATAGGATCTCGTACGCGAGCGCCGTATCTTGCAGCGCCTCGCTGATTCTCCGATGCAACAGCTCGACGCTCTCTTCTTCGTTATAGAGCGGTACGACGACCGATAGGTCCAACGATTTCATGACGAGTCCACACTTTGACGACTTGTGTCCCCTCAGGGTACGACGACGACGTCGCCGCTCTGTAGGCGAATGTTGTCCTCGAGATTCCGGCCGCGAATGACATCCGAGTAGCGAAACCGCAGCGCGGTCTGGCCGGAAGGCGTGCGCCGCAGAATCATGATGTTGCCCAAATCGGCGAAGGGGGTAGTGCCGCGCGCCATGCTGAGCGCCTGTAACACGTCAACGGCTGGGTTCATGACGAACTCCCCGGGCTCATTGACTTGGCCGATCACGTAGATCTTATTGCCGTTGATCTCCTCGATCGACACCGTGACGACGGGCGAAGCGATGTAGGCGACCAGCCGTTCGCCGACCGTCTCCTGAAGCTCCACGACGGACCTGTCGCGGGCGTCGACGTGCCCGACGAGCGGAAACGAGAACGAGCCGTCCGGCGCGATGAGCACGGTCCCCTGGAGGTCCGTCTCGCCCCACACGGAAATCCGTAGGACATCGCCGGGCTTGACGTGGTATCCGTCCTCGTCGGTTTGAGCACCGCCCGGCAACGGCAGTCCCGCCAGGATCCATGCGGCCGCCAGCAACGCTACGGGTCTCAGTTGCATCATCAGTTCCTCACATTCGGCAATGTGTCACAGTACACTGGCATAGGACTACATAATATATTGCGCTGGCCGGCACAGTGTGATCGACTCGCGACAGCTGTTCGGTGAGCCAATCGCTATATTAACGATGAAATTGCCATGGCCAACCCAAATGGGGCACGATACTGACTACGGTCGACTCATAGACCCCCGGTAGTTCTATGTCTGTTCAAGCTCACGACATGACCTGGGCCGATTATGCGGCCGTGCTGCGCCGGCGCTGGCGCCTTACGGTTCTCACGATGGCTTTGATCGCGCTCGGATCCATCTACATTGCATACACGCTGCCGGCGGTCTATGAATCGTCGGCAACGATTCTCATCGAGCAACAGGGCATACCACCGGAGTACGTGCAGACGACCGTCAACGCCTACGCCGAAGAGCTATTGCAAGGTATCCATCAGCGAGTGCTCGCAGCGCCGAACGTCGCCGATTTGATGGAAAGGCTCGATCTCTACCCGGAAGACCGTGGCGTGCTTCCGGAAGAGGATCTCGTGACGCTGTTCCGCGACAGCACCGTGTTGACGCCGCAGAACGTGACCACGGTGCACTCGCGCACGGGACGCGAAACGATCGTGACTTTCGGCTTTCAGGTCACCTTCAGATACCCCGATGCCGTGAAGGCGCGCGACGTAGTCCAGGAGCTCGCCGGGCTTTACGTCGCGCAGAACGCCGCTGTGCGCTCCGAGGCGGCCGCCCGAACGACGGCGTTCCTCGATACCGAGACCGTTCAATTGCAGGATAAGCTTGCCGAAATTGCGGGACGCATCGCCGAGTTCAAGGAACGGCACGCGAACAATCTGCCCGAGCATCAGGGGACGAACCTCGCGACGTGGGAGCGCGCCAGAACGGAGCTCATGGACGTTGACAGCCGCCTTCGCATGGCGCGGGAAAGCAAGTCGCTGCTCGAGACGGAGCTTGCCGAGACACCGCGCTATCGCCCCGTGATGGATGAGACCGGAGAGCCCGTTCTCGGCGGCGTCGATCGACTCGCGGAAGCGCAGCAAGAGCTCATTCGCCTCCGCGGCCGTTACAGCGAGAGTCATCCGGCAATCATCAACTTGCGCAGGGAGATTGCGGCCTTGTCCTCCGCCCCGGTCAATCAGGCGACTCTCGCTCAACAGATTCGCGACGATTTGGCCGCGCGGCGCGCAGAGCTCGCTGCGGCCAGGGAGAGCTACTCCGACAGCCATCCCGACGTCATCAGACTACAGCGCACCGTGAGCTCCCTCGAGCAGCAGTTGACCGACGCTGCAAACGGCATCACAGGTTCGACCTCTTCGGAGCCCGTTGCGCCGAACAACCCCGTCTACGTGTCGCTCCTCACGCGCATCCAAACTGCCGACGCCGAAATCGCCGACCTCACGCGCATACGTAACGAGCTCAGCGCGCGTATCGCCGAGCTCGACGGGCTCAGATTGCTCGCGCCGCAGGTGGAGCGAGAATACGACGCCCTCCTTCAGCAGCAGGAACCCTTGCTCGTCCAATATCGCGAGCTTCGTGGGCTGGAGGGCGAAGCCCTGCTCGCGCAGAACCTCGAGAGTGGCGGGTCGGGCGAACGGTTATCCCTCATCGAACCGCCCCGGGTGCCGGCAAACCCCGTGAGTCCCGACCGCATATCCCTGTCTT
>DATCIQ010000532.1:0-2393 GCA_036507635.1 Gammaproteobacteria bacterium
GCGCAACGAGATCGACTTTACCCAAGAGATCAACTATCGCTACGTCGCCGAGGTCATCGCCGACCTCGACTACGAGGGCTTCGTGAGCCACGAGTGGCGCCCGACGCCGGGCCGCGACCCGCTGCAGAGCATCGCCGAGGCGCTCGCGATCATGGACGTCTAAGAAGAACATAGATTAGGGGGAGGAAACCATGCGCAATTCTGCACGCGGCTCCGCGCGTAGGTCGGTGGCTCGGTCCGTGTTCGGCGGGGTCCTCGCCGCGTGTCTCGTTTGCGAGGCGGTCGAGGCGACGCCGCGTCCCGCCGAGATGGCCGACGGCTACGTCACGGGCGTGGTCACGAGTACGGACGGGCCGGAAGCCGGCGTCTGGGTCATTGCCGAAACCACGGAGTTGCTGACGCCCTTCATCAAGATAGTCGTCACCGACGATGCCGGGCGGTTCGTGCTGCCGGAGTTGCCGGAAGCGACGTACAACGTTTGGGTGCGCGGTTACGGCCTCGTCGACTCGGCGCCCATCGAAGGCCGCCCCGGCGATCGTGACGTGGCTTTAACGGCCGTCGTCGCGCCGAGCGAGCAGGAAGCCGCACGAGTTTATCCGCCCGACTATTGGTACTCGCTCTACGAGCCGCCGGCCGAGAGCGAGTTTCCGGGCACGGGCCCCGACGGCAACGGCGTTTCCGATCAGATGCATTCGCAAAAGGAGTGGCTCAACAACCAAAAGAGCTCGTGCAACTTCTGCCATCAACTCGGCAATCAAATCACGCGCACGCTCGATCACATGAAGCATCTCGGCTTCGCGTCGTCCGAAGAGGCATGGGACTATCGCACACAGCTCGGCGTGCGCGGCGGTTCGATGGCCGGTGTCTACAGCGCGTTCGGGCGGGAAGCCGCGGCGCGCACGTTCGCCGACTGGACCGACCGCATCGCGGCCGGCGAGCTGCCGCCCCGGCCGCCGCGGCCGAGCGGCATCGAGCGTAACGTCGTCGTCACGCTATGGGACTGGGGCGTCGACACCTCGTTCATGCACGACGAGATTTCGACGAACAAGAACGACCCGACCGTGAACGGCTACGGGCCCGTGTACGCGGTATCGTCGGGCCACGGCAAGCTCACGATCGTCGACCCCGTCGAGAACTCGACGCACGAGCTCACGATCCCGACGCGCCAGGATCCGCGCGAGGTCTCGTCGCGTTTCCCGCCGCCTGCGATGCCGTCGAATTTCTGGGGCATGGAGCACCTCTGGGGGCCCGAGAACCCGGCCGACCCGCACAATCCGATGATGGACCATAAGGGCCGCGTGTGGATGACCTCGAAGATTCGGAACGAGCAGCCGGACTGGTGCATGCGCGGCTCCGCGAACAGATACGCCGAGTACTACCCGCTCAATTTCAGCAATCGCCAAGCGTCGTACTACGATCCGGCCACCGGCGAGTTCGTGCTCATCGATACGTGCTTCGCGACGCACCACTTGCAGTTCGACGACGATGCGGACCACACGCTGTACATGAACGAGCTGCTAGGTCCGATCGTGGGTTGGATCAACACACGCGAGCTCGATCGCACCGGCGACGAGCAGGCTTCGCAAGGCTGGTGTCCGCAAATCGTCGATACGAACGGCGACGGCCGCATCACGCAGCCATGGAACGAGTGGGGCGGCGAGTTCAATCCGCGCCGCGATTCCGAGGTGCGATACAACCTGTATTCGGTCATCCCGAGCCCCGTCGACGGCTCGGTCTGGGGCGCATCGGAGCAGTTCCCGGGCTACATCGTGCACGTGGACCGCGGTAGCAATCCGCCGGAGACGTGCATCACGGAAGTCTACCAAGTGCCCGATCCCGGCTTCGATCCGCGCGGCATCGATATCGACAGCAACGGAATCGTCTGGGCGGCGCTCGCGGGCAGCAGCCACCTCGCGAGCTTCGATCGGAGCAAGTGCACCGTTCTGAACGGACCGGAAACGCTCGCCGGCACGCACTGCGAGGTGGGATGGACGCTCTACCGAACCGACGGGCCGACGTTCAAAGGCACCGATGTGCCGGCCGACTTCCATTACTTCAATTGGGTCGACCAGCACGACATCTCGGGGCTCGGCGCCGACACGCCGTTTGCGACCGGCTCGAACTCCGAGGCTCTGCTCGCGCTCGATCCCGAGACCGGGGACTGGACGAAGCTCCGCGTGCCGTATCCGCAGGGCTTCTATCACCGCGGCCTCGACGGGCGCATCGACGATCCATCGGCCGGTTGGAAGGGTCGTGCACTCTACGCGAACTACGGCACGCACCTTATTTGGCATACCGAGGGCGGCAAGGTCACGTTAGGCAAGCTCGTCAAGTTCCAGATCCGGCCCGATCCGCTCGCGTTTTGACGCTTTCTTTGTTGTAGGAGCGAGCTC
>DATCIQ010000533.1:0-2810 GCA_036507635.1 Gammaproteobacteria bacterium
AAGCTCGCTCCTACAAAGGGCGAAGATCGCGGCCGGAGGCCGCTCCTACAGAAGCATCGCGAGCGCAGGCAGGGCGCGCTATGATCGGTCTCAAAGAAGACGACGAGACGCCGCCATGCCGAGAAGAATCCTGCCCAGAACCGCCGTCGACGTCGCGGCCGTCGCCGCGCTCGCGGCCGTCACCGCGCTATCGAGCCCGGCCCGCGCGCAGTCCGGCTGCCCGGCCGTGAACGACGTGCTCGTCACGAACGGCGTCGTGCACACGATGGATGACGACGACGCGGTCGTCGAATCGTTACGCATCGTCGGGGACCGCATCGCGGCCGTCGGCCGCGGCCGGCTCGGCGCGACGAGCTGCACCGAGGTCGTCGATCTCGACGGCCGCACCGTCGTTCCCGGCCTCATCGACAATCACAATCACGTCGTGCTGCTCGGGCTTCGTCCAGGTCACGATACGCGGCTCGAGTCCGCGGCCTCGATCGACGACGCGCTCGAGCTCCTCGAGGCGCGCACGACGGAGCTCCCGGCCGGCGAGTGGATCACGTCGATCGGTGGCTTCGACATCAATCAGTTCGTGCCGCCGCCCGATGCGCCGCGGTTTCCGACGCTCGAGGAGCTCGACTCGGTGACGCCCGGCCACCCCGTCTACCTTCAGCAATCGTTCGCGGGTCCCTCGGTCACGAACACGCTCGGCAAGCGCTTCTTCGAAGGCAAAGGCATCGAGGTCAGCGCGGACGGCGCGATCGGGGGCGGCTTTCAGACGCCGAACGCGTCCACGCGCGCGCTCTTCGAGCTGAGGCTTCTGCAAACGCTCGACGACCAAAAGCGTGGCACACTCGACGCGATGCGCTACGCCGCGAGCTTAGGCTTAACGACGCACTTGGACCAAGGCGGTTTCCCCGCGACGGGCACGAACGCCGACGGCGCGGCGCACTTCGATCGCTATCGTGCCTACGACGCGCTGCTCGCGCTCTACGAGGAAGGTGCGCTCATCAATCGCATCCGCCTCAATTTCCTGCACATGGAAACCGATGCCGGGACGCCCGAGCTCGCGGCACGACTCGCCAACGTGTTTCCGGATTTCGGCGGCGACCTCCTGAAGATCGTCGGCATCGGCGAGTTCACGGCCGGCGCGAGCCCGATCATCGGCGAAGCGACCGACGTCTGGGTCAACGGGACGCGGCGTGTCGCCGAGGCGGGCTGGCGCAACGAGAACCACTCGCTGACGCCAGCCGACTTCCCCGTCATCATCGACGGCTGGGAGCGCATCCACCGCGAGCTTCCCGCGCCCGGCATAGGCAACTTGCGCTGGGTGGTCGCGCACGCGCCGTTCATCACGCGCGAGTATGTCGACAAGCTCGCTGCTCTCGGCGGCGGCGTCAGCGTGCTCGGCGGGTGGCGCTATATCAGCGGCACGGCACAACAGAACGGCCCGCCGTTTCGCATGCTCGCCGACAGCGGCATTCCGCTCGGCATGAGCTCGGACGGCATGCAGATCTCGCCGATGAACCCGTGGATCGGCCTTTACTACGTCGTCACCGGCAAGAACGCGCGCGGCGAGCTCATCAACGCCGGACAGACGTTGGATCGCGGCGCGGCGCTTGAGCTCTACACGGCCGCGAACGGCTGGTTCTTGAACGAGGAAGATGCGCTCGGCACGCTCGAGCCCGGCAAGTACGCGGATCTCGCCGTGTTGAGCGCGGACTATTTCGATTCCGACGCGGTGTCCGACGAGGAGCTCAAGGGGTTGCGGTCGGTGCTGACGATCGTCGGCGGCGAGATCGTGTACAGAGAGAGATGAGGTCGATGTCATGAAAGCCATCGTCGCAATAGGCGTGCTTGCCCTGTCGGCACCGCTCGCTCACGCGCACCATTCCGCGGCCTCGGTCTACGACCGGGGCTCCATCGTAGAAGCCGAAGGCGAGATCACCGAGGTCGCCTGGGTCAATCCGCACGTGCGTTTCAAGATGCGCGGCGCGGAAGCCGGCGGCCGCGAGCGTATCTGGGACATCGAGTCGAACTCGGTCAGCATCGTGAGCCGGTTCGGCTTGACGGCGGGGTTGGTCGAGGTCGGCGACCGCGTGAAGGTCGCGGGCAACGGCGGGCGCGTCCGCGAGGACGTCTTATGGGTCACGAACATGCTGCTGCCGAGCGGCGAGGAAATCCTGTTCGGCGCGAACGTCGCGCGGCGCTGGTCGGAGCGAACGATCGGCACCGACATACGCAGCGCCGTCGCCGCGGACGATTCGGGCGAGCTCGGCATCTTTCGCGTGTGGACGAACGCCACGCCGCCGCCCGCATTTTGGGGCAACGACCCTCCGCTGACGCCGGCCGCAGCCGCCGCGCGGGCGGCGCACGATCCGATCGCGAACGATCCGACGGCGAACTGCGCGCCGAAAGGCATGCCGTACATCATGGAGCAGCCGTACCCGATCGAGCTCGTCGACGAGGGCGACGAGATACTCCTCAAGATGGAGGAATACGACACCGTGCGCCGCATCGCGATGTCGGGGACGGGCATGCGCGAGGTGCCGCGCTTGGGACGCTCGACGGGACGCTGGGACGGCGAGACGCTCGTCGTCGAGACGACCGACGTCGACTACGGCTTCTTCAACGCGAGCGGCATTCCGCTCGGCGCGGACGCGCGCTTCGAGGAGCGGTTCACGCCGAGCGACGACGGCAGCCGCCTCGAGTACACGATGACGCTGACCGCTCCCGCGACCTTCACGGCTCCCGTGACGCTCACGAAGCAGTGGGAATGGCGGCCCGGCGAGCAAGTGCGCCCCTACGACTGCCACCGCTAGAGATCT
>DATCIQ010000534.1:0-3432 GCA_036507635.1 Gammaproteobacteria bacterium
CAACGCCTGCTCAACGTGATTGCGCAGCAGCGTGCCCGTTGGCTTCTGGAGAACGCCGATGAATTTTTCCTTTGACCGCGCATTGATTTGCTCGATGCTGCTCCTCACCGCCGCGGATGCGACGGCACAAACGGTCATCAAGCTCGGCACGATCGCCCCGGAAGGGTCGATCTGGCACGACGCGCTGCTCGAGATCCGCGAGCAATGGCGCGAAATCTCGAACGGCGAGGTGGAGCTTCGCATCTACGCGGGCGGCGTTCTCGGCGGCGAAGACGAGATGATCAGAAAGATGCAGCGACGCGGTCTCGATGCGCTCGCGATCTCGGGCGCGGGATTGCCGCTCATCGATCGCGTCGTCGAATGCCTGCAATTGCCGCTCTTTTTCGACTCTTACGCCGAGCTCGACTACGTGCGCAGCGGGATCTCGAGCGAGCTCGAGCGGAGCTTCGAGGAGCAGGGCTACCGGATCTTGAGCTGGGCCGAGGCCGGTTGGGTGCACTTCTTTGCGAAATCCCCGGTGCGCACCCCCGACGAGCTGCGGCAACTGCGCCTCTGGACGGGTTCTGGGTCTCCGGAAAGCGAGCGCGTGAGCAAGGAGCTCGGGTTTAGAACCGTGCCGTTGCCCATCACGGACATGTTGACGGGCCTGCAGACCGGCTTGATCGAAGCCATCGATGTGCCGCCGCTGTTCGCGCTACTCGATCGAAGCTACCAGGCGGCGCCGTACATGACGGACTTGCGGTTCGCGCCGCTCAATGCGGCGACGGTGATCACACTGCCCGCGTGGCAGCGGATTCCCGAGGCCTATCACGACGAGTTCCTCGTTGCGGCGCGCGCCGCAGTCGACGCGATGCGCGAGCAGATTCATGTCGCGGAAGCGGAAGCGATCGACGAGATGGTCGCGCGCGGCCTCACGGTTGTCGAGCTCGATGACGCGATGCTCGAGCAGTGGCAGAGCGAAGCGCAAGCCATATACGCGCAGCTCGCATGCGGCCGCGAGCATCCCGCGCTGTTCGAAGAGGTCTTGCGGCTCAAGCGCGAAGCCCGATGACGCAACCCGAGACTGCGCCGCTTCGGCATCGGCTCGAGGACGGCGTCTGCGTCGTCGTGTTCGGTCTCATGGGCGTGCTGCCGCTCGTCGAGGTCGTAGCGCGCGAAGGCTTCGGAATGGGGCTCGCGGGCTCCATCCCCATCGTCCAGCACATGACGCTCACGATTTCATTCCTGGGTGCGGCGCTCGCGGCGCGCACGGGACGTTTGCTCGCGCTTTCGACCGGCGCCTTTCTGCCGGCACGCTGGCGCTCCGTCGCGGAGACGATGCAGGCGTTCGTTTCCGTCGCGGTCACGACGTTGCTCGCTTTCGCGAGCGCGCAGCTCGTCGGGATCGATCGGACCTACGGCGACATCGCGGCGTGGGGTATCCCGATTTGGATCTTCACGGCCGTCATGCCGATCGGCTTCGTTTTGATCGCAGTGCGTCTCGCTCTGCGCGCTTCGTCGACGCGGATCGGCGCAATGATCGCGGCGCTCGGCTGCGTGGTGCCGCTCGTCTTTCTGTTCGGTCTCGAGCCCGACAACACGGCGCTCGTCTCAGTCCTCGGCGTGATCATCATCGCCGCAACGTTGCTCGGCATGCCGATTTACGCGGCCCTGGGCGGGGCGGCGCTGCTGCTATTTTGGCAGGAGGGAACGCCGATCTCCGCCGTTCCCGGCGAAGCGTATCGCATGAGCACGTCGCCGATGCTGCCCGCGATTCCGCTGTTCACGCTCGCGGGCTACGTGCTTGCCGCAGGCGGCTCGAGCCAACGGCTGCTGCGCCTGTTCTCGGCCGCCGTCGGCTGGATGCCGGGAGGGCTCGCCGTCGTCGTGACGCTCGTGCTCGCGTTTTTCACACCGCTCACGGGTGCTTCGGGAGTCACGATCCTCGCCATGGGCGGCGTGCTTCTGCCGATGCTCATGAGAAGCCGCTACACGGAGGCGAACGCGCTCGGTCTCGTCACGGTATCGGGCTCGATCGGCGTGCTGTTTCCGCCGAGTCTGCCCGTCATTCTGTATGCGTACTATGCCGAGATCGATCTCGACGAGATGTTCATCGCGGGGTTGATACCCGGGATCTTGTTGGTGGTCGCGGTCGCCGCATGGGCCGCATGGCGCGGCGTCGCGGGCGGTGCGACGCGCACGACGTTCGACGGTCGCGAGCTCGGGGGCGCATTGTGGCACGCTAAATGGGACGTGCTGCTGCCGGGCGTCGTGCTGCTCGGGATTTTCGGCGGCTTCGCAACGCTCGTCGAGGCTGCGGCCCTGACCGTGCTCTATGCCCTGGTTCTCGAGTGCGTGGTCTTCAAAGAATTGCCGTGGCGCGAGGTCGTGCGCGTCGGCGTCGAGAGCGCCGCGATGATCGGCGGATTCATGATCATCTTGAGCGTCGCGCTCGGGCTCACGAACTATCTCATCATCGCGCAGATCCCGATGCAGGTTCTCGAATGGGTGCGCGCCGCCATCGAGTCGCCCTACGTATTCTTACTACTCTTGAATCTGCTGTTGATCGTCGTCGGCGCTGCCATGGACATCTATTCGGCCATCATCGTGGTCGTTCCGCTGATCGCCCCGATGGCGATGGTGTACGGCATCCACCCCGTGCATCTCGGAATCGTGTTTCTCGCCAACATGCAGCTCGGTTATTTGATGCCGCCGATGGGGGAGAACCTGTTCCTGTCCGCCTATCGGTTCAACAAGCCGCTCGCGGAGCTCTACCGCTACGTGCTGCCATACGTCGGCATCATTGCGGTCGTGGTGTTGATCATTACCTACGTGCCGGCATTCACGTTGTGGTTGCTCCCCTCTCGGTAGGAGCGAGCTTTGCTCGCGATGCTTCTCTTAAGATCGCGAGCGAAGCTCGCTCCTACAAAGAAGAGATTTGTACGCGTTTGGCGGCGAGCGCGGCGCGCACGGTGCCGTCGTTGCCCGGATCGACCGAGCGCGTGAGATTCCAGATCACGGCCGTCTCGAAGCCGAGGTCGGCGGCGTCCTCGGCCGTCCAGCGCACGCAAAAGTCGCGCGCGAGCCCGCAGACGAAGACCCGCGCGATGTCGCGCTCGCGCAGATATCCGGCGAGACCCGTGGCGGGGCGCTCGCCGTTCTCGTTCCAGTTGTTGCGGAAGCCGCTGTAGGAATCGACTCGTGCATCGGTGCCCTTGCGAATGATCGCGGCGACGTCGTCGAGGGGCAGCGCGGCGTGCAATGCCGCGCCCGCAGAGCCGGCGACGCAATGGTCTGGCCACAGCACCTGCTCGTGCCCATAGAGCGAGATCGTCTCGTAAGGTTTTCGCCCGCTGTGGCTGCTCGCGAACGAGATGTGGCCGGCGGGATGCCAGTCCTGCGTCGCGACGACGCATGCGAACGCGCGCGTTTCGAACAACTTGCGCACGGGGG
>DATCIQ010000535.1:0-4387 GCA_036507635.1 Gammaproteobacteria bacterium
TTGACGTGCGCGATCGTCAGCGGCTCGCGCAGCAAGGGATTCGCCATGAGATAGATCTGGCCGACCGAGAGATAGTTCGCGGCGCGCCACCACGCGTCCATGCGTTGCATGAGAGTCGGATCGAGAGCGCGTTTCATCGCCTCACCGCGCATTGACTCATAGTATCTCAACGACGTTACTCCTCGCACTCGAACGGGTTCGATGTACACTATTTACGAATAAGCGAGGGGGAACCATGGCTGTCCTACCGCCGGGCGTAAGCTCGGCCGACTTCGCCTTTGCTATCGAGCAATTCGCGACTGCGGTCGGAAGGGATTGGGTTCTCACGACCGATGAAGACCTGGCGCCGTACCGGGACCATTATTCTCCTGTCCCGCTTGCCGAGGACGAGCTGATTCCTTCCGCCGCGGTTGCGCCGACGACCGTGGAGCAGGTACAGGCCATCGTCCAAACCGCCAACCAGTTCAAGATCCCGCTGTACCCCATCTCGACCGGCAAGAACTTCGCGTACGGAGGCCCTTCACCCAATCTCCGCGGCAGCGTCATTGTCGACCTCAAGCGCATGAACCGTGTGCTCGAGGTGAATGCCGAGAGAAATTTCGCGCTCGTCGAGCCGGGTGTCTCCTACTTCGATCTCTACCGGCATATTCAAGAGCGCGGCTTGAAAGTCTGGATCGACTGTCCCGATCCCGGTTGGGGCTCACCCGTCGGCAATACGCTCGATCGCGGCATCGGCTACACGATGGGCTTTTACCGCGACCATGTCGGCGCCCAATGCGGCATGGAGGTGGTGCTCGCGAACGGCGAAGTGATGCGCACGGGCATGGGCGCCATGCCGAACGGCAGGGCCTGGCAGGAGTACAAGTACGGCTTCGGCCCGGATCCGGCGGGACTCTTTGCGCAGGGTAACTACGGCATCGTGACGAAGATGGGGTTGCGGCTGATGCCTATGCCCGAGCACTGGCGCACGGGCCTCATCACGGTGCCGAAGCGGCGCGATCTCATTCCGCTCGTCAACACGGTCAACTACTTGAACGATCTCTGCATGATCGGCGACCCGTGGTACGGCAGCCCGCTGCGGGCACTGCTCGGTAACACGGAATTCCGCGAAGCCGCGACTCGCCGCGGCGGCGCGAACGAAGCCGAAATGGATCGCTTCGCGGCCGCTGCCGACTTGCATTCCTGGCAGGTGGAGTTGCAGTTCTACGGATCCGAGCGCACCACGCTCGCCAACTGGGAGTACGCAAAAGAGCTCATGGCGCAGAACGTCCCCGGTGCGCGGCTGATCGACGGCGAGTCGTTGCCGGTACCGTTGACACGCGAACAAATAGAACAGACGACCGGACCCTATCCGACCAACATGCGGCGCAATATCACGCAGGGCGTACCGAGCCTCGGCATCTGGAAGAACCTCGGTCGCACCGAGGCTTTCCCCGATACGTGGGCACAAGGGCACATCGGCCTATTCGCCGTTCTGCCGAGGAGTGCCGAGGCGGTGTTCGAAGCGCAGCACGTCTTCGCCGACACGTTGAGCGACTTGGGCCTGCAAAGCGGCATTTCGGCGATCAGCACGCCTTTAATGTGGTACCAATTCGCCTTCCTGTTCTCGGCCGGGTTCTCGACGGGCGGCGGCAACGCCGTCGCCACGCCGGAAGGCAAAGCCAAAGTGCGCGACGGCTTGAACGCGCTGCTCGTGAAAGCCGCCGAGCACGGCTGGGGCGAGTATCGAGCCGCGCCGTATTTCCAAGACGCAGTCGCGGAGCGATATTCGTTCAACGATCACGTGCTGCGACGCTTCAACGAAACAATCAAGGATGCCGTGGATCCCAACGGCATTCTCGCTCCTGGGCGCGGCGGGATTTGGCCGCGGCACTTGCGGGGACGCCGCGCATAATGTTCGCCAGAATCGTAGCGACCGGCATGCTTCTGGCCGCGACCGTCGGTGTCGGCTTCGCTCAAGAAGCTGCCGGAATCGAGCGAGGCAAAACGGTATTCGAGCACTACTGCGCCCCGTGTCATGGAGCCGGTCGCGGCGATGACGGTGCGCCGATGCTTCCCGGGACTCATGCTCTACACCTCAAGTATAGAGGCGAGAAGTCTGGTCTGCTGGAACAGCGCACAGACCTGCCGTTCGAGGTGATCAAGGCATTCGTACGCAATGGCGTCGCTTCAATGCCACCGTTCCGCAAAACCGAACTGACGGATGAAGACCTCGAGGCCATCGCTGTTTATCTGGCTGAAGCGGCGAAGAACCCGGCCGCCCTGTCCGAGTGAGAATGATTCGCGCGGCTGAGCTTCTCAACGCGGACGAGGATTTGGTGGAGCAGAACGCCGAGTTAATATCCAGTTTCGTCGAGATACCACGAGATAGTTTTCCACACTATCTTCGGCACATCGATCTTGATTCAATCACGCTCGCCGGACTTGCCCTATGTCCACTCTGAGAGTCGCAGGACCCGATCATACGGGCCGTCGGCACGCAGATAGCGGTCGTCCGCTGTCACGAAGGTTGCGCTTTGCGTTTCCAGGGCGACGGCATGATATAGCGTGTCGAACAGAGGTTCCTCCGAATCGACCGCCAGCCTTCAGGCGCGACTGAGAACGGCAGGACTATCGTCGACTGCGAATTCGAGCCTCTGTAGCATAAGAAGGTCGTCTTCGACTGTCTCGTGGCTCAGCCGCGCGAGCAGCCAACCTCCACAATCCACTGCTTCAGCCGAGTGGCGCACTCCGTCTGCTCTTCTCGCTCAGGTCGTTCAGCAGCCACTTGATGGCGATGCTGGCATCGACAACGAGCGTCATGAACGCGCTGCTGTGCGTGCTGCACGAATTTGGCGGTTGCAAAACGCCCTACAATCGGAGATGTTTCGCTTGTCAATATAAACTGTCGGCGATACATTTGCTGGTTCTAGCCCTGTCCTGCCTCAACGAGCACAACAATAAAGGGGGGACTCGAGATGGGCGTTTCCGTGATCAATTTCAGCCGGCAGCCGGACGACAAAGTCCAGCGCGTGATTCGTGCCGTCAATCGTCAGCTCGCGGAGGATTTCGCCCCTTATTGGCATCGCACGGGAGTGCTGCGCCTCGAAGGCCTGCCTGGCGCAGGTCCGAATGTCGAGACCACCACGGCCATGCGCGGCGATGCCGTGATCTATCTGCAGGAGGATCCCGACGACGACTTGGCGCTCGGGTATCACGACCTGAATCTGCGCGGCGTGCCTTACGGTTTCGTCTACCTGGCGCTCGCGAGAGAGATGGGGGAGGAATGGAGCGTCACGCTCTCGCACGAAGCGCTCGAGCTCGTCATTGACCCGGAAGCCAATCTGCTCGCGACCGGCCCGCATCCCGAGGACGCGGGCCGCGTCGTGCAGCACTGGTACGAAGTCTGCGACGCCGTGCAGGATCAAACGTACCGCATCGACGAGGTCGAGGTCTCCAACTTCGTGACGCCGCTCTATTTCACGGTCGGCAACGAAGACGGCAGCCGTAACGACTACCTGGGCGCGAGCGGACGCGGCAGGCGGCAACCGCTGCCATCGTTCGGCGTCGCGCCCGGCGGCTACGTGGGCTTTTACGACCCAGAAACGGGCGAGCACGAGACGTACACGGCACCGGACCGGCGCGCGCAGCAACGGCTGGACGCGCGTAACCGCGCGGGCTGGGGCCGCCGCGGCGCACGCCACCAGGGCGAGATGTCGCCCGATACGGTGCGCCGACTCGTGACCGGATGCATGAGCGGTGAGCCCTTGCCCGGGCCTTGGTTCGAAGGCTTCGCCATCGACGTGCGCGCTCGTGCCAGCGACGTCCCCCTCGATCATCTGACGCGAGCGGCCAAGAAAGTACTCGGCAGCAACTGGCGCCGGCAATGGCAGATCTATGAGACCACGCCCGACGACAGCGAGCTCGATGTGTTTGAGTACGAGCTCGTGCCGAAGCGCGGCAGCCCGAAGATTGGGCGCGCCACTGCGTTCGAATGGAGCTACGCGCTCACCGACGAGCCGAACCTCGTTGACGTAGAGCCGAGCTTCGTCTATCTGAATTCGGATTTGGATGCGCTGGCTGAGGTCGACAGCCCGCGACGTGCCTCGAGCGCGGCCGAGCGGGCACCTGCCGCAGAGTCGCGATCCGAACTGGTGCCGCGATAGGATGAACCTCGAGGCCGCCTGGCAGCTCACCCGCGGCGCGGGCGTGCGCATCGGCCATCCCGATACGGGTTATTTGCGGCACGACGAGATCGAGAACGCGGCCAACCAAGGCCCCGTACGTGACGACCTCGGCTGGGATTTCGAGGACGACGACAGCGATCCGCGCGCCGAGATGGACGACGACAATCCGCTGCCCGGCGGTCCGAACCACGGCACTGCGACCGCGAGCGTGATCGCGGGCC
>DATCIQ010000536.1:0-6469 GCA_036507635.1 Gammaproteobacteria bacterium
TCTGCTCGGACTGCTCTTGCTCGGAGTCGCGCAACGGGCCTTCAATCTCGTGCGGCCGGATCTCGATTGGTTGCCGTGGGCCGTGCGCCTCGTCATCAACATCCTTTGCGTCGCGCTGCTCTACCCGATTCTCGACAGCGCTCCGTTCGTCGTCGTTCCCGATGGCGTCGCGGCGAGCGCCGACACCGTGGAGCTCGCGCGCACTATCGATAGCTCCACGCGAGGCTGGATCAGAGGCTTCGGATTCTATTGGGTGCTCAATACGCTCTGGATCGCTCTCATCTGCGCGGGACACATCGTCTATCGCGTCCACCACCGGCGACAAAGCGCTGTCGGCCAATCGCACGTCTCATCGTCGCAGGAGCAACGGAATAATGAGCACAAATAATAGAGGTTTACCTCCGCGGCTGCGCCGCCAGCCTGCCCGCCGCGCCGCGACGATGACGCCGGGCACGAGGATGAGATCGGCGCTCGCCGTTGCGGCGATGACGGTTGCGTTCAGCGCTTGCGAAGGCGACACCGGGGTCGGCGCCCGGCGCTTGCAGCTTTGTGGAATCGGCGAGGGGCCCGCGGCGCGTACTGCGGCACGTTGACGGTCTTCGAGGATAGCGCCGGACAGAGCGGCCGCACGATCGACTTGAAGATCGTCGTGGCTTCCGCCCTGCGCCGAGACCCTGCGCCCGACCCGTTGTTCGTGCTCGTCGGCGGACCCAGCGGCGGCGCGGCGACCCAGGCCCTGAGCCTAGTGCCGATGTTTCGGCCCTACCAAACGGATCGCGACATCGTCTTTGTCGATCAGCGCGGCACGGGCGCTTCGAATCCGCTCGACTGCGAGCCGCCCGAGCGGACGCTCGCTGCCATGGTCGAGTACCCGGTGGAGCGGCTTAAGAGGTGCCTCGAAGACCTCGACGCGGATCCGCGCTTCTACACGACGGCCCCTGCGATGGACGATATCGACGAAGTCCGGCGCTACCTCGGCTACGATCTGATCAATCTCTGGGGCTCGTCGTACGGAACGCGCGCGGCCCTGGCTTATCTCGCCCGTCACGAAACGACGGTGCGCAGCCTCGTGCTCGACTCCGCCGCCCCGATCGATACGCCGTTCTTGCTACACACGCCGCGGGACAGTCAACGCGCGCTCGACCGGCTCATCGCCGACTGCGCGGCCGAGACTGCCTGCGCCCGCCGGTTCGGAGATCTCGGCGCGACCGTGAGCGCGGTGCTCGATCAGGCCGCGAAGACGCCGACGATTCGCATGATCCACCCGCGCACGGGCGCGCCCGTAGAGGCAACGATTTCGCGCGAGCTGATCGCGAGCACCATCTTCTACTTGCTCTATGCGCCGACGACGGCCTCGTTGCTCCCGCAACTCTTGAGCGACGCCGAGCGCGGCGACTTCCAGGGACTCTTGAGCCTGCGCCTGCTCGACGGCCCGCCTCCGCCAGGCATAGGCGAAGGCGCGTTTCTTTCCGTTTATTGCTCCGAGGACGCGCCGCGCTTCACGCGCGAAGACGCTGCTCGCGAAGCGAGCGGCACATTCCTCGGCACGGCGGCACTCGACACCTTCTTCAAGCCGTGCGCGTTTTGGCCGAAAGGGACGGTCGAACCGGAGTTCTACGCGGCCCCAGATTCTACGAAGCCCGTGCTCGTGCTCTCAGGCGACCTCGACCCGGTGCTGCCGCCCGTTCGCGGCGAGCAAGTAGCAAGCTCTCTGCCGAACGCGCGCCACGTCGTCGTCCCCGGCGCCGGCCACATGACGAGCCTCGCGGGCTGCGTGCCCAGGCTGATCGGAGAATTCCTCGCGACGGCGGACGCGGCCGCGCTCGATACGAGCTGCCTCGAGCGCATGGGCCGGCCGCCTTTCGTCACGAGCCGCACGGGAGGACTGAACCCATGATCGAAGTCAAAGGACTGGGCAAGTGTTTCGGTTCTGTGCGGGCAGTCCAAGACATCAGCTTCCGCGCCGAAGACGCGTGCGTGACAGGGCTCTTGGGTCCGAACGGCGCCGGCAAGACGACGACGCTGCGCATCCTGACTGGGCTCATGTCTCCCGACACGGGCAGCGTCAGCGTCGATGGCTGCGACGTCGGAACCGATCCGTTCGCAGTTCAGAGCCGCATCGGCGTATTGCCGGACTCGCGCGGGCTCTACCCGCGGCTGACCCCACGCGAGCACATCGATTACTTCGGCCGCTTGCAGGGCGTTGCCGAAGCGACGCTCAAGGCGCGCAGGGAGGAGCTCATCGCGGTCTTGGGTCTAACGGAGCTCGGTGATCGACGCGTCGCGCCTTTCTCGCACGGCGAGCGCAACAAAGTCGCGCTCGCCCGAGCTTTGATTCACGACCCGCACAACGTCGTCCTCGACGAGCCGACCCATGGCTTGGACGTGGCGAGCACGCGGACGATACGCGCACTCATCGGCACCCTCCGCGAGCGGGGCCGTTGCTTGCTCTTCACGAGCCACGTCATGCAGGAGGTCGAAGCCCTCTGCGATCGGATCGTGGTCATCGCAAGAGGCGCGGTCGTGGCCGAGGGCACGCCCGACTCGTTACGCGAACGGACCGGCTGCGACAATCTCGAGGATGCCTTCGTCGCATTGGTCGGTCTAGAGAGCAACGATAGAGAGGCTCGAGCATGAACGCGACGCTCAGAAACCTGAAACACTCCTGGATCGTCCTCAAGAAAGAGCTCATGGACGTGCTTCGCGATCGCGCAGCGATAACGGGCCTTGCGCTGCAGTCGATCCTTTCGCCCGTCATCTGGGTCGCGATCACGCTGATCGCGGCCGACAGAATGGCTCAATCGAACCTCGTGCTGCCCGTGGCCGGCGGCGACAACGCGCCGGCGCTCGTCGATTGGCTCGACGCTCAGATCGACGTAGAGATCGTGCCGGCGCCGGCCGATCCCGCCGGGGCCGTGCGCGACGGCACGCGCGACGTCGTGCTCGTGATCCCTGCGGACTTCGCCGCGCGCATCGCCGACGGCTTGGTCGCGCCCGTTGAGCTCGTGACCGACGAGAGCGCGGGCGCCTCGCGCCGTGCCGCCGACCGCGTTCGCGGTGTCGTCGAGCGTTACGGCGCGGAGCTCACCTTCCTGCGCCTCATGGCCCGCGGCGTCGCGCCCGACGTCGCCGCCCCGTTGCGCCTGGACACGACGGACGTGTCGCCGCCTGGGCGCAGTCAGGGTGGGCTGTCGATCTTCGTGACGATGCTGCTCCTCTGGACGGCCTTGTTCGGCGGGGTCGGGATCGCGGCCGATGCAACGCTCGGCGAGCGCGAGCGGGGGTCGCTCGAGCCGCTGCTGCTGAACCCCGTATCGAGAAGCGCGCTGATCGCGGGCAAATGGCTGGCGGCGGCGGCGCTCGCCTGCGCCTGGGTGTTCGCGGCCGGCGTGACGACGCTGATCGTCCTGCGCGTCATACCCTGGCACGAATACGGGTTGCAGGTGTCTTCGAGCGATCAGGATCTCCTGGCTGTGACGTTCTCGATGTTCCCCGTGGCGCTCTTCTGGTGCGCGCTCGTGACGTTGGTGTCGACGGCTTCGCGCACCCAACAGCAAGCGCAAACCCGTTTCGGCCTGCTGTTCATGGCGGTCGTCCTCACGACCATGGCTTCGTTTCTGTTTTCGCTTGAGAACGTACCGTGGCTTGGGCCTGTGCCGATCATCGGTCAGCTGACGCTCAGCGCCGACGTGCTCGGCGGCGGACACCCGGCCGTCTATCGATACATCGTCACGGCCGCCGGCAGCGTCGTCCTCGCGCTCGCGCTGGTCGCGGCGACAGCCAGGCTGCTGCGGCGCGAGACGATCGTATTCAGAACTTGACCGCAGGCTGATGGACAGCGTTTATCAGTTGTCGGGCCGAAACGCCAGTAGATGCGCGAAGCTCGCAAGCTTGCGGGTCTATAACGCTCTTTCCGTGGTGATGTAGCTCAGACGGTTAGAGCGGCGGATTCATAACCCGCAGGTCGGTGGTTCGATTCCACCCATCACCACCACTCACTCACGGCAAACCGTAGCCGTAGCTCCGAATGATCTCCGCGCCCTCCGCGCTCTGCACGAACTCGAGAAACTCGCGCGCGGCCTGCACGTCCTTAAGCAGTACGGCTTGCTGTTCGATCGGCGCGTGCATCGATTCCGGCACGAGCCAGTACGATCCATCCACCGGCGCCTCGGGATTTCGCAACTGCGAATACGCGACGAAGCCGAGCTCCGCGGCTCGCGTGTGGACGAAGCTCAAGGTCTGTCCGATGTCCTGACCCTGAACCAAGCGGTCTTGCAATCCCTCCCAAAGACCGAGCCCCATGAGCACTTCGCGTGCCGCCGCTCCGTACGGCGCGAGCTCGGGGTTCGCGATCGCGAGAAATCTGAAGTCGCCGTGCTCGAGCACTTTGTCGCCGTCGACGTAGCCGACGGAAGCGCTCCAGAGAGCGATGCGGCCGAGCGCGTATGTGAAGCGCGAGCCCGGGACGATTCTTCCCTCCTGCTCGAGCAGTGCCGGCCGGGCAACGTCGGCCCCAAAGAACGCCTCGAACGGCGCGCCATTGCGAATCTGCGCATAGTGGCCGCCCGTGGATCCGCTGCTCAACAAGACTTCGTGCTCGCTCGTGGATTCGAAGCGCGTCGCGAGATCCTCCAAGACGACCACGAAGTTCGCGGCCACCGCGATCCGGATCTCATCGCCGCGCGCCACGTCTTCGGCCAAGGCGGCGCAAGCGATGAGCGCCATGCTCGTCCAGTACTTCATGCGCGTAATCGTAGCAAAGCGTCTTGCGGGTTGAATCCTGCGGGCTTTGGCCGCAGAATCGCAATTGCCTAAGGGGTGGCCGTGTGGCCTGAGACACCCGCGTGGGGTGGACCCTTTGAACCTGATCCGGATGATGCCGGCGTAGGGATAGGAATCCTCACTTCCCCCGTCGGCACGAATCCTTGAGATCGCCCAGTGCGACCTTGGAGCGTGCCATGTCGAGAGCCGTCGTAGCCTGTTCGCTGCTATTCGCGTTGCGCGTCTTCGCGCAGCCCGTTGAGGAAATCGTCGTCACCGGAGAGTTTCGCGACGCCGCGCTCGACGATTTGCCGGCAAGCGTCTCCGTGTTGCAACGCGAGGACCTCGAGGCGCGTGCCGCGCGCCATCTCGACGAAGCGCTCGCGTTGGCGCCGAACGTGAACGTCGCGGGCGGATCGGCGCGCAGCCGGTTCTTTCAGATCCGCGGCATCGGCGAGCGCGGCCAGTTCGTCGAGCCGCTGAATCCCTCGGTCGGCCTCATCGTCGACGGCGTGGACCTATCGAACGCGGCCTCCGCCGCGACGCTGTTCGACGTCGAGCAAGTCGAGGTGTTTCGCGGGCCGCAAGGAACACGTTACGGCGCGAACGCGCTCGCCGGGCTCATCAACGTGCGCACTCGCGCGCCGTCCGACGAGTTCGAGGCGAGCGCCGGGCTCGAGGCAGCCAACTACTCCGCGTCGACGCTCTACGGCGCCGTTTCCGGCCCCGTCGGCGAACGCGTCGCACTGCGCTTAGCGGCGCAGCAGCACGATAGCGACGGATTCATGGACAACGCCTATCTCAGCCGCGACGACACGAATGCGCGCGACGAGCTCTCGTTGCGCGGCAAGCTCAAGTGGCTCGCCGGCGAGCACGTCGCTGTCGACGCCGTCTTGGCCTACACCGATCTCGACGACGGCTACGACGCCTTCTCGCTCGACAACGACCGCACGACGTTGTCCGACGAGCCGGGCCGCGACGCGCAGGAATCCGTCTTCAGCAGCATCGACATGCGGTGGGACGGCGCGGCGGCGTTCGCCATCGAGGCTCAGGCCGCAAACGCGCGGTCGGACGCGGTCTACGGCTACGACGAGGACTGGACGTTCGTGGGCTTCCATCCTTTCGGCTATGCGTCGACGGACTACTATTTCCGCGATCGGCGAACGTCGACC
Source organism: Gammaproteobacteria bacterium (assembly GCA_036507635.1). Taxonomy (GTDB): domain Bacteria; phylum Pseudomonadota; class Gammaproteobacteria; order Steroidobacterales; family Rariloculaceae; genus DATBLZ01. The sequence continues at coordinate 5,934 of DATCIQ010000536.1, forward strand.
GCGGAGATCAAGCTCCTGTCGAAAGACGCGGGGCGCGTCTTCGGCGGCTCCACGGATTGGGTCGCCGGTATTTATGCGCTCGACAGCGACGTCGACTTGACGCGCGAGTACACGTTTTTCACGAGTCCCTTCACGAGCACGTTCGCGATGCACCGGGTCGCGCTGTTCGGGCAGCTCGAGAGCGCGCTCACGCCGCAGACGACGCTCACGACCGGCCTGCGCTACGAGCGCCACCGCGCCCGCTACGCGGATTCGGCAAGCGTCGCTTTTGCGCCGGAGGACGACCTCGTCGGGTGGCGCATAAGCCTCGATCATCGGTTGACGGACGCGTTGATGGGCTATGCGGCCGCCACGCGCGGCTATAAGGCCGGCGGCTTCAATACCGACGGCACGCTCGACTCGGACCTGCGCGAGTACGATCCCGAGACACTCGTGAGCCTCGAGCTCGGGCTCAAGGGGAGCTTCCTCGATGCGCGTCTCGCGACGCGCTTGGCCCTCTTTCACATGAGCCGCGACGACGTACAGATCGCGAGCTC
>DATCIQ010000537.1:0-7558 GCA_036507635.1 Gammaproteobacteria bacterium
TCGACGGAGGCGACTCGCGATTCGCACCGGAGAACGTGATCGTGAGCAGCCGGCAGGCGAGCATCGTCGCCATCATCGCGAGGGACGGCGAGATCGTCTGGCGCTTGGGGCCCGATTTCAGCGCATCGGAGGAGCTTCGCGCGATCCGCCAAATCATCGGCCAACATCAGGCGCATCTGATCCCGCCAGGATTGCCCGGGGCCGGTCACCTGCTCGTGTTCGACAACGGTGGGGCGAGCGGCTACGGATTCACGAATCCCATCGCGCCGAACGGCACGGGAGCATTCGTGCGCCCGAGCTCGCGCGTGCTCGAGATCAATCCCGTGACGCTCAAGCTCGAATGGTCTTACCAGGCGGGGGCTCGGTTTTTCGCGTCGAACATCAGCGGCGCGCAGAGGCTCCCGAACGGGAACACGCTGATCACGGAGGGCACGACCGGCCGGCTCTTCGAGGTCACGACCGACGGCACGATCGTTTGGGAGTATGTGAATCCGTTGTTCACGGGGCCGCAGTCATCGAACGCCGTTTATCGGGCGTATCGACTGCCGTACGCGTGGATTCCGCAGCTCGAGCGGCCGGAAGAAGAGGCGGTCACGCCGCCGGCGCTCGGGCAGTTCGCGGTGCCCTAGATCCAGCCGAAGCCGCGCCACATAGCGCAGAGCAATATGGCCGTGACGACGAAATACCCAAACAGCAAGGCGCGCTCCATGGGTCCCGGCCAAAAGCGAGACCACTTGCCCGGCCTCGAGCGTCCGGTCCCCGCAGAATCGATTCCTTGCGTCGGTCGCGCCACAGTGCGGTCCAATCGGTCACGCAGCACCACTTCTCGCGGTCCTGGTGGGTGTCCCCCGCGCGCAGCAAGGTTAGGGCACTCAGCATCCTCGCCCGCCGGTAGCCCGTTTTGGCGTGTTCGCGGTCAAAGCGCTTGACCAGCAGCGCATCACGGTCGCCGAACGTGGTGAGCCTGCTTTCCGCTGTGTCGATACCGCACTCGCACGCAAGCATCAGCATCGTGCGCTCAACCCGCGCATGGTTCCACTTATCGTCCCGGCGGTTGAATTTTGCGATCCATAATGCACCGTCATCCTCGACAACAGCCTTCGGGCGGGCGCCGCCCATCGAGGTTCCCTTCAGCATCAACTCCTGCGCCCGCTGCGCGTCCGGTGTTTGCGGGAGCTCCTCGCCGGCGATGATTGCGTCGGCGAATTCTTGCAACTTGCCGAGGTCGATCGTCCGGTTGAATTTGCGGCGCGGCGCTGGCGGCTGGGGCTCGAGGCCAAATCCGAGCGCCCCGGCCCGGTCATCCGGTGAATAGAGCAGGCAGTCGAGTTCCCCGGGTCCGGGTGAGCCAAAGTGTCTTTCGATGATGCGGCGGCCCCAGTAGTCGGGGCTCGCATCGCGCAGCGCGCCGAACACGCCTTGGAGGAGTGTGGTCTCGTAAAACCCTTCTTTCGAGTTTGAGCTCGAGCGGGTCGATCGGCACGGCGTTATCGCGGGCAAGGTAGCTTCTGCCATAGACGAATCTGCCGACGGCGATGCCGTGTGCGCCGGTTGCGCGCGCGAATCGCCCTGCCGTGACGAACTCCGTTTCGCCAGGCAGGACGATATGGACAAAGCACTCCTGCGCGCTAGAACTCATCGTCAAGCTTCGTCATGTCGCGGGCGCGGTGCCGCTCGCGCGAGGAAGCAAGCGCGAGGCCTTCGCGATCCGCTGCCGGATCGGCAATGCCTTGCATAGGGCCGAGCAGGTCATAGGCCCAGAGCAGGGCCATGTAGACCGCGGCACTGGTGGATGCTTTGCCCTTCTCGGCATCGGAGACCGGCCGCGGGCCGGTCCCAATTTTCTCGGCGACGTCCTCAATGGTGAGGTTGCGGCGCAACCTTGCCGTGCGCAGGTTCGCCCCCAGACGCTTGAGCGCCTGGTCAACCGGGTAGGGCGGTGCGGTTATCAGCGTGTTTTTTGCGGTCATCTGCTCTTAAGAGCATCTTAACCTAGTTAACACGCTCTTAAGAGCAGATCCAGCCGCCAAGCTCAGGAGGCGCGCGAGAAGGGCGAGCCGATCCCGGAGCGCAACATCCCGTCGGGGTTCGAGATTTATCAGGCGCCCGACGCGGGCGCGGCGGTCGATATCAACGCGGGGGAGTGAGAGCCCTTAGAGCCAGCCGAAGCCGCGGGCCATCGTGCCGAGCATCGCCGCCGCGAGCGCTATGTACAACAGGAGGGCCCAAATTCTCGCCGAGTCGATTTTCGCAGGACGTTGTCGATTCTCTCGGAAAGCTTGGCCATCATCATGTCCATCTTGTCGCGCAGTGAGCGGACATCGACCTTGATCTCTGCCACGTCCGTCCGCAGGTGTCCGACATCCGATTCCAAGTGAGCGATGCGCGCTTCCATCGAGCTCTCCGCCGAGGCTGGTCCTGCGCCCATTGTACGACCCAATGCGATCCCCGTAGGCATCGATGCGCGGGCGCGCATCGACCGCCTCGACTGTGGAAACTACGATCACGGAGGCGGCGGTGTAAGCGTGAACCTGCCGTCGACGATGGGATTGCGCTCCTCGCCCTCGCAGTCCTCGTGCACCATACGGTCGATTTGGGTGACGCGACGGTAAGTGCGGACCAAGTGCCAAGGCGCCGCGAGGTTGGCCGGGTCGATGATGGTCATCTGATTCTCCAGCTGACCGTTGTCGAGCGCCCGGATCCTCTCGATGAAGCGCGCATCGGGACTCAAGAAGGCGATCAGCTGCACTTCCTCGATCCCGCCGAACGCTATGACCGCCGTGCCTTCTCGCCCCGGAAAAGCCGATTTCGCCGTGATGGTGTCGATAACGAGAGTCTGGCCCTCCCAGTGGCCGATCGAATCGCCCCAGGGCGTCGGCCATAGGTCACCCTCCGGAGGGTGCGAGCGCCCATCCGTGTAAACGTGGCGGATCTCTCGGCTCGAGAAGATCAGGGCCGTCTCTTTGGGCGTCGGCAAAATCTCGAACATCAACGGCGACTCGATCATGATCGTCGGAAAGCCGAACGTGCAGGCCGTCACGGCGCCGCCCGGGTCGATGCCTGCGCGCATCGCCTCCATCGCTCTCTGCTGCGCCGCGACCACTTGCTCGACTCGTGCCTGTGCCTCGGGTTTGAGCGGCGGCGCCCACTGCATCTCCTTAAGCACCTGATCGAGCGACTCGTAGAACCCTCCATCGGGACTTGGCGTGGCGCCGACGTTCTCCCACTGGCCGCTCCAGTCCGGAAGTTGTGCCGACACGCGCGTCGCCGCCACACACCCGAGCAGAAGCGCCGCGGCAGCTCGAGCCGATCGTCGTGAGCTCATGTTCATTGCCCCGTGAGCGCGGGTCGCGAGCCGACCAAGGGCCCGCTAGGGCCCGTACCCCAGAGATACTGGCCGCCCTTGATGCCATCGCGCATCGGATGGATGTTGAGCGTCAGCTCGTCACCGGGCTGCAATGTTGCCGGCCGCCACCCGGCTCGCGCCAGATGCTCCGGGCTCGTCATCTCGATGCTCCACTCCTCATCGGCGCCGCTCTCGTTCTTGACGAGCAGCTGGATGAAAACGTGGGGATTCGTCCAGCGGAAATCCTTGACGGCACCCTCCAGCGTGACCGTCTTCGACTGGTCGAACATCGCAAACGAATGGTGCGCGAGGGCCGAGCTTGACGTCAGCAAGACTGCGATCGCGAGGGAGGTGTGATTCGGCACTTTACGCGTCAGATCCACTGAAAGCCGCGCGCCATCGTCCCGAGCATCGCTCCCGCGAGGCTCCCATGGCGTCCATTTTGTCCCGCAGTGAGCGAACGTCGACCTTGATGTCTGCGACGTCCGTGCGCAGGTGCGCAACGTCGGATTCCAGGCGAGCGATCCGGGCTTCCATCGAGCTCTCCGCGGAGGCGGGTCGTGCACCCATTATATTAGGATCAACCCGTGAGCAGAATCTGCTCAAACACGCCGGTATCGAGCATCGCAATATCGCAGAAGGACCTTAGCCTTGACACGTGCCATCCCAATTGCACGAAGCGCTGCTTCTGCTTTTCCGTAACCGGCCGGCACTCGCACCGGAGCCCTTGCGTGACGCGTTGCGCGTAGCGCTGCCTCCGTACACGCAGGTACGGATCGATTCGGCGGAGCTGACGGAGATTCAGCCTGCCGAGTACCGTGCGGATCTCGTCGTTCTGCTCCTCGACGGTGTTCCGGTTCTCGGCATCGTCATCGAAGCGCAGCTGTCGCCCGACGGGCGAAAGCGCTTCGTCTGGCCCGTTTATGTCGTGAACCTTCGCGCCCGCCTCGAAGTGCCAGTGTGCTTGCTCGTCGTAACGTCGGACGAACCTACTGCTCGCTGGGCGGCCACACCCATCGATCTCGGTGGCGACAATCGGTTCGTTCCCCTCCTGCTCGGCCCCTCGGGTGTTCCCGAAGTGACCGACGAAGCGCAGGCGCAAAACGATCCCGAACTTGCCGTGCTCTCCGCCATGGCCCATGGGCAGGGCGTTGATTACGGCAAAGCGGCGAGAATCGCGCTGGCCGCCCAGATCGCGAGTCTAGGGCTCGACGAGGATCGCTCGCGGTTGTATTTTGACTTGGTGCTGGCCTCCCTCAACGAGGCGGCGCGACGGGAGCTCAAGACCATGGACCCAGCGAAGTACGAGTATCAGAGTGAGTTCGCCAAGCGTTATGTGGCGCAGGGAAGGCTCGAGGGAAAAGTCGAGGGGCAAGCCGAAGGAGAATTACGAGGCCGGGCCGACCTTGTGACCCGGCAACTCACGCTACGCTTTGGCTCCCTGGCTCCGGAAGCACTCGAGCAAATCGCTGCAGCCTCGATCGAAGAGCTCGACGCCATCGGCGAGCGCTTGCTTACAGCGCAGACGTTGCAGCAGGCGCTGAGCCCGCCGGAAGGGGGCGTAGCAGAGACGTAGCCGCGCGTCGTAGACCGAGGGGCTCGGTAGGCGGATCTTTCTGCGGCGCCGTGCCCTTTCATTGCGCGAAGAGCGTCATGCACGAGCGAAAGCCATCCGCCCGTTCGCACGTGCCGACGGAACACCGGCGGGTCGCCGCCGCTGGATCCAGCCGAAGCCGACCCCCATGACACAGAGCACTATGGCCGTGATGACCAGAGGACCCTGCAAACTTGCGTGACCTTCAATCGCCGCTGACCTCCGGGAACACGCGAAGAACGTCGTCCAGTAGATCCTGCGTCGCGACGATGGCGACCTCGACTTGCTGCTCCGGTACCTCGATGATGTCGCCGTAGTCGAAGCGATTGCGAAACCTGTGGAAGTCGTCGAGCGTTCGCCAGTGCTCGGCAGTCCAGTCGAGTGTGTTCGCTAAGCTCTGAAACACGGCCGTTCGATGGCCTTCGGCGCCTGCCAGCCGAAATCCGCACGCCTCGAGCGCGACGCGCGCCAGCCAGAATGCTCCGCCGTAAGCCGCTGTGAAGCGTGTCGCGAGGCTGTTCTGTCGGTTGCGGGCATCGTCCAAGCTCTCTGCCGCTCGCCGGACCAGACCTCTGAGCACGTTCCAATCGGGTGTCGCCGCGTGCAGTGATGGTCGAGAGCCCTTCGTGAGGTTTTCGAGATTCTCCCTGTTCACGGGTCGAAGGCATCAAGGGTCTCTAACCGAGCAGCTCCGCAAGACGCGCGTCGTCCCCGAAAACGAGCAGCTTTGGCCCTTGCAGGATTCTCCTCATCGATGGCTCACGAAGGGATTTGCGGTCTGTGGACGAGCTCTCGTCGAAATACAGCACATGTACAGGTCGTCCGAGTCGATTCTCGACCCGACGAACATGCTCTGTCACGACCGAATATCCCGCGGATCCGACCACAAACAAATCGATGTCGCTGTCTTCTCGCTCAGCGCCTGTGGCAACCGATCCGTAGACGAATGCAACGAGGATCTTCCGCTCGAAGGCCTCGAGCGCTTCACGCAGCACGAGCGCCGCGCCGGAGCACTTCGAGATCAGCGACTTCAACTCGGCATAGACGGGCGAATCTTGGGCGGCGGACAGAAATCGCTGGTTGCCTTCGCGCTCGTCCGTTACGAGCCCTGCCTCGATCAGAGTCTTGAGCTCCCGAGATACGGCGCCGGCCCCGGATCGCGTGCGGCGAACGAGCTCGTTGAATGAGATGCGGCGATCGGGATTGAGAAGGAGCTCGCGCAAGAGCGCAGCCCGCGTCTTGCCCAATAGAACAGTGTCCAGCATGGTGCTCCTAAAATGGGAGTGGTCGCTCCCATTTTAGGAGCGATAGACGCCGGCGGCAATGCAGGGCGTGAGCTCGAAAGCGGGTATTTCACGGAGCGGCTGGGATGCGACGATCGTCTCGCACTATCAGCCGTTCGTGACGCTCGCCTGGGCCGTGAGCGGCCTCGATCTCGCCGGCAACCGCGTGCTCGACGAGACGTTGACGCGCGAGGAGGCGCTGATCGCGCACACGCGGTCGAATGCGTATCTGTTTTTTCGGGAAGATGAGCTCGGGTCGCTCGAGGTGGGGAAACAGGCGGATCTCGTGGTGCTCGATCGGGATTACATGACGGTGGCGGTGGGGGAGATCAAGGGGATTCGGGCCAGGATGACCATGGTTGGGGGGCGGGTGGTCTATAGCGTCACGCCGCGGCAGTGATCACCTTGCCGGGCAGATTGCTGAGGACGAGCTTCTTGAGCTCGACCTTGTTGCTGGCGTTGTTGATGTCGATTCCGACGAGACGGCCATTCGAATCGTAATCCAGGACCACTCCTTCCGAAATCTCGTGGCTTTCGGCGCTCGGGCGCTCCGCCAAGTCGATATAGAGCGAGTCGGTTTCGCGATGGTAGTTCAGTTTCATGGCTCAAAGTCTCGGTCCGGGAATGCATTGTGGATGGTCACTCTATCCGCGAGAGTGACTGCCCTCAAGTAGCGTCCGCCCAGCTCCGCGATCGCGGCCCAGAATCGATACCTGTTTCCTTCTTGCCGTTCAGATCTGATCGCGTTTTCCATCACGTAGATACACCAAGCCTTCTTGATATACGGCTCGAAATGGCTCGTGAACTTGTAGTCGCGGACTTGAAGTCGCAATTCGCAAACATCAAGCTGGGGTGGGCCGCGAGTTGCCCCTCGCGTTGACCGAGCTCGGGTCGCTCGAGGCGGGGAGGCAGGTGGATCTCGTGGGGCTGATCTGAATGACATGCAAAGGAATTCGGGCGAGGATGACGATGGTGGGCGGGCGGATCGTCTACAGTCGCAATAACGTCGCGATTGGCAACGGCCTGTGATTTCCATTGTCGAACGCGGCGACTCAGTGGAGTAGAATTTCCGCCGGACTTTGTGGATCACGTCGATGAAGCCGTCGGATGCGTTGCAAGCACATCGCGCCGAGCTCCGAGAGATCGTTGCTCGAAACGGAGCACTTCGCCCGCGCATCTTCGGCTCCGCCCTTCATGGCGACGATACTGATGACAGCGACTTGGACCTCTTAGTCGATCCCAGTCCGAGGACGACTCTGATGACGCTGGCTGCGATCCAGCTCGAGGCGGAGCGGCTACTCGGCGTTCAGGTAGAGGTGCTCACGCCACGCAGTC
>DATCIQ010000538.1:0-2763 GCA_036507635.1 Gammaproteobacteria bacterium
GGAACCTCCCATCTCGACGGACCAGACGACAGGCTCGCCGGCTGCGTCGCGCTCGACGTTTTTACGCTCGGCGTTCATCGGCGCAAAGAAGATCGCCAGATGATTCGGGGCGGGGTCGACGCGCGTGACGACGCCCGTGAAAACCTTCGTGATCCGTAGGTCGTACATCGCAAACGAGTGATGCGCCCAGACGGGTGCGGCAAGCATTAGGGCCGCGACGAGCGCTGCGGCCAAAATGCCGCTGACTCTACGAGCTTTCATCTCAAGTCTCTCCTACACCCGTTTGACGGGTACACCATGCTCAATTGTAACGCCTATGATGGGCGACCCGGCTTAATCGAAGCTGAAGATGTCTTCCTCTTCCGGCTTCTCCATGCCCTCTTCCCAGTACTTCTCCCAGATTTGCGCCCATGGGCGGCCGTACATGTCCGGCACTTCGTATTCGATGACCTGCCCCGGCGTCAGCGGGGTCGCAGTACCGTCGATCGAGAAAATCGTCTGCACGCATTCGATGAACACGTACGGTTCGGCTTCCTCGAAGCCGCTCGTTTTGACGTAATTGCGGATGATGCGCACGGGCTCGACGAGCGCCTCGGGGTCATAGAAAATCGCTTCGTGATTGAGCCCGACGAAGTTGCCGTCCGCGTCGCGGTTCGGCGAGTAGATCTCGATCGTCTGCATCTTGTTCGAGTGCTCGAAGGCGGCATGCACCTTCCAGCCCTGGATGTTCGACGTCCACGTGATGAGCGTGTCCTCGTCCCAGAAGCCGATCGTTTCCCCGTACCAGCGCGGCACGTCGGCGCCGAGGCGCGGCACCTCGCCTTCCATGTTGAACTCGCGCCCGATGTGGATGTTGGTAATGAAGTTGCGCGCGACGCCCGCGAGGATCTGCACCATCGATGGCGTGACCATGATGTAGTGCTCCCAGACCGCGGCCTCGTGCCAGCGCCGCATGAAACCTTCGGGCCAGCAGAATTGCGATGGCCACATCGCTTTATTGGTGTTCCCGTGATGGTAGGCCTCCTGCACCATCCGGGTTTGGTACTCCTCGGTGAGCAGCGACAGAACGGTCGGCATCTGCACGTGCCGCATGCGGAACCAATACTGGTTATTCGGCGTCCGTCCGGGGTGCATGTAGACGCCGGTCCACTCGCCCGGCACCGTCGCGTAAGTATGTTGCGTCGGGCCGCCGCGCTCGCGCGTCTCCTCGAGCAGCGCCTCGTAATGCTCTTGCGCAGTCTTGAACGGATAGGGGCTCACGATGGCCTCGCGCGGATAGTCGCGGTCGCAATAGCCCCACGGCGCCGTCGCGGGCGGGTTGTCCCCGATCAGACCCTCGCGGTTGCCGCCCCAGAGGTCCTCGATCGCGGCCGGGCTGTTGCAGCGGAAATAGCGCGGATCGGTCCAGAGGTCGCGATCCTTGTAGAAGTCCTTGGACGTGAAGAGGTCCACCTCGAGCGGCTCGATGCCGGGCGGCGACTCGCCATTGCGCGCGCTGCCCGTAAAGGCGTTCGGATCGCGCCGCGGGCCGTCCGGTCCGAAAGTCACTCGAATGGTGGCACCCGTCATCTCGTATTCATTGAGATCAGCCGCAAGCGGCGCCCCTCGGCCGACGCTCTTGAAACCCGGGTCCGCGACCTGCTGTGCCGCCGCGGACGAGCCGAGCAAAGATGCCGCCGCAAGCGCAAGCAGGCTCCATGCACCGTTCTTCATGTCTATCCTCTCCTCATAGATTGTAGCTGACCTTCCCCTCCTCGATCGCGATCACCCCGCGCTGCTCGAGCGCCTGGATCAGCCCATCGACGTCGCTCTCCTCGAGCTTCATCATGAACAGCGAGTTGATCGAGCTCGCGAGCGTCTTACGCCTGCGCGGGCGCGAGTGGCCGCGGCTCGCGAGATTCTTGACGATGGCGTCGATGCGCTCGTCCGCGGTCTTCGGCGACGTTATCCCTAAGATCGGCATCTCCGCGAGGTCGCGCGAGCGGCGGACCCGGATGCCGCGCTCCTTGAGATGCTTGACGAGCGGATCGAACCCCGTGTCCTTCGAGATGATGTGGAAGTAGCCCTCGGGATCCTTGCTCGCGAGCTCGCCGAGATGAAACGCGATGTGGAAATCAAGCGCGTTGCGCCCGGTGCCGCTGATCGGCACGTACTCGGCGTTCTCGCCCATCGCCTGGAGCGCTTTGGCGAGCTCGAACGGAATGCGCGCCTGGTTCGCGCCGACGAACACCATGACTTTGAAAGGGTGTCCGCCGAGCAGCGACAAATCCTTGGGCTGGACGTTCTCGTAATCGATGAGGACGTAGTCGGTTTTCACAGCGGCTCGATCCTCAACACCGCGCCGTCCTCGTGGTCGACGAGCACATAGAGCAGTCCGTCCGGCCCTTGGCGGATATCGCGCATGCGATGCCCCCAGTCGCGGAGCAGCGCTTCGCGTCTGAGCTCCTCCATGTTCTCGTTGAAGAGGATGCGCTCGATGTGTCCCGTGCCGATGATCTCGCCCGTGCGCAAGCTGCCCACGAACACGTCGCCCTTCCACTTCGGAAGCTTGTCGCCCGTATAGAAGGCGAGGCCCGACACCGCGATCGACGGCGTCCAGTAGACGATCGGGTCCTCGAAGCCCGGAGCCTGAAACCGCTGTGAATGCCACGGCCCTTGATAAGTGCGGCCGAGGCTCACGAGGGGCCAGCCGTAGTTCGCGCCGGCTTTCAAGATGTTGATCTCGTCGCCGCCGTTCGGGCCGTTCTCGTTCTGCCAGATTTC
>DATCIQ010000539.1:0-2938 GCA_036507635.1 Gammaproteobacteria bacterium
CGACCGCATCCTGTTCGATCCCGGCATCGGCTTCGGCAAAAACCCGCTGCAATCGCTCGCCCTGTTGCGTGACATTCGGCGGTTTCAACGCCATGGGCTCCGCTGTCTCGTCGGCCATTCGCGCAAGTCTTTCATGCAGAGCTTCGCAACCCGCGACAAGCTCGACCGCGACTTGACGACGATCGGCGCCTCGCTGCACCTTTGCGCTCAAGGCGTCGATGTCCTTCGCGTGCACAACGTTCCGGCGCACGTCGCCGCCTACCGCGGCTGGGCACACGTTTCCTGAAGGCTGCTCCACATTCTGTTTTCTCCCGTGACCATTGCGACTGCACCGCAATGCCGGCTCATGGGCCTTGGGCCGATGGCCGTCGCCGCCGAGCACCGCAATCGAGGTGTCGGCACCGCGCTGGTCGAGGCGGGGCTCGAGGAATTGAGACGACTCGGTGCTCACGGGGTCGTCGTGGTCGGTCATCCCGCCTACTACCCGCGTTTCGGGTTCTCTCCCGGCGAGCAATGGCACATCGCGTCCGAGTACGACGTGCCGGCCGACGTCTTCATGGTCATGGAGATCCATCCCGGGGCATTGCTCGGAGTCTCGGGTACCGTCAAGTACCATGAGGCCTTCGGCAACGCTTAGGGAGGACGCAGTGATGTCACGAGAGAACGTGGAGCTGATACGCAACATCTACGGCGCGTTTGCGCGCGGTGACGTGCCCGCCGTGCTCGACGCCTTCGATGCGAAGATCGAGTGGCGCGAGGCAGACAATTTTCTTTACGCGGATCACAATCCCTACATCGGCGCGCAAGCCATCTTGGACGGCGTCTTCACGCGCTTGGGCGGGGACTGGGACGGGTTCGCCGCACAGCCCGAGACGCTTCTCGATGCGAGAGATCACGTCGTCGTGCTCGGCACATACAGCGGTAAGCACAAAGGCACGGGCAAGCAGGTGCACGCGCAGTTCGCGCATGTGTGGACGATCGCCAAGGGCAAAGTACAGAAGTTCCAGCAGTACACCGATACCAAGCAGTTCGCGGACGCCGTCAAGCCCTAGCAAAGGAACAATCCGAGCTCCGGGTGAGGGTTTTGTATGCCCCTTGATCCTCTGGTCGCCAATGGCCACGTTACTTTCGAGACCGCTGCGGAGCACGCTTGCACCCAGGTTCCGGTCGCAACACCGCTTCGCCGCGCCGCGGACGTGCGGCAGGATCTCGTCGGACAAACATACGAAAGCGCGAGCCATGTCATCGTCTGCGCGGACGACAAGTTCTTGGGCCTCGTCAGAATAGAGGACCTGTATGCTGCCCCGGCCGACGCTCTCATGCGTGACGTGATGGACCGCGATGCGCCCATCGTCGCGCCGGGTGTCGATCAAGAGGTTGCCGCCTGGCGAGCCGTGCGCAACGAGGAATCCGCTTTGGCAGTCGTCGACCATGAAGGTCGCTGGGTCGGGATCATTCCGCCTCACCGCTTGATCGCGGTCCTGCTGTCGGAGCACGAGGAAGACCTGTCGCGCTTGGGCGGCTTCACGAAGAGCGCGACGGCGGCACGCACCACGAGCGAAGAGCCCGTCGAACGCCGGCTACGGCATCGTGTCCCGTGGCTGCTCGTGGGACTTGGGGGCGCTTTGCTCGCGGCGGATTTCGTCGGCTGGTTCGAGGCAGAGCTCGAGTACAAGGTCATGCTTGCGTTTTTTATTCCCGGGATCGTCTACCTGGCAGACGCTGTCGGCACGCAGACTGAAACTATCGTCGTACGCGGGCTTTCGATCGGAGTCCGAATGCGGCGGATGGTGGTGCGCGAGTTGCTGACCGGGCTCGCGATCGGCCTCGTGTTGGGCACCGTCGCGGGCCCTCTCGTGTGGTGGCGCTGGGGCGAGGCGGACGTCGCGCTTGCCGTAGGATTGACTGTGTTCGCGGCGTGCTCGACGGCCACGGTTACGGCCATGGCGCTGCCGTGGCTGCTCGATAGCTTCGCGCTCGATCCGGCTTTCGGCAGCGGGCCTCTCGCGACCGTGATTCAGGACTTGCTGTCGATTCTGATCTACTTCGCGATCGCGATCGCGGTCGTGCAGTGACTTACCGCGACAGGAACGCCGTCACAGATAGGCGATGAGCCGGCCCGTGATGACTGCGACGATCCAGAAGAAGAGCGACGTCCCGGCAAGCACGTAACCGATGCGCGGCACTGCACCCGCGGCTTGCCAAGCGGCCGCTTCGCGTTTCAGCACCTTCTGCGTATAGACGAGGTTCGCGATGCCGAGAATGATGAACGTGATCTTCGTGAGGAACGGCACGCTCGTGACGTAAGAAACCGCCTGCGTCATGAATATCGAGAACCCCGTGATGACGTTCATGAGGATGCCGATCCAGGCGATTCTCAAGATATCGTTGAGCGAGGTATACGGGATCGTGCCGTAAAAGCCGAGTATCCGCAGATTCATCGAGAAGACGACGCCCACGACGATCGCCAAGCCGATCGCGTGAATGGTCAGCATGAGCGGCCACCCCTCCGAGGATGTCAGTATCCAGTCCGAGAAGCTCGTGTCTTCCATCCACTGTAGGAAAGCCATAACTACTCCAGCTTGAGCCGGTTAAGCGACGTCAGCGGTCATGCTGACCCGCATGCCGATCGACGAAAAAGGTCAGCGCCACGACGACGATGAGAATCACGAAGACGATCGAGCCGATGAAGAACCCCATGTCAGCCACCCTCGCCTTCGAGGTAGGGAAGCAGACGGCCGTAGATGATGACGCCGGACCACATGAGGACGGTCGCAATCGCCATGACCTTGGCCGTCAAGGGAGCATTGTCTCCGGGCTTCAATTCCCACGGCTTCTCGAAGATCGTGAAATACAGCACTGCGATGCCGCCGATCACGATCAACGCCATCTTCGGAAAGAAACTGTTGGTCATCGTCGCGTAGCGCGTGTAGTCCGC
>DATCIQ010000540.1:0-16305 GCA_036507635.1 Gammaproteobacteria bacterium
CGCGGATGTCGTCGTGCTCGGCGAGTCGACGTGGCGCGAGCATTTCGGCGGCGACCCCGGCGTCGTCGGACGCACGCTGCAACTCGACGGCCGTGTGCACACGATCGTGGGCGTAATGCCGCCCGATTTCGGAACCGAGGCGTTCTGGACCCCGTTCGTCGTCGCGCCCACGCAGCCGGGGCGCGTGATGTTTCTCATGGCCTCGGCGCGCCTGCGCGACGGCGTGTCGCTCGAGGAGGCGAGCGCCGAAGCCAACGTGGTCGGCCTGCAGTTGCGCGGCATAGCTCCCGAGCCCGGCGATCCGCCGCGTTTCGAGATCGTTCGCGAGCTCGACGAGGTGACGGCTCGGGTCGTGCCGGCGTTGCGGGTGCTCGTCGTCGCGGTCGCGGCGGTGCTCGTGATCGTTTGCACGAACGTCGCGAACCTACTGCTCGTGCGCGGCACACGGCGGCAGCAGGAAATCGCGATCCGCCGGTCCCTCGGCGCGACGCGCGGCCGCATCGTGCGGCAGGTGCTCGCCGAAAGCTTCATGCTAGCCGCGTTCGCGGCGCTCGCGGGCACCGCGCTCGCGTACGGCGGTGTAGCGTTGCTCAAGTCCGCTGCGGTCGGCTACGTGCCGCAGCGCCTCTTGGGCGGCGCGGCGATCTTGCCGCGCATTGACGAGATCTCGATCGATCCGGCGGTGCTCGCGTTCGCCGGCGGGCTGTCGCTCGCGACGGGCGCCCTGTTCGGCGTGCTGCCGGCGCTGCGTCTGTCGCGCTTCGGCGAGAGAGGTCACAACGCCGCGGCGCAACTCTCGGCGGCCGCCGGCAACACGCGTGTCGGTCACGTGCTCGCCATCGTGCAGCTCACATTCGCGATGACGCTGCTGATCGGGGCGGGTCTGCTGCTGCACAGCTTCTTGAGGCTCGCTGCGGTCGATCCGGGCTTCGACGCGCGCGGCGTCCTGACCTTCGAGCTCGTGGTGCCTGGAGATTCCACGGCGGAGCGGAAGCTCGAAGTCGCGGAGGCACTCGCCGCGCGGCTCAGCGCAAACCCCCAAGTTTCGAGCGCCGGCTTCACCGATATTCCGCCGTTGACTCCCGGCATCGTCATCGTCGGCCCGGCCGCAACTTTCGTTCCCGAGGGCACCACGGAAGCCGAGCTCCGCGAGGAGCAGAGCACGCAAACAATGTTCCAGGGGACGCAGAGCAGGAACGTGAGCGCCGGTTATCTGCAGGCATTGGGCGCCCGCCTCGTGGGCGGCCGCTGGTTCGAGGAACAACCCGGCGCGGGTCTCGCAGTCCTCGTGAGCCGTCGATACGCGCAGCGTTACTTCCCCGGAGGCGGCGCCGTGGGCTCAACGCTCAGCGCCGGCCCCGACTTCGGCACCGCGACCATCGTCGGCGTGGTCGACGACTTCCACTTGGGCGGCCTCGATACGGAGGCGGAGCGGGTCGTGTTCACCGAGCCTCGCCAGATGCTCACGGCGCAGCGCGCCGCGCAGCAGCGCCCGCCGCCGCCGGCCGCCGACCGCATGTTCTTGACGATCGGCGGGAGCGGCATCGCCTTCGCCGCTCGAACCACCGGCGATCCGCTCTCGATCGTGGCGGATCTGCGCGCCATCGCTCGCGACATCGATCCCGCGCTTGCAATCGACGCCGTGGTGCCGATGGAGCAGGTGCTGTCGGGCATCACGACGCGGCCGCGATTCTATGCCGTGCTGCTCAGCGTGTTCGGCGCGGTCGCCGGGTTCATCGCGGTGATCGGCGTTTACGGCGTGCTCGCCTATGTCGTCGGGCAGCGCACCAAGGAAATCGGGATTCGGATGGCACTCGGCGCCCAGCGGTCCGCGGTGTTGCGCCTCGTGGTGCGCCGCGGAGTGGCGATGATCACGGTCGGCATCGCCGCCGGCGTGCTCGGCGCGGTCGGCCTCACGCGCTACCTCGAAGGAATGTTGTACGGCATCACGACGCTCGACGCCGCGACCTACGCGGCGGTCGCAGCGGGATTTGCGGCCGTCGCGCTGTTCGCGTCCTACGTGCCGGCGCGGCGCGCTACCGCGATCGACCCGCTCGTCGCGCTGCGGCACGAATAAGCACTCGCCAGAGTTTTCCCGCACACGAACGGGGCGACAGTCGCCGCGGCCAAAGCCGGCCTCGCGCGAGCCGAATGCGCTAGACTTGTTTTTTGGCTTGAACGGAGTTTCGATTGGCCACGATAGTCGGCGGGCTCGCCACTTCACATACCCCTTCGATCGCTTTTGCAGTCGACACCAAGAAGGCCGACGATCCGATATGGGCGCCGATCTTCGAGGGCTTCGCCCCGGTGCGTGCGTGGCTCAAGGAGAAGGCGCCGGAAGTGCTGTTCTATATCTATAACGACCACGTTACCTCGTTCTTTTTCGATCACTATTCGAACTTTACGCTGGGCTTCGGAGAGACGTTCGCCGTCGCGGACGAGGGCGGAGGCCCGCGGCCGCTGCCCGCGATCAAGGGACATCCGGCGCTCGCACAGCACATCGCGCACGGGCTTGTCGCGGATGAGTTCGATCTGTCGTTCTTTCAATCAAGGGGCCTCGACCACGGTGTTTTCTCGCCGCTGTCCATGATGTTGCCGCACGAGCGCAAGTGGCCCGTCGCCCTCGTGCCGTTGCAGGTCGGTGTGCTTCAGTTCCCAATCCCGACCGCGCGGCGTTGCTTCGCGCTCGGTCGCTCGTTGCGCAAAGCGATTCAGAGCTTTCCCGAAGAGATCAAGGTTGCGATCGTCGGCTCAGGCGGGCTCTCCCATCAGGTCAGCGGAGAGCGCGCAGGTTTCAACAACACGGACTGGGACATGGAGTTTCTTGAGCTCCTCGAAAAAGATCCGGTGAAGCTCACCGAATTGTCCATTGCGGATTATGCGAAGCTCGGCGGCATCGAGGGCGCGGAAGTCATCATGTGGCTGATCATGCGCGGCGCACTGGCATCGAAGGTGCGCAAGGTGCATCAGTCGTATTGCCTCCCGTCGATGACTGCCACTGCCACAGTGGTCTACGAGGATCTACCCGAGGACGATGAAGGCGAGAGTCCCGGGGCTCATTATGCGAGGGCCCGCCGCGAGTACGCGGGCGTCGCGGAGATCGAAGGGTCTTATCCCTTTACGTTCGATCGCAGCATGAGGGCTTATCGCCTCAACAAGTACCTTCACGGGATCATTCAGCCCGAGCTTCGCGGCCGGTTTCTATATGACCGGGAAGGCTCATACGACAGAGGCGGCTTGACGGAAGAAGAGAAGGAGATGCTCCGCAAGGTCGACTGGCGCGCGCTCCTTCGCTACGGCGTCATCTTCTTCATTCTGGAAAAACTCGCCGCGGCCATCGGCGTACCGAATCAGGTAATCTATGCCGCCATGCGCGGAGAGTCGCTCGAGGATTTTCAGAAGACCCGGAAAACGCAAGTACTCTACTCAGTGGCAGGTACGCACGAACACAAGGGCGATGATTCGCCCCTCTAGCTCCGCGCAAATCCTCGTGCGGCACGCGACAACCATTTATCATTTTGTGGCCACTACAGCGAAGAACTGAAGTCTCGAGGAGCAACGCACATGGCGACGATCAGCGACGTTTCAATCATCGACACGAATGCCGCCAAGGCCAAACCCGTCGAATCCGGCTTGGAACGGACGATCTGCAGCCCGAGTCTTTGCGGCTCGAAGAACCTGACCGTCTACAGGCGAACGATCCTCGCAGGTCGGCCGTTCGCGGTCGGCGCAGACGACGACTACCATCTCGTCTACGTCATGCAGGGCGAAGCCCTTGGCCGCGTTCATTTCAAGAGTGAGTCCCACGCCGCCGAAGAAGGCGCGGGCGTGCTGCTCGTACCGGGCGAATCGGCTCGATTCGAGGCCGCCGGGTCGAATCTCGAGCTTTTACATATGGTCACTCCGAAGCCTCCGGCCGGCGTCGAATCCGGGTTGCCCGGTGGCCCCGGATACTTCTTCAACAGGCAGACGCTACGCGTCCTCACCGACGCAAGCGGCGGCCGCGTGCGGCGATTCTGCGCCGAGTCGAGCGTGAGGCTGCTCGACGGCAGCCGTCTGACGCCCACCAACGCCATCCAAGCCGGCGAAATGCATTACAACGAAGGTGGCGCATCGCCCTATCACCTGCACAAGGGGACCGACGCCAACCCCGATGGCGCCGCTCACGTCTACATGACGTTCAAGGGTCGCGGTAAAGTCGATGTCGGCGAAACGTCGCAGGAAATCGAGCCCGGCACGCTCGTCTACTTCCCGCCCGGCGTGCCGCATCGGCTGAACGCCAAGGACGGACCGCTCGACTACTTCGAGATTCAGGCGTGGCGAAGCTTCAAGACCACGATCTTGAGCAAGGAGGCCGCCTCCGGGCTCAAGTGGTACTACGACCGTAAGACTCCGGATGCGCCGCTCGTGGAGTGGAACCAGAGCTGACTGAACCAAACTCTCCACGCGCGCGGCCGACACCCACACCAGGCACGAAGTCGCGGCGCGAACCTGCGACTCGACACCGGCGCGGCGCTAGCGAGCCGCCAGGGCGTCGATCACCGTCCGTGCATCTGCCATCGCCTTATCCGTCGCGCTACGCGCGCAGTCTCGTTTCGACGGGCTCCCCAGCGGGAACAGCTCTTCCAGTTGCGTGCAGATCTCGTCCGCCGCCGTCTCGATCCTTTTCTCGAGCTCGCGCACACCTGCAGTTTCGCGTAGATCGAGATCGGCAAAACTTACGTTATACGACAGGCTAACTTGCTGCCCCTGGCCGAAGGGCAACGACTCGCGCGTCACCCTGCGCGGGCCCTCCACTCTGATTTCCTCGATGATCTGTTGCGTCGTCGGAATTTCCTGAGCAATAGTGGTCCACGCGCCCAAGAAACCCAACAATGCATTAACAACTATGATTGAGCATCTTTTTTTCACTGCGATCTCCCTCAACCGACGTTCCGAAGGATTCAATCCGCAACCTCGAGCAGGAAACAGTCCGAATGCGCCCCTTGTCGAGTAGATGAGTCACGTGAGCGGGCCGACGCCGAGAAAACGATGCGAGCACGCCCGGTGTCTCCTCAATCCCTCGTGAAATCGACCCCGTTTTTCAGAAGCAGCTCGTAACGATCGAGATCGATGTTGTTCTCGGCGCAAATGTACTCCTGAAGGCGAGTGCCTTCGCGGAACATTAGGCTCGATCGTAGCACCCACGGCTTCGTCAGCACGTTCGGATCTTCCATGGTCACCTCGTAATCGATCCGATCACGGCTCACGCGCGTGTAGCGTTCGACGATGTGCAGCGCGTCCGAGTGGAACGTCCCCGTGCCGGCGAGCCAAGTCTTGTCGTTGAAGCCGATCACGTCGACGACGAGCGCGTCACCCTCCCAACGCGCGACCGAATTGCCCATGTAGCTCGGCAGAATGTCGTCGGGATGCTCCGCGTCGAGCGCAATCACGCGGAACGTGCTCATGTATTCGTAGAGAATGATGATCTGCGTCGACGTCTGGACGATCTGCTGCGGGAAAAGGCCGAGCATCACGCTCCGCGGAATGCCGGCCGGCAGGCAACGGCTCGTCGGATCGTCGATGCCTCTGCGATTGAACGCCTCGAGCACTTTCTCCGCGGCCCAGTCTTGGTACGGCGCGCCCTCGCGTCCGGCCGGCCGATCGTTCGACGAGCCGACGACCGGCACGTTCCGGTCGCGCCCGGTGCCGCCGACGCCCAAGCCCGTATTCGCTTCCTCCCACTTGCCGGGTTGCGTGCTGCCGCCTTGCCAGACACCCGTCAGATCCGGTTTTCCGTCGGCCGTGCGCGGCACTTCCGCGGAGTCCGGAGCCTCTGGCGCTTGCGCCGCAACGGGGGCCGAGCACACGGCAACGAGCGCCGCCGCGAGCATTCGGTATCTCATCGCACGTCGACGGCTGGCGTGCTACCGCCGTCCCCCGTGCCCGCCGGTGGACCGAAGATCATCTTCTCGCCGCTCGGCAGCGTGATCTCCCGCGAATGCGCCCAGTGGCCGCCGTCGCGAGCGCGCCAGGCAAAGACCGTGATCGTGTCGCCGACTTTCATCGTGACGTCGCGTTTCCATCCCATTCTGTGCAGCGCGACCGGCGGATAGCCCTCGAGCTGCCAGTTGACGACGGTGCCTTTGTCGTCCTCGACGTCGAGATAGATATGGCTGTGCGGGTTCGTCCACTCGATCTTCGTAAGCACGCCCGTCAACGTGATCGATTGATCGACGTCGTACTCGGCGCCGAAGGAGTGGTGCGCCCACGTCGGAGCAGCGACCGCGCCGACAGTGAGCAGCAGGCAAGCCATCGAGATCCGCTTCGTCATTGTTCCCCTCCAATACTCCTGCCGGTGGATTGCCGTCCTACAGCTCGACGCCGCCTATGGTCGGGTTGATCTCGTGCCTTCTCGATCGAAGGCGCCAGCCGTCAGCCGCTCTCACGTACTCGTCATGATAAATGCCCAGTTGACCGGCCACGTCCTCGCTCAAGTACTTGCCCTTGTTGGAAGGGTAAATCGCGTATGACTTTCCGCGCGCCCCTCCGGCGGTAGCCTCGATGACGAGACTCTCCGCCAAATGCAATATGTAAGAGCTCGGCGGCGTCTTGCGGGCTTCGCAGTCCGGCCCACTGGCAAGCGCTATGAGCTCCTCGCGGGTGCTCCGGACCGTCGGCATGCCGTCGCCCGTGTCGATGATGTACTGTCCGCCCTCGATGAAGAGGTCGGCGAAATCCTGCCCGCCATTGATACAATAGTCGAGGGCAAAGTTGAGCTTGTTCACGAGCTGCTGAATTTCGATGTAGTCCATGGCGGCCAAGGTTGTGACCTGTTGTGCCATGGCTTTGTCTCGCAGGGGCGTCAAGGCGACGAGACAGCCGCATACCGCCGCGGATACATGAAACACGCTCTTATGCATCACTTCACTCCTAGGAATTCCGATCTTGTCGTGCGTTTCCGTTCCGATCCCGTCGGCAGTTTTCTTCTACGCCGCGCGCTACTCCCACCCGGTGGGCGATCCGTACGGAACGAAGATCCCGATGGCCTCGACCTCGTGGATCTCGCCGCCCGTTATCTTGAAGATGTGCGCAGCCGGTAGATCGTAGGGATCCCGCTGCTCCTCCCACATCACCTGCGATCCGTCGGCCGCGATCATGAGCTGCGGCCCGCGGCTCATCGACTGGCGGAAGTGGGAGAGCCCCATCGCCAGTCCCTGGACCGGATCGACCGCGAAGACGCGACGGTTGTCGATGCTGTCGATGTAGGCGAAGCGACGGGAGCTCATTTGCCCCGCGCAATCGCGCGCGACCGGGGGAGGCGGGCGGCCGTTGACGTCCACGCTGTCGAACGGCGCGGGAGCGAGTCCCGGGCCGGCGGTGATCATGCCGTTTTCTTGCCGCTCGCAATCGTCCGCAAAAGGAGCGAGATCACCATCGCTCAAGTCGAGCGCGTCGTAGTACGAGGCGGCGAGCGCGGCGAGCTCGACGCGCGGCATGCGCGCGTGCTCCGGCACGACGGTGGTGAGATTGGGGCGCGGCGCTTCGAGGCGCGCAAGGTTCGCCTCGCGCGGCACGTCCGCAACGAGATGCTCGGCCTCCGTGATCTGACCGCCCTTGATCTTCAGGCGCACGGCGAGCTGCGCCGGCGCCACTCCGTCCGGGGTCTGTCGGTCGATCACCGTCATCATGCCGATGGCGCCTTGGGCGGGATCGGGCACATAGATCCGGAACCGCGTCGCCTCGCCGGCCGCCGATACCCAAAGGCCTTCGCCGGGCTTCATCGCGGTGACGTTCTCGACGAAAGCGACTTCGTCAGATAAGGGCGTCAAAGCGGGGTCGTGAGCGGCAACGGCCGCGAGATAGCGATCCGCCATATCGACGAGACATGCTCGATCGCACGCTGACTCGGTTTCTGGAGTGACACAACCCGCCGCGACGAAAGCGGCGATCGCTGCGGCCATGGCCTTCGTTAGTCCGCCCATCGTGCTCTTGATGCAGCGGCAAGGCGCCAACGCCCAGCGCGTGCTCTCAGTGCTGCGGAGCGCGCCAGCGGTTTCCTCCGGTCGGCGGCGCGGCGAAGGGGATGCCCTTGAACACTGCGATGCCGTCGCTGGCGACGCCTTGCACGGCGCCGCCCGTGACATGGGCGGTCACGACCTGCGCCGATACGGGCGTCACGATTCCGAGTGCCAGAAAGATCAATAGGCCGGTGAGACGCTGTTTCATCTTGTTGTGCCTCGCAGGTGTCCTACGAGGTCCCATGTTAGTACCCCGATCGTCCGGAGAACAGTGACCGAGTTCCTTCGAGCCATCACGTCCTGCGGTTCTCCAACAGTAAACCCAGCCACCGGTCGGAGATCTTCTCCTGCACGGAGTTCTGGCGCAGGCGTGCGTTGAGATTCTCGAAATCGATGCGGTCGAGCTCTTGGTCCTGGTTGTAGCAGGAGTACACGAAGTATTCCCTGCCGCTCTCGGGATCGATGTGCTTGCAAAGGCATTGCGCACAGACGCCCTTCATCATGCATTGCATCGGCGAGTTGATCGAGCCGATCGCCGTATGGCCGGGCTTCAAGTAGGGCTTGAGCCGTCCATGGCGCGCCTCTTTGACGGCCGCCATCATGCGATCGGATCCGATCGCGATCAAATGATCGACTTCATTGAGCGGAATCGTCGGCGTGCCGAGCTCGCCTCGCGCATAGGCCTCCATGGCGTCGAGAATGTTGCCGATGCAACTCCGATCGTCCGGCCGTGACGTGCCGAGCGGCTTTGCTCCGGGCGCCGGATCCACGGCCCAAACGACGACGTCCGACGCCGCTTCGACGTCCTCGACTTTGAATCGATCGCTGCCCTTGCGGTAGCCCGCGAAGTAGACCACTCGGTTCCCGGCCGCGCGGATCGCCTTGCCTATCGAGAAGAGCACCGCGTTGCCGAGGCCACCGCCGGCCAAGAGCACGGTCTTACCCGACGGAATCTCTGTCGGAGAACCCGTGGCCCCCATGACGCTGATGCGATCGCCCGGCTGCCATTCGGCGCAGAGGCGCGAGGACGTCCCCATCTCGAGCGCGATCAATGAAATCAGCCCCTCTGCCTTGTCGACCCATGCCCCGGTCAGGGCGATTCCCTCGCTGGCAAGGACCGTTCCGTCAATGCGGGGCGCGTTGCTCTCGAAGTTCTGAACTCGATAGAAGCGACCCGGCTCGAAGCCTTTCGCCGCCATCGGCGCTCGCGCAATGACCTCGATGATCGTCGGCGTCAACCGGTTGACCTCGACGACAGTCGCGATCAGGAGCTCGTCGAGTCGGGAAAAAAGCGCTCGCAGCGAGGCGTCGCGACTTGGTTGCCGGTTCGGATCGGCCGCGCGGATCGCCCCTTCGTGGAGCTTGACGACTTGAAGGTACCCGTCTTTCGCGCTCGCCATGGCCTTGACGACGTTACCGGCGTAGACCGGATGGTTGTCGCCGTAGAAGCTCACGTATTTCCCGTCCTTGCGATAGGACGTGAGCGGCGCAGGCCTGCCGATCTTCGGCCAGGGCGTGTCATGCATCGGCTCGAGATCTATTACGTCTCCGCTCCAGCGGGGCTCGTAACGCTGAAAGAATTTGCCATCGGTCTTGAACGTGCCCGGGTGTTCCTGCTCGTAGATCGTGTTCGGCGACGTCCCGGCGGCGATGAAGAGGCTCCGCAACGGCACTTCGATTTCCTCGCCGCTGCCGGTCCAGCGTTCGTCGGATTTCGCTAACCTTCCGAATCGCATCGCACGCAGGTGGCCGTATTCGTCGGCGACGGCGGCGTGTGGGTCCATGCCTTCGGCGAGCCCGATGCCTTCTTCGAGGGCTTTGACGATCTCTTCGTGATTCTGCCGATAGGCGGGCGATTCATCGATGCCCTTGCGGTAGAAAAGCGTAACGCCGCCCCAGCGATCGATGAGCGGCTGAAAGTTGGGTGTTTCGCCGCTCGCCGCGGCTTGCTTCCGTTCCTTGACGATAGCGCGACCGTGCTCCAGAAATTCGTCGAGGATCCGCAATTCCTCTTCGTCGAAGTCGCTGCGCAGTTCCGTTTCATTGCGGGCGGCGCACAGGCGCTCGTAGCGAGTGAGGACCTTCTCTACCTGCTTCGGGTAGTAAGCCATGAGCTCGGTGGCCGTATCGATCGCGGTCAATCCGCCGCCGACGACGCCCGCCGGCAGCCGCACTTGCAGGTTCGCCAAGGACGAGGCTTTGGCGGCGCCCGTCAACTGTAGCGCCATCAGAAAGTCGGACGCCTTGCGGATACCGCGGAGCAAATTGTTCTTGATGCCGATGATCGTGGGTTTCCCGGCGCCCGTCGCGATCGCGATGTGATCGAAGCCGAGCGTCCACGCCTCCTCGATCGTCAACGTTCCGCCGAACCGTACGCCGCCATAGCATCGGAAGCTCGATCGCCGCGCGAGGACGAGATAAATGACTTTGAGGAAATTCTTGTCCCAGCGGACCGTGATGCCGTACTCGGCGACACCGCCGAATCCGGCGAGCGTCCGTTTGTCGAGATCCTCGTAGAGCTTCCCAAAATCCTTGATCGGCTTTGGGGGGTGCTCCGCGTCGCCGATGAGACCGTCAGGCAACGGCTCGACCTTCAACGCGTCGATGCCAACGACGCCGAAGCCTTCGTTGAGAAGATAATGAGCGAGCGTATAGCCGGCGGGACCCAAGCCCACGACCAGCGCGTTCGTGCCGTGATACGGCAGCGCACAGGGACGGCGTACGTTCAGAGGATTCCAGCGCGTCAGCAAACTGTAGATTTCGAACCCGTAAGGCATGAACAACACGTCGGTGAGGACGTTCGTTTCGATCTGCGGGATGTCGACGGGCTCGGTCTTCTGGTAGATGCACCCCTTCATGCAGTCGTTGCAAATACGATGCCCGGTTCCCGGGCACATCGGATTGTCGATGACGATCAAGGCCAACGCGCCGATGTTGTCGCCTTGCCGTTTGACGAGATGCATCTCGGAGATCTTCTCTTCGAGCGGACAGCCCGTGACGTTGACGCCGAGCGGGTTGACCTTAAAGTTCCCGTCCTTGCGATTGCGCATGCCTTTGGAGCACGAGTCGGTATCACGATCGTGGCAATAGATGCAGTGGTCTACCTCGTACAGAATCTGCCGCTCGCTAAAGCGCTTGTCGGTCAACGCGAATCCGTCGCGGCGACGGCGCGTCTCCGCGCGTCCCTTCCACACCATAAAACTCTCGCGTGCTTCGATCTCATGCGGCACGAGCGCGTTGAAATCCCTCTTCTCGGGCTCCTTGAAGCTGACCCAACCCCTGACGGACCTCTTGAGCTCCGCGTCGACTTGGGCCAGATACGCGAAGCGACGGACGTGCTCGAGCAGCGCGTCGATGAATTCGCCGTCCTCGGAACGCTCGCGGGCGCCGGCAAAAGCGTTCTGCGCTTCGCGATCGGCGCCGAGCCTTGCGCGCAATGCCTGAACGGCGGCGCGATCGTCGACCCGAGCGGCGTCGGCCGCCGTATCGTCGACCGCGGTAGCGCCGCTCGACGCATTCGCCCAACGCAACAACCGCGCGGCCGTCGCCGCGACGCGTCGCTCCCGATCCGAGTCGTCGGCGAGATCCGGAAAGCCGCAACGGATCAGGAGCTCGAGCTCGGATCGAGCTGCGGCCGTATCCCAGCCGCTCGTATCGACGCCCTTGAAGTGCTTTCCCAGCTTGCCGACGATCTCCGTGCGAAACGCAAAGACCGCGTCGAGCTCGCGCTGAATTGCCTCGCGCTGACGCTCGTGCTCGGCCGACACGCCGAAGAGCCGCGCGACGAACTCGCCGACGCGTGGCGCCAATCGGACGAGCAGATCGGAGACGGCGGCAGGATCCATGCCCTCGCCGAGATTCTCGCGATAGTCCTGGTACTCGCGGCGCAGCTCCGGAAATCGCTCCGCGAGCTCCGCGCAGAATGCATCGTGCAGGCGCTTGAGACCCGCGGATCGATAGAGGTCTTCGTACCGAAACCCCGGGATACCGAGCGTCAGGCCTTCTTCTTCGTTATCGTGCGCCGCATCCATCAATGCCAGTTGCCCCTATTTCATTTAGAGTCGACGTGTCTTGGCTCCGAAGTCAAGCGGACACGCCTCGGACAGACCCGGGCGAGAAGCCCGCGCAGCTTTCGCTTACACTGGCAAGACGTCCGGCCGGTTGCGCGCGACGCCCGGCGTCCATCGGATCATCAGGAGTCGTTATGGCCATTTCCTTCATGTTGAACGGCGCCGCGGTGGAGCACGACGGCGACCCTGCAATGCCGCTTCTGTGGTTCGTGCGCGACCGGCAAGGGCTCACGGGCTCGAAGTTCGGCTGCGGCGTCGCGATGTGCGGCGCGTGCACGATGCACCTCGACGGCACGCCGATGCGCACTTGCGTGACGCCCGTGAGCGCCGTAGCGGGCAAGTCGGTCACGACGATCGAGGGGCTTTCGAGCCCTGCCGGCCGCGCGGTGCAGGAGGCGTGGCGCGAGCTCGACGTCGTGCAATGCGGCTATTGCCAATCCGGGCAGATCATGTCGGCGACAGCGCTGCTCGAACAGAACTCGAACCCGTTGGATGAGGACATCGACGCCGCGATGCAGGGCAATCTCTGCCGCTGCGCGACATACCACCGCATCCGCGCCGCGATTCATCTCGCCGCCACGCGCCTCACGGGCTAACTCGGGGAACGACGCCATGAGCATCTCAAGTCTGCTATCCGCGAGCGCACCGACGACGACGCGCCGCACGTTCATCAAAGTCACGACGCTCGCCGGCGCCGGCTTCCTCGTCGGCTGCGGCGACTCGAGCTCCGTCGAGCCGGCGGCGACAGCCGGGCCGGCTGCGGCGCCGGCCGCCGAGCCCGTTGCTTTCAACGCATTCGTGAAGATCGGCGCCGACAACAAAGTCACGGTCATCGTGAAGCACCTCGACAAGGGCCAAGGCGTGACGACGGGTCTTCCGACGATCGTTGCCGAGGAGCTCGACGCAGCCTGGTCGCAGATGGCGTGGGAGTTCGCGCCTGCCGATACGGCACGCTACGCGAACTTGGCGCTGGGCCTGCAAGGCACCGGCGGCTCGAGCTCGATCTCGAACTCGTGGATGCAGTATCGCCAGGCTGCGGCCGCCGCGCGCGCGATGCTCGTGCAGGCCGCGGCCGAGCGCTTCGGCGTCGCCGCGGACTCGATCACGGTCGCCGACGGGATCCTGCGCGAGCCCGGCGGCCGCTCGGCCACCTTCGGCGAGCTTGCCGAAGCGGCGGGTGCGGTGACGCCGCCGGCCGAGCCCGCGCTCAAGGATCCGACGAGCTTCAAGCTCATCGGCACGCACGTGCCGCGTCTCGACAGCGTCGCCAAGACGGACGGCACGGCGCTCTACACGATCGACGTGACGCGCCCCGGTATGCTCACGGCCGTCGTGGCGCATGCGCCGAAGTTCGGCGCGAAGGTCGCGTCGTTCGACGCGAGCCGGGCGCGCGCGGTGCCGGGCGTCGTCGACGTCGTGCAAATACCGACGGGCGTCGCCGTGCTCGCGGAGGGCTTCTGGCCCGCGCTCAAGGGCCGCGAAGCGCTCGCCGTCACCTGGGACGAGAGCGGCGCCGAGAAGCGCGGCACGGCGGAGCTCATCGAGCAGTACACGGCGCTCGCGGGCACGCCCGGCTTGGTCGCGCACAACGACGGCGACGCCGTCGGCGCGCTCGCCGGAGCGGCAAAGCGCATCGACGCCGATTTCGTGTTCCCGTATCTCGCGCACGCGAGCATGGAGCCCATGAACTGCGTCGTGGAGCTCAAGCCCGGCGAATGCGAGATCTGGACGGGCTCGCAATTCCAGACGTTCGACCAGACGACAGCCGCGCAAATCGCGGGCGTCGCGCCCGAGCAAGTCAAGATCAACACGCTATTCGCGGGCGGCAGCTTCGGCCGCCGTGCGGTACCCGATAGCGATTACATCGCGGAAGCCGTGACGATTGCGAAGGCGATCGACGGCCGCGCGCCCGTGAAGCTCCAGTGGTCGCGCGAGGACGACATGCGTGCTGGAAAGTATCGGCCGCTGCACTTCCATCGCGTGAGCGGCGGCATCGACGCAAACGGTGACATCGTCGCGTGGAGTCAGCGCGTCGTGGGCCAATCGATCGTCAAAGGCACGGCGCTCGAGTCGTTCCTCGTGCGCGAGGGCATCGACGCAAGCTCCGTCGAAGGCGCCGGCACGCCCTACGCGATTCCGAACCTGCGCGTCGAGGTGCATCACCCCGACGTCGGCGTGCCCGTGCTGTGGTGGCGCTCGGTCGGCCACACGCACACGGCGTTCGCGACGGAAGTGTTCCTCGACGAGCTCGCGGCGGCCGCGGGCAAGGACCCCGTCGAGCAGCGACGCGCGCTGCTCAAGGATCATCCGCGCCATCTCGGTGTGCTGAATCTCGCGGCCGAGAAAGCGGGCTGGGGCACGCCATTGCCTGCTGGTCGCGGACGGGGCATCGCCGTGCACGAGTCGTTCGGCAGCTTCGTCGCGGAAGTCGCCGAGGTCACGGTCGGCTCCGATGGCACGTTCTCTGTCGACCGCGTCGTCTGCGCCGTCGACTGTGGCATCGCGGTCAACCCCGACGTCGTGCGCGCGCAGATGGAAGGCGGCATCGGCTACGGCTTGAGCGCGGCGCTCCGCGAGGAGATCACGCTTGCGGACGGCGCCGTGGAACAATCGAATTTCACAGACTACATGCCGCTCCGGATCAGCGACATGCCGGTCGTCGAGGTGCATGTGGTGCCGTCGACCGCGCCGCCGAGCGGCGTCGGCGAGCCGGGCTTGCCGCCGCTCGCACCCGCCGTCGCGAACGCGATCCGTGCGGTCACGGGTAAGCCAATCCGACGATTGCCGCTCGGTGAGCGCATGCCCGTGTGACTTGGCCGCAGAGTCGCGACGCGAGGAATTCGAGTCGGCGCGCGGTCAAGGGCGCACGGCGCAGTCCGGCGCCTCGCGTCAGGCCGGCCGCGGCGTCCTAGGCGTGGTGCGTGGCTGCCTGCAGCTTCGGAGGGCCGAACTTCTCGTGCCCTTCGAGCTTCCCGACGCGGCACAGGAGCCCGCGCAGCTGATAGGTGCCCATCTGCGGGTCGAACGGACCGCGGTTGTCCGTCAGCAGGTTCGCGTTCGACTCCCAAATGCCGTAGTCCGGGCCCTTCCTCTCGGGGAACCACCAGCCGTGCTCGCAGTGGATGACGCGCGGATCGATCTTGGTCGTCACCTTCGCCTTCTGCTTGATGCGGCCGCGGCGCGTCTCGATCCACATCCAGTCACCGTCCGCGATGCCGAGCGGCGCAGCCGTATCCGGGTGAATCTCGGCGAGCGGCTCCGGGTGGCCTTTGCGGCAAAGCGGAAGCTGCCGATGCTCCGAGTTGAAAAAGGTCGGAATCCGTCCACCGGTCGTCAGCACCAGAGGATACTCTTCCGCGACCTCGGGGGTGGAGAGCGGGCTTTCCGGCGGTTCCTCATAGTAGGGCAGCGGCGCGTAGCCCATCTTTTCGAGACGCGTGGAATAGAGCTCGAGCTTGCCGGTCGGCGTCTTGAAACCTTGTGTCTCGTACTTGCGGTACTTCTGCGGGACATGGATCCAGCCTTGCTCCGTCAGGCCTTTGAAGTCGACTTTCTGGCCGCCGTTCTTGAGCATGTTATCGAGCACTTCCTCGACCGACTCCGTGCAGACCGGCAGCTTCATGCGCCGCGCGAGCAGAACGAAGATTTCCTCGTCCGACTTGCATTCTCCCATTCGCACGACTTGCTGGTTGCTCATGACCACGTTGCCCGCAATCGTCGGCAGGGCGCAGATCTGGTTGAGCTCGGGCCAGGACGCGGCGGGCAGCACGATGTCGGCGAGCTCGGCCGTCGGCGTCATGAAGAGATCGGCGCAGACCATGAAATCGAGCTTCATGAGAGCCTGATAGACCAGATTCGTGTTCGCATACGTCGTCAGCGTGTTGTTTCCGAACACGAGAAACGCACGGACCCGATAAGGCTCGCCGTAAAGCATCGCATCGATCAGCGACGGAATGTGACAGGCCGGAAGGTCCGCGCCTTCGCCGCAGAGCATCTTGTACTTGTCGTAGCCTAGCCTCTTCTTCTCGACTTCCGGATCCAGATTCTCGATGAGGCTCGGGAATTTGCCGGCGCCATGCATGCCGAAGATCCAGCCGCCGGGCACGTCGATGTTGCCCGTGATCGCCGGGATCATCGACAGCGCGCGGATCGTCTGAATCGTGTTCGGCGTATGCTCGATCGCGCAGCCCCACTCGAGCATTGCCGGCTTGACGGTCGCGAAGAGGCGCGCCGCC
>DATCIQ010000541.1:0-8029 GCA_036507635.1 Gammaproteobacteria bacterium
CGCCGCGCCCTCCCGTGATGCCGATCGGCCCGCGCGGCAGGTAGAGCTGCACCGTCTGTCCCGCGCGCACTACGTCCACCGCCACCATTTGACCCGGCTCGCCTTCGAGCACGAGACGATTGAGATCGCCCATGTCGAAGACGCGGCTGCCGGCATATGCAACGAGCTCGTCGCCGCTTTGCAGGCCGGCCTGCTCCGCCGGTGAGCGCGCGAGCACGTCACCGACGAAGACACTCGTCGGTCTGCCCTGCGCCTCCAAGTAACGCTCGTAGTCGGCATCGCCGAGCTCCGCGCGCAACACGCTCGAACGTGGAATGCTCGCGGTCGCATCGGTAGCAACGCCTCGCGCGGCGTCGTACTGGGCCTGCAGCGCCTCCAAGCGCAGCTCCTCGGTGCGCCGCAAAATCCATTGCGCGCGATCGGCCGAGAGTCCCGCGGCGACGAATCGTTCGACGAGCTCTTCGTCGCTCGCGAAGCGCACGCCCCGACCGAACGCGGGGCCCACACCCTCGCGGAGCAGCGGCAGAACGACGTCCTCGACCGGGGCCTGCCCTCCCTCGCCGTCGCGCGGGGACACCGCGCCGCTCGCCGTGACTGCTTCAGCAACGGTCGGCGTCAGTGCGCCGAGACGCTCCGCGAGAGCCGCGAGCTCATCCTCGAGCTCGAACCGCCGCTCACGTTCGGCGTGGAGCGCGGCTTCGAGCGCAGCGAGCCGCTCGCCGAGCGCCGTGGCGGCGTCCGTGGCGCGCGACGGCTCCTGCGATTCGCCACTCCACCACATGGCGATGGCGAGCCCCGCGACGAGCCCGGCCAATACGAACGACGCTATTTTGAGCATGCGGCCTCCATGACGTCGGTTGCCTCTATCATGCTACGGTGGCAGCGGCTCGTCGATTTGGACGCGCACGATGTCGCGCCGCAAGCGGTGCCGGATGCGCAAGACGAGGAACGTCGCGACCGCGATGAGACCGGCCACGAGTCCCCACCAGAGCCCGACCGCTCCCAGACCTCGGCCATAGGCGAGCCAAAGGCTCACGGGCATGCCGCAGAGCCAAAAGCCCAGGATCGCGATTACCATCGGTGCGCGCGTGTCGCCCAAGCCGCGCAGCACGCCGAGCGATACCGCCTGCGCACCGTCGAAAACCTGAAACAGCCCCGCAATCGGCAGCAGCAAGACCGCGAGCGCGAGCACGGCCTCGTGGTCCGTGTAGATGCCCGCGAGCACGTCGGGAACGCCGATGAATACCACTGCCATGAGCGCCATGAAGCCGATGCCGACGAGGAGCGCCGCGACCGATGATCGGCGCACGCGCCCCAAGTCGCCGCTGCCGACGGCGTGTCCTACGATGACGGCCGCTGCCGACGAGATGCCGACCGGCACCATGAACGTGATCGACGCGAGGTTGATCGCAACTTGATGCGCCGCTACCTGGACGGTGCCGAAGGCGCCCATGAGGAACGCGACCGTGCCGAACACGGCCCATTCGAGAAACACTTGCGCGCCGATCGGCATGCCGAGGCGCGACATTCTGAGCATGGCGCCGGCATCGAAAACTCGGTCGGCCAAGCGCTTCAAGTAAGGCGCAAGGTACTTCCAGCCGAATGCCAGCAGCAGCGCCGCCATGAGCCAGCGGCAGACCAACGTCGACCAGGCCGACCCGAGCGCGCCGAGCGCGGGAAAACCGAGCTTGCCGTAAATCCACAGGTAGTTGAGCGCGACGTTGGCGGCGTTCGCGAGCACGATCGTGATCAGCACGTCGCGCGTCTGCCGGTGCGCCTGCAAGGTCTGCCGCAGCACGATGAACACGAAGAACGGAAATACGCCCGGCATGGTTCGATAAACGTAGCCGCCCGCGATCGGAATGATCTCCGCCGGCTGTTGGATGAGCGCGAGCAGTGGCTCGACGGCGAGAAACCCGAGCGACGTAGGAATGCCGAGCAAAAATGCGAGCAAGAGACCCCGCTGCAAGCCCCGCGCAACCGCCGGCTCGTCGCCTGCACCGAGCGCCTGCGCAATGACGGGATCGAGCGCGAGCAGCGTACCGAGCCCGAAAGAAGTGAGGCCGAAAGAATAGACGTTGCCGAGCGCAACGGCCGCGAGCGCATCCGCCGAAATCCATCCGACCATAATCGAATCGACGACGCCCATCGCGATCATTCCGACCTGAATCAAGACGATCGGGCTCGCGAGGCGGACGACGCCGCGCATGTCGGCGCGCGTCGGGAGATAGCTTGAGCGTTGAGCCGACATGGCGCGCGATCATATACAATGGCGCCTATGCGAAACATCGTTGCGTTCGCCGTATGCCTCGGTGTCTCGCCGTTGTGTCACGCACAAACGCCGGCGAGCGGTGATCCGAGCGATAATCTCGGCGTCGCCGACTACACCGCGTCCGGTGAGCTCGCGTTCCCCGACAACGTCGATGAATGGATCCATTTGGGGTCGGCGATCGGGCACGGATATTCGGCGCTCGCGTTCACGGCTGCGGACCCGGGCACGATCCACGTCGTTCTCATGGAGCCGAGCGCCTATCGCTATTTTCTCGAGCACAAGCGCTACGCCGACGGCACGATGCTGCTGTTGTCATTCTATGGCACTCAAGCGGCGCCCCAACCCGAGCTCAACGGATTCACGCAAGCGAATCTTCTGGCGCGCGAGATTCACGTGATCGACCGCAGGCGATTCGAAGATCAACGCGGCTTTTTTCTGTTCGCCCCGGACGCGCAAGCGAGCCCGATGGTTCCGGCCGGCAACGAGTGCGTCACCTGTCATGCCGAGCACGGACAATTCGATAGCACGTTCACGCAGTTCTACCCGGTCATCCGCGATCTGGTCCCGCCGCAGTAGCGCGCGAGCACCGATGACGCAGCGGCGCAAGAGATGGCTCGCGGCGCTCGCCGCGATCGTGCTCGTTCCGGTAGCTGTTCTCTACGCGTTGCTCGCGTCGTCGCTGCCGCGCCGGAACGGTGCGGCAGAGCTGCCGGGGCTCAGCGCGACCGTCGAAGTCGAGCTCGACGTGCACGCCGTTCCCCGTTTGCGCGGCGCAAGCCTCGAGGACGCGCTCAGCGCGCTCGGCTTCATGCACGCGCAGGAACGGTTCTTTCAAATGGATCTCACACGTCGCTCGGCCGCCGGCGAGCTCGCGGCGCTCGTCGGCCCCCGTGCTTTGCCGGCGGATCGCGCGCAGCGTCCTTATGAGCTTCGCCGCCGCGCCGCCGCGTGGCTTGCGCGCCTGCCGGCGGAGCATCGTAGTTGGCTCGAGGCCTACGTGCGCGGCGTCAACGCGGGACTCAGCGATTTGCGCGCGGCGCCGCCCGAGTATCTATTGCTCCGTGAGCGCCCGAAGCCTTGGACGGCCGAGGACAGCCTGCTCGTCGCCTATGCGGTTTGCACGATGCTTTCCGAGAACCAGCGCTACGAGAAGCCGCTGGCCGTCATGCGCGCCGCGTTGCCGGCCGCCGTTTACGCGTTTCTGACGCCTTCGACGACGCGCTTCGATCGACCCGTCGTGTTTCCACGCGACGACCGCTCGGGCGGGTACGTGCCGATGGCGATCCCCGACGCCCGAGTTTTGGATCTGCGCGAGCTGCGCGCCCCCGATTCTGATCGGCGTGTCGTCGATTCGCCGCTCGCGGTCCCCGGATCGAATCAGTGGGCGGCCGGCGCGAGCCGCAGCGCGCGCGGCGATGCGCTGCTCGCGAACGATCCCCATTTGCAGCTCAAGCTGCCGAACACATTCTACCGTGCCGAGCTCTACTGGCCCGGACATGCCGTGCGGGGCGCCGGAATTCCGGGGCTACCGGGCATTCTCATCGGCGCGAGCGGGACGCTTGCATGGGGCGCAACCGTAAGCTACGTCGATCAGAGCGATTGGATCGTCGTCGAGGTCGATGAGCACGATGCGGGGCGCTATCGGACTGCGGAAGGGCTCGCTCGTTTCGGCACTGCGACCTATGAGATCGCCGTCGCGGGTGTCGCCGACCCCGAGCGGCTCGAAGTCAGAACCACGCAATGGGGTCCGGTGCTCGACTCGGACGGGCTCGGGCGGCCGCTCGTGCTCGAGGCGACATGGCTTGCCGATGGCGGCATGAGCCTCGACGTGCTCGAGCTCATGCGCGCCGATTCCGTCGCTCGAGGGCTCGCGGTCGTCTCCCGTTGGGCCGGACCCTCGCTCAACTGGATGCTCGCCGATAGCCACGGTGCGATCGGCTGGGGCTTCAATGGTCCCGTCCCGCGGCGCAGCGGATTCGACGGCTCGGTTCCAGAGCCGCGCAGTGACGGCACGCGGCGCTGGAGCGGGTTCGTGCCCTTGCCGAGCGTGGGGCCGCACGCTCAAGTCTTGTTCACGGCAAACCAACGCACGCTGCCGCACGACGAAGCCGTGACTTTGAGCCGCTTGTGGATGCGTCCGTTGCGTGCACGGCGCATCGACGAGCTGCTCGACGCGAACGCGCGCTTCACCGAGAGCGACTTTCTTGCGATGCAGCTCGACACGCGCGCGCAAGGTTACGAGCCGATCCGCGACCTCGTGCGCGAGGTCGTGCCGGCCGGCGAGGTCGATGCAGGCCTGGCCTGGGCGCGCCGCACGGCGGAGACTTGGAACGGCTACGCCGAAGCCGATACGGCCGGCTTCCGGCTCATGCAGGGCTTCTACCGAGTGTTGCTCGAGCGCGCGCTCGCACCGCTCTTGGCGCCTGTGTTCGAGGCCGACCCGAGCTTCGTGTACCGATGGCCGCTCGCCGACGAGCCCCTTTTGCGAATTCTCGAAGAGCGACCCCCGCATATGCTGACGGCCGACTATGCGGATTGGCCGGCCTTCTTTCGCGCTGCGCTCATCGCAACTCTTAAGCGACTCGCAGAGGAAGACGGCGGCTTGTCGACATCTTGGGGTCGAGCGAATCGCCTCGACGTCGCGCATCCGTTCGCGAACGTGCCGGTCCTCGGAGGCCGGCTGCGGTTGCCCGCGCACGAGCAATCCGGATCCATGGTGTCGCTGCGCGTGGCTGCGCCGAGCTACGGCGCGGCTCTCAGAATGATTGTCTCACCGGCGCATCCCGAGTCGGGATTCTTGCAGATGCCGGGCGGCCAGAGCGGCCATCTCTTGTCGCGGCATCTCGCGGACCTGCATGCCGATTGGGCGAACGGCGCACCGACACCGTTCCTCGCCGGGCCGACGGAGTGGCGATTCCGGCTCGTGGGAGACCCGTCCGCGTCGCGATGAGGAGCTCTTCTCCTGTAGGAGCGAGCTTTGCTCGCGATGCGGCACCTTCCCGCCAAGATCGCGAGCGAAGCTCGCTCCTACGGTTAGGTCCGAATATCGTGCCCCGAAAATCGCGAGCGAAGCTCGCTCCTACTCGAAGACCGCGCGCAGTATCATGGGCGGCTCTTGGTCGGCAAAATGCGGCTGCACGACATAGACGTCGTCACCGACTGCTGCAGCCGTCGTGGCCTGACCTTCGAAGCGCGCGACGCCTGCGACTTGTGCCGACGCCCAGTCATCGTTGCTCATGAGCGCGACGACGCTGCTCGTCGAGTTCGAGACGGCGGCCAAGCGGCCATCGGCCATCCACACGAGCCCATCGACGCCTGCAACGGGCTCGGCGAGCATGACTTGGCTCGTCGCCGCGGGATCGGCGACCGGCACCTTATATATGTTGCCGCTGCCGAGATCGGCGACGAGCAAATAGCCGTCTGCATGATGCACGAGGCCGTTGAGCGCAAGACCTTCGCGAGGCGCGAAGCGATAGAACACGGACGGCTGATAATTGCTGTCGACACCGTAGATCACGTTCTGGCGCGTATCGGTCGCGTAAACCGTGCCGTCGTCCGCGACGGTGACGTCGTTGCAGAAGAACGCGGCGTCTGCATCCGCGTTGAGCGTCGCGCCGAGATCGACCATTGCCAGACGTTCGCCCGTCGTCAGATTGTAGACGCCGAGCTTCGCCTGACCGTTGCCCTGTCCCTGAAAAACCGCGCTGTCCGAGTTCGCGACGAGCAAGCGATTGCGTGGCTCGTCGACTTCGATTCCCACCGAGGAGACGAGCTCGGCGTCGGTTACGACGGCCGTGAGTGTGCCATCGTTGTGCCACTCGAAAATCGAGCCTTCGGACAACGATCCCGTGAGCAGACGCCCGTTCAGCTGATCGTACTCGATGCCTTCGGGAATGAATCCGCCGCGTTCGGCGACGATGCTGTCGGGAATGCCGGTATCCCCGGCCGCAGGCGCGCGAGCAGCGGGCTGAGCCGCCGGCGCGGGCGCCGCTTCGGGCGCGGGCGTTGTGGGCGGCTCGGGCTCGGGCGTGCAGCCGGCGAGGAGAATGGCGACACCGAGAGCAGATCCCAGATTGCGCTTCGTCATGGCTCAACCTCCTTTTTGAATTCTTGCGCCGCGGAGAGCGGTCTACCGATGGTACCGCAGCGTCGGCCGCGTCTACAGCGCGGCCCCGAGCTCTCCGCAGCCGAGGGATTTCGGCCTTGGCGCGCGAATTTCTTGACGGATCGCACGACAAACCCACGGCTTTTCATTGATAATCGGACACAATTGGGACCCGGGAGATCGCCCGTGCCTTTCGTGGCGCGACACGTATGTTTGCCATTTTTGGCCATTGGATGGGCCGGAGCGGCAGCCGACGACGTGCCCGCGCGCGTGGATGCCGAAGTCATCGAGAGCCTCTTCGAGGTGACGGCGCAGCCGATTTCGGTCGTCGATCCCACCAACCGTTACCTGCTGCTCGTCCATGAGCGCAAGCTGCTCGAGCTCGACCAACTTGCGGCTCCGGCCGTCCCCGTGGCCGGCCGTACGATCAACCCGTCGACCCATGCCCCGCATGCGCCGCTCGATTATTTCGGGCTGACCTTGGTCGACTTTGCGACCGGAGAGAGCACGCCGATCTTGTTGCCGCGCGGCGCCACGCTAGGCTTCCCCGCTTGGGCGCCCGACGGATCGCGGTTCGCCTTCACGCTGACCAGGTCCGCGGGTACGGAGCTCTGGATCGGCGAGCCCGCCGAAGCGCGGGCGCGGCGCCTCGTCGGCGGGTTGAACGCGAGCTTGGGCCCGCCGTGCACCTTCATGCCGGACAGTCGCCGTCTCCTCTGCCGGCGAATCGCGCATTCGAGGTCGGC
This sequence comes from Gammaproteobacteria bacterium, assembly GCA_036507635.1. Lineage (GTDB taxonomy): Bacteria > Pseudomonadota > Gammaproteobacteria > Steroidobacterales > Rariloculaceae > DATBLZ01. The sequence continues at coordinate 7,124 of DATCIQ010000541.1, forward strand.
GCTGCTCGACTACGCGGCGCAAGCCGATCGCTATGCGCGCACGCTCGCGGAGCTGCCGTTCACGCCGGGCCAGCCGACGATTCTCGACGAGAGTCTCGTCCGCAGCCTCATCGAGTCGCGCTTGGAGCTCATCGACGCGATGTCGGGACAGCGCCACGCGATCGGCGCCGTCGCCGCGTTTGAATCCGTCGATCCCGCACCGAGCTCGGCGTTCTTGCTCGTCACGCGCGCGACCGAGCCTTACCCGCGTGTCAGCGGCGTCGACGAGCTCAACCGCAGCGTCGAGATTTGGGACAAGACCGGGCGGCTCGTCAAACGCTTGCCCGCGAGCGCTCGCGCTCCGCAATGGCACGCGTCGAATCCGGCGACGCTCGTGTGGGTCGAGCGCCGAGACGGCGCCGACCGCGTTATGCTTCAGGAGCCCCCGTTCTCGGCGCCGGCAGTCGAGATCTTTCGCACCGGACAACGATTCAGCGGGCTCGAATGGGTGGAAGGCGCCGATGCCGCGCTCATTCGCGAGTACAGCGAAAGCGAGCGGACCGCGCGCGTATGGTACGTCGATGCGGCAACACCCACTGCGCCGCCGCGACTCCTCCAGAGCGGCAGAGTCGACGTCGCTCACGTCGGCGCGCCAGTGACGAAGATGAACCGCTGGGGCAAAGCCGTCGTGGCCGTCAATGGTGACGGTTTCTATACTCGCGGCGAGAGTGCGGGCGATAGCGGGGCCCGCCCGTCCCTGATTCACGTGAACATGCAGACCGGTGCCGCGGAACGGATTTGGGAGTCCGCGGCGACGGGCTATGAAGAAGTCGTGGATCTGTTGACTCCGGACGCCGAAGTCTTGCTCACGCGCCGCCAGAGCGCGACGCAACCGCCGAACTACTTCATCGACGTCTCCGGCGCGCC
>DATCIQ010000542.1:0-12620 GCA_036507635.1 Gammaproteobacteria bacterium
CTACACCTGCCGCTGGTGCAGCCACTCGGTATATGGCATGAGTCATCGGCGGCGGTCGCCGGCGAACGTAGTTGCCGAGCTCGAGCAGATCCGCGCACGATACGACCCGAACCGCGTTTGGTATGCCGATGACGTCTTCACAATCAACAAGCGCTGGCTGTTTGAGTTTGCCGCGCTCTTGAGAGAGCGGAAGTTGTGCTTCCCGTTCGAGACGATTTCCAGAGAGGACCGCCTTGACGAAAGAGTCGTAACGACGCTCGCTGAGATGGGCTGCGATCGACTATGGATCGGCGCCGAGTCGGGGTCGCAAAGCGTTCTAGACAAGATGGACAGGCGGACCGATGCAGTACGCATGCGAGAGATGATTCGATTGCTCAAAAAACACGGCATTCGCGCCGGCACGTTCATAATGCTCGGCTACGAGGGGGAGGATTGGGACGACATCACGGCGACCGCGGAGCACCTCAAAGAAGCACTGCCGGATGACGTCCTCACGACGCTCGCTTATCCGATTAAAGGGACGCCCTACTACGACGAAGTCGTCGATCGCCTCATCGAGCGCAAAGTTTGGGAAGAGGGTTCGGATCGGGATCTGACGGTCGCCGGCCGGCACACGCGGCGCTTTTACACGCATGCACAGAAGTGGATCGCCGGCGAGATCGCCGTGGAGCGTCTCCGACGATCGGATCCTAGAGGGGCTACGCTCGACCGGATCAAGCACCTGGCCTACGCGAAAGCCCACAGGGCTGCCATGTACGTCACGCGCCACGCCACGGAGAGGCGTTCATCTTGATGGCTGTCACCGCTGCACCGTTTGACGCCTGGGCAGCCGGTTACGATCGGAAATTCACCGACCGCCTGCCGGGGCTATGGTTGCGCGAGTCCGTGCAGCGATTCGTCGAGCCATGGATGACCGCCGGTGCACGCGTCCTAGAAATCGGGTGCGGCACGGGGGCCGACGCGCTGTGGATGGCACGGCGCGGATGCGACGTACTCGCGACGGATATCTCCGCGGCGATGCTCGAACGCACACGCGAGCGCTTCATGCGCGCCGGCATCCGTCCGCCCATGGCCATGCAGCTCCTCGACGCGACCGACGCGAGCGCCTTTGAGCGCATCCGCGGAACAGAGCTCGACGTGGTCTTCTCGAACTTCGGGGCGTTCAACTGCCATCCCGATCTCGCCGTGTTCTTCCGCGCCGTCGATCCGTTGTTGCGGCCCGGCGGAGTAATCGCCGTGACGCTCATGGGGAGGTTTTGCCTTGCGGAGACGCTCCGGTTTTGCTTGCGCGGTGATTTTCGCGCCGCGTGCCGGCGGTGGAGTGGCAGGAGTTCTTTCAGTCACGCGGGCGAGCGGTACGGAGTTTGGTATCACACGCCGCGCACCGTGCGGCGCCTCGCCGGTAGTCGATATGCGACCGCCGGCGTCTACGGCATCGGCGCGCTTCTGCCGACGTCGGAAGGGTACGGAGTTTGCGAGCGTTGGCCGCGCGTGTTTTGCCGGATCGCGCAATTGGACCGAGCGCTCGCGCGTATGCACTACTTGATAAGCGATCACTACCTGCTGGTGCTCTGCAAGCGGGAGTAAGGGCAGCATGATCATTCTGTACAACCCACAGAGCTCACCGAACAAGAAGCCGGTGCTACCGATGTCGCTGCTCGCCGTGGGCGCACTGTTGGAAGGCAAGTACGACTACGAGATCGTGGACGGCAACCTCGTCGACGACGGCCTCGATTCGCTGACCCGGGCAATCGGGCGCAGCGGCGCGGACATTCTGGGCGTAACCGTCATGCCCGGCCCTCAATTGGCCGAAGCATTGCCGATCTGCCGCGCGTTGCGAAAGCGTTTCCCGGCGCTGAAAATCGTCTGGGGCGGCTACTTTCCGACCATGCACGCGCGCACAGTTCTCGAGTCGGGCGTCGTCGACTACGTCGTTCGCGGGCACAACGAGGCAAGCTTTCGCGGCCTCGTTAGCTGCATTCGGGACGGATACGCCGCAGACGACCTGCCGGGTGTGTGCCGTCGTGTCGAGGGCGAAGTCCGGCTCAACGCGATGGGGGGCGTGCCGGATATGGAGCAGTTGCGGGACTTCCCTTACGCACGGGTCGACGTGCAGCGCTATCTTCGCCCGACGTTCATAGGGACAAGGACGATTTCGCATCACGCGAGCTACGGCTGCCCGTTTCGGTGCAATTTCTGTGCTGTGGTCAACATGGTAGACGGCAGATACAGCGCGCAAAGCGCGGAGCACATGGCTCGGGTCGTGGCCAAGCTCGTTCGCGAATACGGCGCCAATGCCGTCGAGTTCTATGACAACAATTTCTTCGTCGGCGAGTCGCGTGTCGCGGAGTTTTGCGAGCGTATCCTCGACCTCGGTATCGGGTGGTGGGGGTACGGCCGCATCGATACAATGCTCAAGTTTTCCGACCGCACCTGGTCATTGCTGCGCGACAGCGGCCTCAAGATGGTATTCATGGGCGCCGAGACCGGCTCCGACGAAGTCCTCCGACGCATGAACAAAGGGGGACGTCAGACCACCGATCAAGCGCTCGAGATTGCCGCACGCATGCGGCGATTCGGCGTGGTTCCGGAGATGTCGTTCGTGCTTGGGAATCCGCCGGAGCCGGAGGAAGATGTAACACGCACGCTCGAGTTCGTCCGGAGGATCAAGGCCGTGAATCCGGCCACGGAGATCATTCTTTACTTGTATTCTCCGGTCCCCCTCGCCGGCGACATGCTGACCGCAGCCGTCGCTAGCGGCTTCGAGTTTCCGAAGTCACTCGATGAATGGGCGAGAGCCGATTGGGTCGACTTTGCGCAGCATCGGAGCGCGGATCTGCCCTGGCTCACGGACGGCGTCAAGCGGCGGCTCCGCAATTTCCAACGCGTGATGCACGCCGCCTACCCGACCACGACCGATCCGCGGCTCACTGGAACCCGGCGTGCACTCTTGCGGCTGCTCGGCGGATGGAGATACGCGCTACGTTTCTACGGGTTCCCGCTCGAGCTCCGGATCATGGAGCGCCTTCTTCCCTACCAGCGCCCGGAGGTCTCCGGATTTTGAACGTCACACTGGGGCAAAGGTTGGGGATTCTGCGCAACCGTTTCTCGCATCGCCTGCGCCGCCTGCCCGTGCTGGTCCTGATGCCGCATAGTCGATGCAATTGCCGCTGCATAATGTGCGATATCTGGCGGGCGAATGCGCACGGCCACGAGCTCACCGAACGCGATCTCGATGTCCATTGGGGCGCTTTGCAGCGCTTGAATCCGCAGTGGGTTGTGCTCTCGGGCGGCGAACCGTTGATGCACAGCAGTCTCTTCGCGCTGTGCGCTCGCTTTCGAGCACTCGAGGCGAGAATCACATTGCTGTCGACGGGGCTTCTAATTGAGAAGTTCGCGCTGCCGATCGCCAAGCACGTCGATGACTTGATCATCTCACTCGACGGCAGCCCAAGCGTCCATAACGCAATCCGCAACGTGCCGCGCGCCTTCGAGCGACTTGCCGCAGGTGTGGCAGCACTACGCGCCAACGCTCCCGATTTTCGGATCACTGCGCGCTGCGTGATTCAGCGCGCCAATTTCCGTGACTTGCCCAATATCGTGTCCACGGCGCGCGACCTCAGCCTGAACCAAATCTCCTTCCTGCCTGCCGACGTCACCAGCGCGGCATTCAATCGGCCGGGCGGTTGGCCACATGATCGCGCAGACGCCGTGGCACTGACCTTGGCCGAAGCAGAGGAGCTCGAAGCGTTGCTCGAACGGCACGCGGCCCGCCTGCGGGACGACTACGTATCCGGGTTCATCGCGGAGTCGCCCCGAAAGCTCCAACGTATCGTCGCGTACTACCGGGCGCTTCACGGCGCCGGCGATTTCCCGGTCGTACGTTGCAACGCACCCTGGGTATCCGCGGTCGTCGAAGCCGACGGTCGCGTGAGGCCTTGTTTCTTCCATCCGCCGTACGAATCGCCGGAGGCAGCGGACCTCGATACCATTATCAATGCATCAGCAGCAGTCGCATTTCGGCGGGGGCTCGATGTCAGGCACGATTCCTTGTGCCAGCGTTGTGTTTGCTCGTTGCATCTCTGACTGCGTGGGCACGAAGTTCGCAAGGCTGCTTCGCACGCTCGATGATCTGCGCTTCTGGCCGCGGCGCATCAAGGCTCGACATAGAATGGAGCAAACCGTTTTAGAGCGAGTAGCGGAGCACTCTTTCGTGGTTCTCCCGCAGGTCTTCAATCCCAACGTTTTTCGCAGTGGGCGATGTCTAGCGCAGTTCATCGCGGAATCGCCTCTGCTTAATTCGACGCATACGAGCCCCAGCGCGCTCGACGTCGGGACCGGAACCGGCATCCAGGCAGTGTTTCTGGCGGATCGCGGTTATGCTGTAACGGCAGTCGACGTAAGCGCGCGGGCTGTGCGCTGCGCGACGATCAACGTTTTGCTTAACGGCATGAACGACCAGATTGAAGTGTTGGAAAGCGATCTGTTTGCCAAAATTGCCGGCAGGATGTTCGATCTTGTCGTGTTCAACCCGCCCTTCTTCAAGGGTGTGCCCAACGGACCGCTCGAGCTGGCGTGGCGCAGCAATGACGTGGTCGAACGATTCGCCGCCGGTCTCCCGGGTGCGCTAAAGTCAGATGGCAGAGCGCTGATAGTATGGAGCTCGCATGCGGAAGAGCGCGATCTTGTTGGGCCTTTGCTCCGTGCCAACTTGCGCACGCAAGCGGCGCACAGAAGCCGTATGGGTGCGGAAACCGTGACGATCTATGAAGTGCAGCATTGAGTTGAGAAGACGGCCGAATCATCGTTTCATCAGTCTAGCCGCTTCGGATAAGACCGTTGCCGGGGTGTACTGCGTCAGGCACCGGTAGTGTCCGAGCGGACACTCGGGCTTGAGACACCAAGCACACGGGAGATTCGAGGAATCCAGGCTTGCCGTGTGGCGACCTAGCGGCTTGCCCCAGTAGCTTGAGGAGGACCCGAGGATGCCCACGGTCGGCCGCCCCGCCGTCCAGGCCATATGCAACAGCCCGGAGTCTTCGGACACGACGAGGTCCGCGTGCTGCAGAATTGCCATTGCTTCCAGCAGCGTCGTGCGACCGACGAGGTTGTGAAAACCGGCTACGGCGCGCGCGAGCCGCCGAGCCTTTTTGCCGAGTCTGTTCTCGGTGCCGAGCGCGAGGAATTCTGCATTCCGGTGCCCGGATTCTCTGAACCGCTCGGCGAATTCAGCATAGTTCTCGACCGCCCAGTTGCGCGATGGATAGGCGCCGCCCGGATTCAGCACAACCAGCTCGCAGTCGGGTTCGATACCGAGCCGCTTGAGCGCGCGGAGACCTATATCGGGGTCCCGATAGTCATCGAGTGTGAGAGGCGCATCCTCCGGCAGCGCCGGACGAAGGCAGCCATCCGGATCGAGCCCCGAATAGCGCACGACGTCGATAAATCTCTCGGCATGATGCTTGTGTTCGAACTTCTCCATCGTCGCGCGCGAGCTTCGCAAGCTCATTCGGCATATCACGCGGCTGATTGGGCTGTCCTGTAGGTCGAGAATCCAATCGTACCCATGTGATGCTGCATCGAACGCAGCCGGCAGCGCGAGCATCAGGCGAGTTGCTCTATTGTGTCCGGAACGAACGACGTGTACGTTTTCGAGGAAGGTCATCGCTCGAGCGACGTCTGCAACTTCTGGCTGTGTCATGAAGCTGATGCGGTACCACGGATAAGCGCTACGAAGAGATCGCAGATAAGGGAAAACGCCGATGCAATCACCGATTGCCTGAAGGCGTATGAAGAGAATGTTCGTGCCGCGTTCGTGCAAGAGCGGAGCTCCGGCTCAGTCGCGCTCACGCGCTCGGCCGCGAAGGAGGTTTTCGTACAAGTCGACCATCCGAGACACCGTCCAGCGGATGGAATAGCTCGACATCCATCGTGCGGCTCGCCTGCCCATTTCGACCCGAAGCTCGCGATCGTCGATGAGTTGTTCGACGGCGTTCGCCAAAGCCATGGCATCGCCGACCTCCGCTGCTATGGCGCTGTGGGGCGCGAGATCGGCGACGATGCCCGTATTCGTTCCCACGATAGGTAGACCGAGAGTCGCAGCCTCGCACACAGCAACGCCTTGGCTCTCGTAGCGAGACGACTGCAAGTACAAATCGGCACTCGACAAGCGGTCGGCGATCAGCTCGTAGGAAAGATGTCCATGGATGAATACGCGATCGGCGATGCCGAGCTCGGCGGCCAATGCTCGGGCCCGGCCGGGTTGGATTTCGCGGCCGATCCAATCCAGGCTGACTTGTCGTCCGCGATTCGTCAATAGGGATATAACTCGCAGCAACGTTTCTGGGTCTTTCGTCTCATTGTGATCGGCGATGGTTACGATTCTCAGCCGATTGTGACGGTTTGAACGGTCAATGCCATGTTCCGCGACGGGCGGGCGGACGTTCGGAAACAACGGCAGCCAGGCGGCATCCCTTCCGTACGCGGCCATTTCGGCCAGGACCAGCCGGCTTCCGCCAGTAATCGCATCAGCCTTTCTCATGACGAGAGCATTGGCACATCGTTGGAGGAACCGCGCCGATGCGGGCAGGGCTTCGAGTCGACGTCGGGAGAGCTCCTGGCCGCCGAGACTTGCAACCCACGAAGTCCCCTGCGCTCGCGACAGCAAATACGCCATCGTGCTCGGCAAACCGAACCAGAACGAGTGAAGGATCTCGAAAGAGACACTGTTGGCGATCAACAGACGCCGAATTCGCCGTGAGTCGCTGTACGCACCGGCAAGACTCGGCAGGCGGCTCCGGCCGGAATTGATCAGCAAGAAATTCTGGGTTCTGGTGACCAGTGGCTCGGGCCTGTGGTCAACGGAAACGACTACCACGGTGCACCGCGAGGAAAGCTCGCAGACGAGGTCGAAGAGAACGGGAATAACGTCCCCGCGTCCGTCGGCCGTGACACCTCCCGGGACTACCAGCAGTACGTTCATTGAGTCATCACTCGCACGAACAGAAGCGAGAGCGTCAACCTTCCGACAACGCGCGCAACGTGCGGCGCGCTCGATTCCCGATGAGGTACGCGAGGGGGTCCGTCAGTGCGCGGGCGCGCAATCCTCTGAAGGCGAGGTTGGCGACCTTGGCTTCGTGAATGCGAGCGAAGGTTTCGCCTTCGAGCTCCCAGAATTCCTCGATGTAGTTGCCGATTGAATAAAGGACTGCGGCGTAGCGGCGCATTCGCAAGATCCGCTCCAAACTCGAGTACTGGCTCAAATAGATGTGCATGAGCGCTACTATTTCCGGAACCATCTTCGAAACGTCGCTGATCAGATTGGCCACCACGGATGTGAGCGGCACTTGCACTGGATACATTCTGACGGGGATGCCCGCCGGAATGCATCCCGCCAGTGCAATCGCTACCTTGCGGTGTTCAGGGTGAAAATCGACTACGGACGGAGCGTAGACGATATCCGGACGGTACGTTCCGAATGCCTGCATGGCCCGCCGACGAAAGATCTCGATGCTCCACTCACCTTCGGCAAATCCCCACCATTGACTGTTTACCGCACCCAAAGCTTGGGCGGCGGCCTCGGCTTCGGTTCGCCTTCGACTAGCCGTGACTTCCGGCGATAGGTCGTACCTTCGCGAAAGCCGACCGTCGGTGACGAACAGGACAGTGATATCGTCGCCCGCGGCGCGATGTCTAAGCAAAGTTCCCGCGCACCCGGCTACTTCGTCATCGGGATGCGGCGCCACGACGACAATCCGTTGGCCGCCGGCAGACTCCCAACAGCGCACAGGTTTGGGGCTCAGGCCGCGCAACTGTCGAAAGCACGATCGCCAAATTCCCTCGAACACCCTATCGACATAGCTTTTGACACGCTCCCTATACAACGTCGAATTCTCCGCCTGTCATCAGCCACCCTTCAGGTGTCGACAGTGCCTCGAGGCTCACGGTTCCGGTCTGCAACAATCCGGCATGGACGTTGAAATTCTCCCGAGGTACGAAGCCGAGGTTGCGGTAAGCTTCATAGCGCGACGTGCCCGGAATCGCCAAAGCCCTGACATAGTGAACCCCTTCGTGATACATCCGGCCGACGACTGCGCGAACCATCTCGCTCACGGCGGATTCCTTTTCGAAGCGGGTTATCGTTTCGGCGAATACCGCCGACCTTATTCGGTCGACTTCGCGAATCGCGTAAACGCAATAGCCGAGATTCGCAGCATCCGCACTGGCGAGTAGGACGCGGTATTTCTGCGTTGGGCAGGATACGTAACGCTGTTGAATCCAAGACGCGTCACGCAGAATCGAAAAGCGATGCGCTTGCATCGCCAGCGCACCGATCTCATCCAGGGGATCTCGCTGCTTGATCGACGGCTCATGCTCCATCAGGGTTACGTCGCGACGTGTGCGATTCGCGAAGAAGTAGCGGTATCGCAGGGCATCGAGTGGGGCAGCCAACTGCGAGAAGGCATTGATGCGCGCGGCCAAATGCCCTGCCGGCCGAAGGCGCAGAGTGAGCCATTGCAACGTGAACAGACGCGGCAGATTGAATACGCGTGTTCTCGACCCCCATTGCTGGTTGGGCAGTCCGATCACGAGCAACACACCCTGGGCGCGCCAGGCTCGATGCACGGCCGCGATGAGCGAACTGAGCACGCCTCGCCTTCGCGATGAAGGAGCGACCATTACGTCAACGATCACCGCGAGCCAGCCACGACGCTCTCCGAGCTGCACCCGAACAGGCATCGCGCCGTAATGCCCGATCACTTCTCCCCCAGCTTCAGCAAACCAGACGTTCTCGAAAGGTGGAACTTCTGATATGAGCTTCCAGCGCCAGTAATCGAGCTCTCTCCGGAAGCCGAAGCACCGTTCGAACAGGTCGGCAAGGGCGTGCTCATCGCCGCGCTCGTAAGGACGAATGCGTAGTTCCGAGGAAGTCATCTACGTTCGGCCCCGTTACTTGGTGAGTAGCACGCGGTACTTTGCCCGTTAAGGCGCGGACGGTTGCGCGGAGGAAACGGTGCCTGGGCGGTCCACGGCTGGTTCAATTTCCTTGATGTTGTAATAGACGCATTCGGTCAAATCCAATATCTTTTGAATCGCTTGCAGTTGCTGGTGTGTCAGATTCGATCGCCAGCGCGGCTCATGTTGCGCGTGGTTGCTGGAGTTTGCGCGCCTTTCGGAGGATTGCGAGGGCCTCCGCAGTAGGTCGAGACTAGGAATGCGCGCCAGATCGAGCGAGGAACACAGGTGCGGCCATGCAATTTCGGGCCTAGCGTTGAGATCCTCGTAAGGCACCACGACGTACCCCGCCTCCTCGCTCTGCTCAATAGGCCATTGGTTCTCGATGACCCAGTTGAGCGTAAGCGCTTCTATCGTCGTCAATTCCGCATGTAGCAAGCTCAGATATCGACCCCCCGTTTGCTGGTGAAGTCTCTCGCTGGCACGATAGCGCGCGAGTACGGGGCCTGGATTCCTGACGATGGGCGACCTGAGGCGGTACTGTGACTCGACAACAGCGCAAGGGTGACGCACGATCAGCGCGATTCGAAAGCCGATAGTTTGCGCCAGCCAACTCGCCATCAGGTTCGCTCGGACGCACTTGATCAGTGTTTCCTTTCGCCGCACTGCGGTCCGCATCATCATGTGGGTACGAAGGTAACTCCGCCACTGCCGCAACCAGCGTTTCGCGTACGCGGTTCCCCGGGGATTCCCCTCGGGGCGAGGCAACCACAGCCTTCTTGGACCTCGATAATCAATCCAACGTGAATGGACGCTGCCAGCCGCCAAATTTCGAAACAACCGCTCAAGCTCCGGATTCGAATCATCGCTTGCCATGCAGTCGTTGGCATGACGTGCAGTCAACTTCGACTCCAGCGGATCCAAGGGCTCGAATATGGGCCGAAGATCGTTGGCTTCCGCCAAACAGTCCAGCACCCACGTAGTGCCGCTGCGTGCAGATCCGAGTATCAGCCGCTTGGGTGCGGATTCTTCAAAGGTGGCCATGGGACTTCACCGCCGCCGAGCTAGAATCGGGCTTCCGCGACCTTTGACGCTCTCGAGATGATGCCCACGAATGTCAGTGTAGTTATCTCGACCTGGAATCGAAAGACTATGCTCGCGGCAGCAATCGATTCTGTGGTAGCTCAACAAGATGCACCATCGTTCGAGATCGTCGTCGTCAACGACGGGTCGGACGATGCCACCGAGGCATTTCTCGCCGAGCTGGGCAGAACCGTCAGAGCCGTTACGATCGATCACACGGGGAACCTCGCCACGGTCCGCAACAAAGGATTAGAAATTGCGCGGGGCAACTATGTACTTTTTCTGGACGACGATGATCTGCTCGAACGCGATGCACTGAAGCGTCTCGCTGGAGCGCTCGATGAGAACGACGGCTGTGGATTCGCGTTTGGGGACGTACGCTACGTCGAAGAGGATGGCACTGTCGGTCCACCCTTCTTGGAAAGCCGGTACAACGACGATCGGGATGTATTGTGGAATCTCGTGGCTGGCACCCCGCTATTCAGTCAGGCTACGATTGCTCGCCGGAGCTTGCTTACCGACGTGGGCGGCCTGGATACGTCGAGGGCGAGCGCCGAGGATTTTGATTTGTGGCTCCGTGTCGCGCTACAGGCCGATGGCGTAAGACTATGGCCAGTCGTTACGCGCCTCAGGCGTCACGCACGCAATATGTCTGCGTCGACGGCGATAGCCGGGTGTGAGAACGCAGCCGCGTCGCTCGAAGACCTTCTGGGGCGGCAGCAATTGACGGCGGCTTATCGCGCGCAAGTGCGCCGTACGCTTTGCAGACTGTATCGACAGGTGTCCGCACTCTATCTACAACGCAGGCAACGAAGAGAGGCATCAAAATTCGCCGCTTTGGCACTGCGAGCGCGGCCAATTTCAGCGCGTAGCTGGATGGCTCTGCTGCGCGCTCAGCTCTAAGCGACGTGCCGCCGTAGAATTTGTATGCCGACGATGTCGCGGGCCGATTGGACACGCCAGCCGCGCTGGCGAGCACGATCTCGGCCCGGCGAGGGGATGCACCAATAATGGCCATTTCTGGAACATAACGCTAGGACGTCGCAAATAGACACTTCCGCAGTCTACGGCAAGCAGACTTTGCGCGAATGGCGCTTCGCGTGTCCGTCTTGTCGCGGCAGCTTGGAGTGCGAATCTTGGACTCGGGCCGAATGCCCGACGTGTGCACTCACGTTTCCCTGCGAAAACGGAGTATGGCGGTTCCTTCCTCCACAACGAGCAGCAGATCTTCGCGCGTTTCTGGAGTCATACCGCAAGATCAGGTTGGCCGAAGGGCGGGGCTCTATGGAGTCCGCGTATTATCGTTGTCTTCCCACGTGTAACCATAAGGACCCCTTGGCCGCACAGTGGCGTATTCGCCGTCGGAGCTTTGCTGCATTCATGGCGTGGACCCGAGTGAATTTGCAAGCAGGAGCAAAAGTGATTGACGTGGGGGCGGGCGTCGGTTGGGTCTGCAATCATCTCGACGGCGCCGGCTTTGGGCCGTGCGCCGTAGACATCAACGATGACGACAAGGATGGTTTGAAGGCAGCGCGCCACTACACGCCAAAATGGCCCATAGTTCAGGCTGAGTTCGACCGCTTACCGATTCCAGCGGAGACCGTGGATGCCGTGCTATTCAACGCGAGCTTGCACTATAGCGCGGATTATCTGATCACTCTGAGGGAAGCACTGCGCGTGCTCAAACCGAGGGGGAAGATCGTGGTGATGGATTCACCCGTCTACTCGGATCGCTCAAGCGGTGAGACGATGTTGGAGGAGCAGCGACGGACTTTCCAAGCGCAGCTCGCTGATCGTTCAGATTCGTTGCAACAAGTGGGATTTCTTACGTGGTCAATGCTCGCCCGCCTTGCTGAGGAACTGAACATTAGTTGGCGATGGCAGACGCCTTGGTATGGTTGGCGTTGGGCAATTCGTCCCGCGATGGCGCGAATAGGGGGCTCCCGCGAACCTGCCAGATTTCATCTGCTCTGGGCAGAAAAGCAGGCTAATGCTATTCGCTGAAAAAGCATCACGCCTCCGCGGCCGCCACTACCGCTACTACGATCTGCTGCTCGCGGCATTCGTCACGGTGCTTTTGTGCTCGAATCTCATCGGTCCCGCGAAAGTCGGTGAGATCACGCTGCCGTTCGCGTTGCCGGTCGTAGGCGCTGCGCTCGTGTTCGGCGCCGGCAATCTGTTCTTCCCGATCAGCTACATCTTCGGCGACGTACTGACCGAGGTTTACGGCTATGCGCGGGCACGCAAGGTGATTTGGGCCGGCTTCATCGCGATGATTTTTGCGACCTTAGTCGCCTTGGTCGTGATCCATCTGCCCGCGAGCCCGCGGGAGCCGTTCAATGCCACTTTGCAGCCTGCGCTCGAGATCGTATTCGGCAACACGTGGCGCATCGTCGTCGCGTCGATGGTCGCATTCTGGGCCGGCGACTTTGTCAATGCTTATGTGCTCGCGAGAATGAAGCTCCTGACGGGCGGCCGCTGGCTCTGGACGCGCACGATCGGGTCGACGATCGTGGGGCAAGGCGTCGACAGCCTCATCTTCTATCCGATCGCCTTCGCGGGCATTTGGGCTTCGGAGACGC